>NZ_LR743507.1:4699166-5068333 GCF_902712855.1 Variovorax paradoxus
GACGTCCAGAAGATGGGCGGCGACAAGGTCAAGCAGGTCATCAAGGTCAAGAGCGGCATCGAGAGCGAACAGGCCAAGAAGATCACCCGCATCGTCAAGGACAGCAAGCTCAAGGTGCAGGCAGCGATCCAGGGCGATGCGGTGCGCATCACCGGTGCCAAGCGCGACGACCTGCAGGCCGCGATGGCCCTCATCAAGAAGGACGTGCCGGACATGCCGCTCACGTTCAACAACTTCCGCGACTGAGCCCGGCCGCATGAAAGCGCCCGTCGCCGCGGCAATGCTGCTGGCTGCCGCTGCCCTGGCGCACGCCGCAAGCTCCGTCACCCTGACCGGCAGCATCGGCAGCCGCGCGATCCTGATCGTCGACGGCAGCGCGCCCAAGACGGTGGCCATCGGCGAGAGCTACCAGGGCGTGAAGCTGGTGTCGCTGCAGGCCGAGCAGGCGGTGGTCGAACTCGAGGGCAAGCGCGTCAACCTGCGCATGGACACGCCGGTGAGCATCGGCGGCGCAGGCGTCGGCCTGGGCGGCGGAGGCAACCGCGTGGTGCTTTCGGCCGACAGCCGCGGCCATTTCATGACGCAAGGCGCCATCAACGGCCGCCCGGTCACCTTCATGCTCGACACGGGCGCGACGTCCATCGCGCTGTCGGCCGACGACGCCCAGCGCATCGGGCTCGACTACAGCAAGGGCCAGCGCGTCATGATGAACACTGCCAACGGTGTGACGCAGGGCTACCGGCTGCGCCTGCAATCGGTGCGCGTGGGCGACGTCGAGGTCTACGACATCGACGCCGTCGTCTCGTCGCAGTCCATGCCCTTCGTGCTGCTGGGCAACAGCTTCATCAACCGCTTCTCGATGCGCCGCGACGCGGACCAGATGATCCTGGAAAAGCGCTTCTGAAGCCCCGGTGTCAAGCCTGCGCGGCCGTCACCACGATCTCGATCTTGTAGGCTGCGTTGGCCATCTTGGCCTGCACCGTCGCGCGCGGCGGCGTGTTGCCGGCCGGGATCCACGCGTCCCACACCTCGTTCATGGCGGTGATGTCGCCGATGTCGGCCAGGAAGATCTGCGTCATGAGGATGCGCGACTTGTCGCTGCCGGCCTCGGCCAGCAGGCGATCGACCATGCCCAGCACCTGCTGCGTCTGGCCGCGGATGTCCTGCGTGGTGTCGTCGGGCACCTGCCCGGCGAGGTAGACGGTGCCGTTGTGCACCGCGGTCTCGGAAAGGCGCGCGCCGACGTGGAAGCGGGTGATGTTGCCCATGGTGATGTCCTTCAGTTCGTTTTCTTCTTCGAGCCGAGCTTCGACTCGGTGCCGGCCGCGAGCCGGCGGATGTTTTCGCGGTGCCGCCAGATCAGCAGCAGGCTCATGACGATGATCGCGATGAGCACCGTGCGGTCGAGCGGCCAGGCAATGCCGCCGCCGATCAGATAGTAGGCCGGCGCGAAGAACGCCGCCACCAGCGACGACAGCGACGAATAGCGGAAGAAGACCGCGATGATCAGCCAGGTGGCGCCAGTCGCCAACCCGAGCCAGGGCGCGATGCCCACCAGCACGCCGGCCGCCGTGGCCACGCCCTTGCCGCCCTGGAAGCCGAAGAACACCGGGTACAGGTGGCCCAGAAACGCCGCCAGGCCGGCCAGCGCGGCCACGCCCTCCCCGAGTCCCCACTGCGCGCCGAAATGCCGGATCACGAACACCGGCACCCAGCCCTTGAGCGCGTCGAGCAGCAGCGTGGCCAGCGCCGCGCCCTTGTTGCCGGAGCGCAGCACGTTGGTGGCACCGGGGTTCTTGCTGCCGTAGCTGCGCGGGTCGGCCATGCCGAGTGTCTTGCTCACGATGACCGCGAAGGACAGCGAGCCGATCAGGTACGACACCACGATGGCGATGAGGGAAGGCAAGGTGAAACTCAAGACGGCACTCCGCGGGGGAAAATCTGTTCTTGTTGGGCGAGGACCGCCTGGGGCGGCGATTGGATCACAACATACTGCTTGCGAAACTCGAGGCCGCGATCGGGCCAGCGCGCCGCATAGGCGCGCAGCGCCTCGGCACCGGCCGGCCAGTCCTCGCCGTCGACCCGGCAATCGGCCTGCACCACGCCCTGCGCATCGCGTGCGGCATACAGGCGCACGCCGTGCACCGCGTCCGACTCGATCTGCGGCTTGAAGGCGTCCCAGGTGTTGGTGAACAAGCAGCAGGGACAGAAGGCATGCGCTTCCTCAGCCTCGCCCACCTCGGCATCGGGGCGGGCCACCCGGTGCGCCACAGGGCCGAACAGCACGCGTCGCGCGCGACCTTCCTGCCAGTTCATTTCCATCGACGTGCAGTGGGCGGGCTCCTTATGCAGCGCGTCCTGGTACACGACGAGGTCGACCTGCGCCCACAGGTCGAAACCGCGCGCCAGGGTGTCGGTCGCATCGTCGCCTGCGGAATGCTGGAACTCGAAAGTGCCGCCCGGCAGCAACCGGGCGTGCGCCACCTCGATGGTGGTCGAGCTGTTCGCCCTGTCGGCGGACTCGACCGAGAGACTCAGTATCTGCGGCAGCAGCCAGAGCCCATCGGACAGCACGATCCAGCCGTCACGCGCCAGCCGGCCCTGGTGGCCGCGCGCCGCGAGCGTCTCGCGCAGCAGGGCCGACAGGTCGACCGTCTCGCTCCAGCTGCGCTCGCTGTTGCGGTACGACATCTCGAACGACGCGCCCTGGCCCGGGTTGCCGGCCAGCCGCGAAGGAAAGAAGTCGGAGGGCTTGGATGTCATGGCGCCGGCTATTCTGCCAGCGCACATTGAACGGGCTTGGCGCCCAGCACCGCCACGCACACCTGCGGGTCGATGCCGATCAGGTAGCCGCGGCGCCCGCCATTGAGCACGATCCGCGGCAGCTCGAGGATGGTCGACTCCACGTACACCGGCATCTCGCGCCGCGTGCCGAACGGCGAGGTGCCGCCCACCATGTAGCCGCTGTGGCGCTGCGCCACCTCCGGCTTGCACGGCTCGACCGACTTGGCGCCGATCTGCCGCGCCAGGTTCTTGGTCGACACCGTGCGGTTGCCGTGCATCAGCACGATCAGCGGTTTGGCGTCCTGGTCCTGCATCACCAGTGTCTTGATGACGGTGAACGGGTCGAGCCCCAGCATCTCGGCGCCGCGCTGCGCGCCGCCGTGCTCCATGTACTCGTAGGGATGCTCGGTGAACGCGACCTTGTTCGCCCGCAACAGCTGCGTTGCGGGCGTTTCCGAGACGTGCTGCGTCTTCTTGCTCACGCGGCCGGGTCGCGGATTTCCAGGCGGATCCTGTCGATTTCCGCCAGCACTTCCGGCGACAGCGTGGTGCCGTACACGTCCAGGTCTTCGTCGAGCTGCGCCACCGAGGTCACGCCGATGATCGTGCTCGCCACCTGCCACTTGGTGTAGCAGAAGGCCAGCGCGAGCTGCGTGGGCGTCAGGCCGTTGTCGCGCGCGAGCTGGTTGTAGCGCTTGGCGGCGCGCAGCGAATCAGGCTTGCCCCAGCGCTGCTTGCGCACCGACTCGTAGCTTGAAATGCGCGCGCCCTTCGGTGCGTCGGGGCCGTCGATGCCGCTCTGGTCGTACTTGCCGGTCAGCAGGCCGAAGGCCAGGGGCGAATACGCCAGCAGGGACACGTTCAACCGATGCATGGTCTCGTCGAGGCCGTTTTCATGCGCGCGGCTGATCAGGCTGTACACGTTCTGCACCGTGGCGACGCGCGGCAGGCCGTGCTGTTCGGCCAGGCGCACGAACTCGTGCACGCCGTAGGGCGTTTCGTTGGACAGGCCGATGGCGCGCACCTTGCCCGCCTTCACCAGCTTGCCCAGCGCCTCGAGCTGGTCGCGGATCGGAGTCTTCGAGCTTTCCTTGGCCGGGTCGTAGTACAGGTTGCCGAACACCGGCACGTGGCGCTCGGGCCAGTGGATCTGGTAGAGGTCGATCACGTCGGTCTTCAGGCGCTTCAGGCTGGCATTGCACGAGGCCTCGATGTCCGCGGGCGTCATGCCCGAGCCTTCGCGCACCCACGGCATGTTGCGCGAGGGGCCGGCCACCTTGGTGGCCACCACGAGCTTCTCGCGCGCGCCGGGGTTGGCGGCGAACCAGTTGCCGATGATGGTCTCGGTGACGCTGTAGGTTTCCTTGCGCGTGGGCACCGAGTACATCTCGGCGGTGTCGATGAAATCGACACCGCGCTCGAGCGAGCGGCTCAGGATGGCATGGGAGGTGGGCTCGTCGACCTGTTCGCCGAAGGTCATCGTGCCGAGGCAGATCGGGGTGACGTGCAGGTCGCTTTGACCGAGTTGGACTTTTTTCATGCGCGGGATGCTACAGCCCTCCCCGGCAGGCTGCTGGCGGCAGGTGCAAAACCCGAGCGGGCGCGCGCGCCGGCTGTCGTGTGCCGGACTGCGTCAGAACAAAGGCCTCCTTATCATCGGACGCATGTACCAAGCCCTCCGCCCTTCCCGCAGCCAATTCGTGCCCGTGCGCAACCTCAGCTATCACGTGCGCCTGTGGGGGCAGCCCTGCGCTGCGCGCCCTCCCCTGGTGCTGGTGCACGGCTGGATGGACGTGGCGGCCTCCTGGCAGTTCGTGGTCGACGCCATGGAGGAAGACCGTTTCATCATCGCCCCCGACTGGCGCGGCTTCGGCCTCACCGACGGCGGTGGCGTCGACAACTACTGGCTCGCCGACTACCTGGCCGACCTCGAATGGCTGCTCGACCATTACGCAGGTGAAGGCGATGCCGCACGGCAGGTCGACCTCGTCGGCCACAGCATGGGCGGCAACGTCGCCATGCACTACGCCGGTGTGCGTCCCGAACGCATCCGCCGCCTCGTCAACCTCGAAGGCTTCGGCATGCCTGCGCGCAAGCCCGAGGAAGCGCCTGCACGCTACGGCCAGTGGATCGACGAACTCAAGCGCCTGCACCGCGGCGAGATGGCACTGGCCGGCTACTCGGCCGTGGACGGCGTGGCGCGCCGCCTCATGAAGACCAACCCGCGCCTCACGCCGGACAAGGCCAACTGGCTCGCCAGCCACTGGTCGGTGAACCACGCCCAGCCCGACGGCGCCGAGCGCTGGCAGATCCTCGGCGATGCGGCGCACAAAATCGTCAACGCGCACATCTTCCGGGTCGACGAAACGCTCGCGCTCTACGCCCGCATCACCGCGCCGCTGCTGATGGTCGAGGCCTCCGACGACAGCCTGCATGGCTGGTGGAAGAACCGCTACACGCTCGACGAATTCCACGAGCGGCTGAAATCGGTGCCGCGCGCGCGCATCGAGCGTCTCGACGACGCGGGCCACATGCTGCACCACGACCAGCCGCAGCGCGTGGCGCGGATGATCGAGGACTTCATCGCCGGCTGAGCCGGCCTGCTCAGGCGCGGCCCGGCTCGCTGTCCAGGCTCGCCATCTGCGCCGCCGCATAGCGCTCGCCGGCGGCAGCGCCCTTCGGCACCGCGCGCTCGATGGCCGCGAAGTCTTCGGCGCCGAGCTTCACGCCGAGTGCGCCCAGTGCCTCGTCGAGCCGCGAACGCTGGCGCGCGCCCACCAGCGGCACGATGTCGTCGCCCTGCGCCGCGACCCATGCGATGGCAATCTGCGCCACCGTCACGCCCTTGGCATCGGCGATGCGGCGCAGCGCGTCGACCAGCGCGAGGTTGCGATCCACGTTCTCGCCCTGGAAGCGCGGGCTGTGCGAGCGGAAATCGCTCGCGTGCGCGCCGTCCTTCTTCCAGTGCCCGCTGATCAGCCCCCGCGACAGCACACCGTACGCGGTGATGCCGACGCCCAGCTCGCGGCAGGTCGCGAGGATGTCGTCCTCGATGCCGCGCGAGATCAGCGAATACTCGATCTGCAGGTCGCTGATCGGGTGCACGGCAGCGGCCTTGCGAATGGTCTGCGAGCCCACTTCCGACAACCCGATGTGGCGCACGTAGCCCGCCTTCACCAGGTCGGCAATGGCCCCCACGGTGTCCTCGATCGGCACGTCAGGGTCGAGCCGCGCCGGCCGGTAGATGTCGATGTGGTCCACGCCCAGCCGCTGCAGCGAGTAGGTGGCGAAGTTCTTCACCGCCGCAGGCCGCGCGTCGTAGCCGACCCAGCCGCCGGCCGGGTCGCGCATGGCGCCGAACTTCACGCTCAGCAGCGCCGCGTCGCGCCGCGAGCCCTTCAGGCCCTTGAGCGCCTCTCCGATCAGCATCTCGTTGTGCCCGTTGCCGTAGAAATCGCCCGTGTCGAGCAGCGTGATCCCGGCGTCCATCGCGGCGTGGATGGTGGCGATGCTTTCCACACGGTCCGAGGGGCCGTACATGCCCGACATGCCCATGCAGCCGAGGCCGATGGCGGAAACCTTCGGGCCGTTCATGCCCTTGGTGCCGAGTTGGAGTGTGTTCATCACTGGAGTCCTTCACGAAGTTCGGTGGTCGCCGCCTGCGGTCTGCAAGCGGCATGGCGCCAGTCTGCAAGGAAGCGGACCGTTCGATAATCCGTCCAGGCCTGCACAGGTTGTGCGGCAAATCGCACAATACGCGAAGTACGCAACGAACGCGCAACCTCCATGACCGATCCCGACCTTTCCGACCTCGGCGCATTCGTCGACGTCACACGCGCGCGCGGCTTCCGCGGTGCGGCGGCGCTGCGCGGCGTGTCGCCCTCGTCGCTGAGCGAGGCCATGCGCCGGCTCGAATCGCAGCTCGGCGTGCGGCTGCTCAACCGCACCACCCGCAGCGTGACGCCCACCGAGGCCGGCCAGCGGCTGCTCGAACGCATCGCGCCCGCCATGGACGACATCGCCGGCGCGCTCGACACGCTCAACAGCTTCCGCGACAGCCCGACCGGCACGCTACGGCTGAACGTGCCGACCATCGTCGCCCAGCGCGTGCTGCCGCCGCTGGCCAGCGGCTTCCTGGCCGAGCACCCGGGCATCACGCTGGAGATCACCAACAACGACACCTTCATCGACGTGCTCGCGGCGGGCTTCGATGCCGGCATCCGCTACGACGAAAGCATCGCGCGCGACATGATCGCCGTGCCGCTCGGCCCTCGCACGCAGCGCTTCGTGGCCGCGGCATCGCCCGCCTACCTCGCGAAGCACGGCACGCCCAGGCACCCGACCGACCTGCTGCGGCACGCCTGCATCGGCCACCGCTTTCCCAGCGGCGTGCTGGCGGCGTGGGGCTTCGTGCGCAAGGGCAAGGTGGTGAAGATCACGCCCACCGGACCGTTGGTCGCGTCGATGATCAACCTCGAACTGCATGCCGCGGAATCCGGCTTGGGCCTGATCTACACCTTCGACGAGTACGTGCGCCCCTCCCTCGACAGCGGCGCGCTGGTGCCGGTGCTCGAAGACTGGTGGCAGAGCTTCTCGGGGCCGTTCCTGTACTACCCGAGCCGCACGCACATGCCGGCGCCGCTGCGGGCGTTCGTCGACTTCCTCAAGCGCGAAGGCTGAGCGCCGCGATATTCGCCCAGCGGATAACCAAGCGCACGAATCTTCGTTCGCGCCGCAGGCACCGCGTCCTAGAGTGCGCAGCTCCCTTGCCTCCCGGAGTTGTCCGTCATGCGTTTCCCCTTGCGCGCGCCCTCGCTGGCGCGCTGGTCCGCCCCGCTGCTCGGCGGCCTTGCCCTCGGCCTGATGCTGCAGGTGTCCGCCCACGCCGCCGACCTGCGCGTGGGTTTCATGCCCGGTCCGTACCGCGATGCATTCACGGGCGGCATCGAGCCCCAGCTGAAGAAGCTCGGCTACACGGTGAAGTACGTCGAGTTCAGCCAGGGGGTGCAGCCCAACGACGCGGTGGAGCGCGGGCAGATCGACGCGAACATCTTCCAGCATTCGCTGTACCTCAACGCGACCAACAAGCAGCAGGGTTTCGACCTGGTGCCGGTGGTGCACGTGCCGACGCCGCCGATGGGCCTCTACTCGCAGCGCCACAGGTCGCTCGAGAGCGTGCCCGACGGCGCGACCGTGACGCTGCCGGCCGACCCGGTGAACGCGGCGCGCGCACTGAACATCCTCGCGGCGATCGGCTGGGTCGCGCTGAAACCGGGCGTGAGCCCGCTGAGCGTGTCGGAGCGCGACATCGCGAGCAACCCCAAGCGCCTGAAGCTGGTGCCGCTCGAAGCCGCGCAGGCGCCGCGCTCGCTGGCCGACGCCGACATCGCCGCGGTGCAGGGCAACTTCGCGGTGGCCTCGGGCCTGAAGCTCACGCAGGCGCTGAAGCTCGAGGACATGACGCTGCCCTACGTGAACGTGGTGGCGGTCAAGCACAGCAACGAGAACGCGAAGTTCGCGAAGGACATCGCCGCGGCCTACCAGTCGCCCGAGTTCCAGCGCTTCTTCAAGGCCAACCCGACCTGGGCCGGCTACCGCCTGCCCGACTACTTCTCGCAATGAGCCAGCCGACCACGACCTCCAGGCCCCGCCAGCTGCACCTGAACGTCAACATCCTGCATTCGGGCTTCGTCCCCTCGGCCTGGCGCCTGCCCGAGAGCGACCCCCGGGCCTTCGCCGACATCCAGCACTACATCCGCACCGCGCAGATTGCGGAAGCGGGCAAGCTCGACGCAGTGTTCCTCGCGGACAACGCGGCCATCGTCGACCAGATCCACTTCCGCCCGATCACGGCGCTGGAGCCCACCATCCTGCTGGCCTGCGTGGCCGCGGCCACCACGCACATCGGCCTGATCGCGACGGCGTCGACCAGCTACAACGAGCCGTACAACATCGCGCGGCGCTTCGCCACGCTCGACCACGTCAGCAACGGCCGCGCGGGCTGGAACGTGGTGACCACCGCCGACCTGCCCTCGGCGCGCAACTTCGGCCTCGACGCCACGCCCGACCATGCGAAGCGCTACGCGCGCGCCTCGGAGTTCACCGACATCGTGAAGGCGCTGTGGGACAGCTGGGAAGACGAGGCCTTCATCGGCGACAAGGCCGGCGGTCGCTTCATCGACCCGGCCAGGGTGCATGCGATCGCGCACCGCGGCGAGCACTTCGCGGTGCAGGGGCCGCTCAACCTGCCGCGCCCACCGCAAGGGCATCCGGTGCTGGTGCAGGCCGGCGCGTCGGCCGACGGGCGCGAGCTGGCGTCGCGCCATGCGGAAGCGGTGTTCTCGGCCTCGCAGTCGTTCGAGGAATCGCTCGCCTATGCGCGCGCGCTGAAGACCCGCGCCGCCGAACTGGGCCGCGGCCCGGACGCGGTGAAGGTGCTCGCGGGCCTGACCACCATCGTCGGCGGCACGGAAGCGCAGGCGCTGCGCCGGCGCGACGAGCTGGTCGACCTGATTCCGTGGGACTACAGCCTGACGCGCATCGCCGGCACGCTGGGCATAGCGCCCGACCGGCTCAGGCTCGACGAGCGCCTGCCCGACGACCTGCCGCTGCCCGGCAATGGCAACGGCAACCACACCTTCTTCAACGCGGTGGTGGCGGCGGGCCGCACGCACGGCTACACGGTGCGCCAGCTGATCCGCGAACTCGCGGGCGGCGGCGGCCATCGCGTGATCGTCGGCACGCCGGAGCAGATCGCGGACGACATCGAACGCTGGTTCAAGGCCGGTGCGGCGGACGGCTTCAACCTGATGCCCGACGCGCTGCCGCATGGGCTGCAGGATTTTGTCGATGGGGTGGTGCCGATCCTGCAGAAGCGGGGGATCTTCCGCACGGAGTACGAGGGGCGCACATTGCGCGATCACCTCGGGTTGGCGCGGCCTGCGGGCCGCACGGCCGACCGGCTGGCTGCCTGAACGGCTCCCTCCGCCGCTGGGGGAGGGTTGGGGTGGGGGCATGGCAGCCTTCACGCACGCACGGCTTTTGCAAACGCCGCGTGCCCCCATCCCGGCCTTCCCCCAGCGGGGGAAGGAGCAACACGGCAACTACTCGTCGTCCGCGTCGTTGCCCGTCAGCGAGAGCACTTCTTCGACGAAGGCTTCGAACAGCGGCAGCGCGGCCGGCAGTCCTTCGAGGGACTCGGCCTCGCCTGCATCGAAGAAATGCGGCTTGCCGGCCGGCATGGCGGCCCACTCGCCCGCTTCCAGCAGCAGGCCGAGGTAGCCGTCGGCGGTCGGCACATAGAAGAGCCCTGCGCTGTCGAGCACCTGCTGCCCCTTCTTCTTGCCGCGCCCCCAGCTCACGCCCTGGCCGGCCAGGTGTTCGGTGATCCAGCCGTCGCACACGTGCGTGTCGCGCCAGCTGCCTTGTGCATCGAATACGGCCAGAACGGGCATGGGGAGCGTCCTTGTCGAAGTGTCGAAAAATAGAAGAAGAGGAAGTTGCCCGCTTACTGCAGGAAGCTGGGCTTGGCGTAGCCCTGGAACTTGCTGTCGACCACCGCCTTGAATTCCTTCGAACGGTAGACGTCGGCCAGGTCCTTGGCCCACTGCGTGTTCTTGTCGGCCGTCTTCACGGCGACCACATTCAGGTAGTAGTCGGGCGTCTTCTCGAGCACCACGGCCTCGGTGAGCTTCAGGCCCGACGAGATCGCGAAGTTGCCGTTGACGATCGCGTATTCGGTGTCGCCCAGCGAGCGCGGCAGCTGCGCGGCTTCCAGCGGGATGAACTTCAGCTTCTTCGGGTTCTCGGCCACGTCCTTCTCGGTCGAGCGCAGGGCGTCGATGCCGGGCTTCAGCGTGATCAGCTTGTTCTGCTCCAACAGCACCAGCGCGCGCGCCAGGTTGCTCGGGTCGTTCGGCAGCGTCACGCGGTCACCTTCCTTGGCTTCGGCCAGGGTCTTGCGCTTGGTCGAGTACACGCCCATCGGCGCGATCGGGCCTTGCACCAGCTCGGTGATGTCCAGCTTCTGGTCGGCGGCGAACTTCTTCAGATAGACCTGGTGCTGGAAGAAGTTGGCGTCGAGCGAACCCTGGGCCAGCGCGAGGTTGGGCTGCACGTAGTCGTTGAATTCGACCAACTTGACCTTGTAGCCCTTCTTTTCCAGCAAGGGCACGATGCCCAGCTTGAGCTGGTCGGCGTTGGAGCCGGCGGTGCCGCCGATCACGAGGTTCTTCTTGGCGGGGTCTTGCGCGTGGGCCTGCAGCGAGAGGCCGCCGAGCGACAGCGCGGCGAGCGAGAGGGCAAGAACGGAACGGCGCAGGAAAACGGTCTTCATGAGATTGAGAAAGCTAGGGAGAAAGAAAGGATCAACGCTTGTCGAGCCTGCTTGCCGTGGTGTTGCCCACGAACTGCAGGATCTGTACCAGCACCACGAGCAGCGCCACGGTGAGCACCATCACGTCGGTCTGGAAACGGTAGTAGCCGTAGCGGATGGCCAGGTCGCCGATGCCGCCGCCGCCCACCACGCCGGCCACGGCCGAGTACGAGAGGAAGCTCACGGCCAGCACGGTCAGCGCCAGCACCAGGCCGGAGCGGGCCTCGACCAGCAGCACGCGCCAGACGATCTGCAGCTCCGAGGCGCCCATGGCATGCGCCGCCTCGATCACGCCGCGCGGCACTTCGCGCAGGCACTGGTCGACCAGGCGCGCCAGGTACGGAATGGCAGCGAACGACAGCGGCACCGCCGCGGCCAGCGGGCCGATCGACGTGCCCGCGATCACCCGCGTGAACGGCACCAGCGCCACCAGCAGGATGATGAAAGGGAAGGACCGCACGGTGTTCACGATCCAGTTCAGCACCAGGAATGCCGGCTTGTTTTCCAGCGACTGGCCGGGGCCCAGCAGGAACAGCAGGATGCCCAGCGGCCCGCCGACGAGCACCGCCGCGGTGAGGCCGATGGCCAGCATCATGAAGGTCTGGCCCGTGGCAATCCACAGCTCGGGAAGGATGGGGGCGATGTTTTCAAACATAGGCGGGTTCCGTGGCGTTCAGGTCGGGCGCGGTGCGCAGCGCGGCGGTGCCGTTGCCGGCCTCGCGCGATTCGCGCTCGCGGCGGCGCACCAGTTCGTCGATCTCGCGGCCCAGTGCTGTCTTGCGTTCGGCCTTGGGCGCGTCTTCGACGGCGAACTGCTCCACCAGCCGGCCCTTCTCGAGGATGGCCACGTTGCGGCACAGCACCTCGACCACCGAGAGCTCGTGCGTCACGATGACGATGGTCACGCCGATCTTCTGGTTGATGTCGCGCAGCGTCTCCAGCAGCGAGCGCGTGGTCTCGGAGTCGAGCGCCGAGGTGGGCTCGTCGCACAGCAGCACCTGCGGACGCGGCGCCAGCGCACGGGCAATGGCCACGCGCTGCTTCTGGCCGCCCGAGAGTTGCGCCGGGTAGGTGTCGATCTTCTCGGCCAGGCCCACCAGGGCCAGGCACTCGCGCACGCGGGCGTCGATTTCGGCGCGCGAATGGCGGCCGTGGATCTTCAGCGGAAAGGCCACGTTGTCGAACACCGTGGCGTTCTGCAGCAGGTTGAACTGCTGGAAGATCATGCCGATGTTCTGGCGCGTGTCGCGCAGCTCGCGGCGCGAGAGCGTGGTGAGGTCGCGCCCGCCGACGAAGACCTTGCCCGCATCGGGCCGCTCCAGCAGGTTGATGAGGCGCAGCAGCGTCGACTTGCCGGCGCCACTCTTCCCGATCAGGCCGAACACGTCGCCCTGCGGGATGTCGAGCGACAGCGCCTGCACGGCGTCGAACACCTCGCCGCTGGGCAAGGCGAAAGATTTCTGCACCGATTGCAGACGGATGACCGGCTCATCCGCGTTGCCGCGGGCCGCATCGGGCGTGGAATGGGTCATGGGGGAAAGGCGCTCCGGCAAGGAAGCCAGCCGCGCAGGTTCGCAAAAAGGTGCCGAGTATGAAAAGAAAAAAGCCGAAAGGGAACGAACAAATCGGCTGGTACTTATATTGGAAACGAGATAAAGAAACCCTTGCAGCCCAAGGTCAAGCCATATCGATATGAAGATTGGTTCGTTCCCTCGGGGCCGGGACGATGCCACATTCGCGTCTTCTTTTTTGATTTCGCGACAACATGCACACCCTTTTCCGCCGCCGCAGCCTCAACCTCTTTGCGCTCGCCACCGTGGCCGCCGCGCTCTTCGGCGGCAACGCCGCCTTCGCCCAAGACAAGAACACGCTCAAGGTGGGCGTGTCCGTCGGCAGCGCCGAGCAGATCTTCGAAGTGGTCAAGAAGGTCGCCGCCAAGGACGGCCTGAACATCCAGCTCGTGGTGTTCAACGATTACCAGCTGCCCAACGCGGCCCTGGCCTCGGGCGACCTCGACGCCAATGCGTTCCAGCACCAACCCTTCCTGGACAACCAGAACAAGGCGCGCGGCTTCGACATCGTGCCCGTGGGCCTGACCATCACCGCGCCGCTGGGCTTCTACTCGCGCAAGCTCAAGTCGATCGACCAGCTGCCCGACGGCGCGGCCGTGGGCATCCAGAACGACCCGTCGAACGGCAACCGCGCGCTGCTCCTGCTGCAGCAGGCCGGCCTCATCACGCTGAAGCCCGAGGCGGTCAAGAACAACACCGCCACCCCGCTGGACGTGGTGACCAACCCCAAGAAGCTCAAGCTCGTCGCCCTCGACGCCGCCCAGCTGCCGCGCTCGCTCGACGACCTGACCATTGCCGCCATCAACAACGACTACGCCGAGAAGGCCGGCCTGTCGCTCGCCAAGGACGCGGTGATCAAGGAAGCGCCCAAGGGCCCCTATGCCAACCTGATCGCCGTGCGCCGCGCCGACAAGGACAAGCCCTGGGCCAAGCGCCTCGTGGCGGCCTACCAGTCGCCCGAGGTGAAGAGCTTCATCGAGACCCAGTTCAAGGGGTCGCTGGTTCCGGCTTTCTGAGTCTTGTTTTTCTCCCTTCCCACCCGGGGGGGTCGGGGTGGGGGCAAGCGGCCTCGACGACAGTCGCAGCCTTGAAGGCCGCAAGCCCCCATCCCGGCCTTCCCCCAAAGGGGGAAGGAGCAATACCGGCGCGCCCCTTGGCCGGTTTGCAGACCGTGAGAAAATGTCGGGTTCCCCCGAACACCAACCCTCACAGTCAGGACACCCCATGGACGCAGAACAGATCAACCAAATCGGCGCAATGCTCTCGGACCTGAGCGTCCGCACGGTCGATTTACGGAGGTATCTTTGACTACGATGCCAAAGCCGAACGACTGAGGACAGTCAACGCATCGCTCGAAGACCCGAACGTCTGGAACGACCCCAAGAAGGCCCAGGAGCTGGGGCGCGAGAAGAAGTCGCTCGACGACGTGGTCGTCACGCTCGACCGCCTCACCAATGGGCTGTCGGACAACACCGAGCTCTACGAGATGTCGAAGGAAGACGGCGACATGGACGGCCTGCAGTCCATCGCCGATGACGCCGCCACGCTCGAAGCCGACATCAAGCAGCTCGAGTTCCGCCGGATGTTCAACAACCCGGCCGATCCGCTGAACGCCTTCGTCGACATCCAGGCCGGCGCCGGTGGCACCGAGGCTTGCGACTGGGCCAGCATGCTGCTGCGCCAGTACCTGAAGTACGCCGAGCGCAAGGGCTTCAAGACGCAGATCGAGGACGAGACGCCCGGCGATACCGCCGGCATCAAGGGCGCGACCATCAAGGTCGAGGGCGACTACGCGTTCGGCCTGCTGCGCACCGAGACCGGCGTGCACCGCCTGGTACGCAAATCGCCGTTCGACTCTTCGGGCGGCCGACACACCAGCTTCGCCAGCATCTTCGTGTACCCGGAGATCGACGACTCCATCGAGATCGAGATCAACCCGGCCGACGTGCGCACCGACACCTTCCGCGCCAGCGGCGCGGGCGGCCAGCACATCAACAAGACCGACTCGGCCGTGCGCCTGACGCACATCCCGACCGGCATCGTGGTGCAGTGCCAGGACGGCCGCAGCCAGCACAGCAACCGCGACGTGGCGTGGAAGCGCCTGCGCTCGCGCCTGTACGACCACGAGATGCGCAAGCGGCAGGAAGAGCAGCAGAAGCTGGAAGACAGCAAGACCGACGTGGGTTGGGGCCACCAGATCCGCAGCTACGTGCTGGACAACAGCCGCATCAAGGACCTGCGCACCAACGTCGAAGTCTCGGCCACCCAGAAGGTGCTGGACGGCGACCTCGATGTGTTCATCGAAGCTTCCCTGAAGCAAGGCGTGTAGCAACCCATGAGCCCGAAGCACGGCAAGGTCGAGGCCTTCATCTTCGACATGGACGGCACCATGATCGACTCCATGCCCTGGCATGCGCGCTCGTGGGTCGAGTTCGTGGCGCGCCACGGGCTCGAGCTCGACGTGAGCGACATCCTCGCGCGCACCACGGGCCGCACCGGCACCGAGTGCATGCGCGAGCTCTTCGAGCGCGAGCTGTCCGACGAGGAGTGCCAGGCCCTGGTGCACGAGAAGGAAGAGATCTACCGCGCCATGTTCCACGACAACTTCACCGAGGTTGCCGGCTTCACCGCATTCGCCAGGGCCGCCGTCGCACGCGGCCTGAAGGTGGCCGTGGGCACCGCGGGCGACAAGGGCAACATCGAGTTCGCCATGTCGCGCCTCAAGATGGACCCGCTGCCGCTGGCCATCGTGGGCGGCGACGAAGGCTTCAGCGGCAAGCCCACGCCCGCCATCTTCCTGGAAGCCGCGCGCCGCATCGGCGTGGCGCCCGAACGCTGCATCGTCTTCGAAGACGCGCCCTTCGGCATCGAGGCCGCGCGCCGCGGCGGCATGCGTGCCGTGGCCGTGTGCAGCACCCATACCGCGGCCGAACTCGCAGGCCCTCACGTGATCGCTGCGGTTCGCGACTACAACGAACTCGCCCATTCGAATTTTCTGGAGACTCTCGATGATGTTTCGTGACGCCCAAGGGCAACCCATCGCCATCCGCCGCGAAGACTATGCCGCCCCGGCGTACTGGATCGACACCGTCGACCTCACCTTCGACCTCGACCCCGCCAAGACCCGCGTGCTCAACCGCATGCAGATGCGCCGCAACCCCGAGGTGCCGGTGCAGCCGCTGCGCCTGGATGGCGACGAGCTGAACCTGGCGCGCGTGCTGGTCAACGGCCAGGGCGCGTCGTTCCGCATGGAAGGCGACCAGCTCGTCATCGACAGCCTGCCCGACGCCTTCGAGCTCGAGATCTTCACCACCTGCTGCCCCATCAAGAACACCAAGCTGATGGGCCTGTTCGTGAGCGAGGACACCTTCTTCACGCAGTGCGAAGCCGAGGGCTTCCGCCGCATCACCTACTTCCTCGACCGCCCCGACGTGATGGCGATGTACACCGTCACGCTGCGCGCCGCCAAGGCCGCATACCCGGTGCTGCTGTCCAACGGCAACCTGGTCGACCATGGCGAGCTGCCCGAAGGCCGCCACTTCGCCAAGTGGGTCGACCCATTCAAGAAGCCCAGCTACCTTTTCGCCCTGGTGGCGGGCAAGCTGGTGGCGCGCGAGCAGCGCATCAAGGCGCGCAGCGGCAAGGACCACCTGCTGCAGGTGTACGTGCGCGCCGGCGACCTCGACAAGACCGAGCACGCGATGAACTCGCTCATCAACTCCGTGCTGTGGGACGAGGCGCGCTTCGGCCTGCCGCTGGACCTCGACCGCTTCATGATCGTCGCCACCAGCGACTTCAACATGGGCGCCATGGAGAACAAGGGCCTGAACATCTTCAACACGAAGTACGTTCTGGCCAACCAGGCCACCGCCACCGACGCCGACTACAGCAACATCGAGAGCGTGGTCGGCCACGAGTACTTTCACAACTGGAGCGGCGACCGCGTGACCTGCCGCGACTGGTTCCAGCTGTCGCTGAAGGAAGGCCTCACCGTCTTCCGCGACCAGGAATTCAGCCAGGACCTGTGCGCCGACGCCTCGGCCCGCGCCGTGAAACGCATCGAGGACGTGCGCGTGCTGCGCACCGCCCAGTTCCCCGAAGACGCCGGCCCCATGGCCCACCCGGTGCGGCCCGACAGCTACATCGAGATCAGCAACTTCTACACCGTCACCATCTACGAAAAGGGTGCCGAGGTCGTTCGCATGATGCAGACGCTGGTCGGCCGCAAGGGCTTCGAAAAGGGCATCACCCTGTACTTCGAGCGCCACGACGGCCAGGCCGTGACCTGCGACGACTTCGCCCAGGCCATTGCCGACGCCAACCCCGATTCCGAACTGGCCCGCCTGCTGCCCCAGTTCAAGCGCTGGTACAGCCAGGCCGGCACGCCCCGTCTGGCCGCGCACGGCGTGTACGACGCGCAGAACCGCAGCTACACGCTGAGCGTGGTGCAGAGCTGCCCGCCCACCCCGGGCCAGCCGGTCAAGGAACCCTTCGTCATTCCGCTGAACATCGGCCTGCTCGATGCCGGCGGTCGCGAACTGCCGCTGCAGCTCGAAGGCGAGAACGACGTCACGCGCGGCACGCGCACCCTGGTGCTGTCGCGCGCCGGCGAGCAGATCACCTTCGTCGGCCTCGACGCCGAGCCTGTGCCGTCCATCCTGCGCGGCTTCAGCGCGCCGGTGATCCTCGACTTCGAATACACCGATGCCCAGCTGCTCACCCTGCTGGCCAACGACCCCGACCCGTTCAACCGCTGGGAAGCCGGCCAGCGCCTGGGCCTGCGCGCCGCGCTGCAGGGCATCGCCGCCCTGGCCACCGACACCGCACCGGTGCTGAACGACGCCTACATCGAGGCCATGCGCAGCGTGCTGCGCAACCCGCAGCTCGACGCCGCCTTCAAGGAACTGGTGCTCACGCTGCCCTCGGAAACCTACATTGCCGAGCAGCTCGACGTGGTCGACCCGCAGCGCGTGCACCTGGTGCGAGAAGCCATGCGCGCCCAACTGGCCACCGCCCTCTTCAGCGATTGGGAACAGGTGTACGAAGCCAACAAGGACACCGGCGCCTACACCCCCGACCCCACGTCGTCGGGCCGCCGCGCACTGGCCGGCATGGCGCTCAACTTCTTGTGCCTGGCGGCGCGCGCCTCGGGCGACGTCGTGTGGCCGGGCCGGACGCTGCAGCGCTTCAAGGACGCGGGCAACATGACCGACCGCTTCAACGCGCTCAATGCGCTCGTGTCCTCGGGCCACACCCTGGCGGCACAAGCGCTCGCACGCTTCCACGCCATCTTCAAGGACGAGGCACTGGTCATCGACAAGTGGTTCTCCCTGCAGGCCGGCGCCAGCGACCGTGGCGGCGACGTGCTGCCGCTGGTGAAGCAGCTCATGAAGCACCCCGACTTCTCGCTGAAGAACCCCAACCGCGCGCGCAGTGTGATCTTCAGCTACTGCAGCGCCAACCCGGGTGCGTTCCACCGGCCCGACGCGGCCGGCTACGTGTTCTGGAGCGAGCGCGTGATCGAGCTCGACGCCATCAACCCGCAAGTGGCCGCCCGCCTGGCGCGTGCGCTCGACCGCTGGAGCAAGCTGGCCGAGCCCTACCGCAGCGCCGCGCGCGAAGCCATCGCCCGCGTGGCCGCCAAGCCCGACCTGAGCAAGGACACCCATGAAGTGGTGACCCGCGCTCTTGCTGGGAACTGAGCCCACCCCCAGGCTTCGCGCACTTCGTGTCGCTTCGCCCTCCCCCTCACCGGGGGCAACACCTGCGGCCCGGCAAAGCCGGTTCCGCGGTGTTCCGCGAACAGACCCTCACATTTGCATAGGACACATTCCATGGCTCAACAAAAGATTTCCCTCACCCGCTACCTCGTCGAACAGCAACGCGCCGATGGGCTCATTCCCGGCCAGCTGCGCCTGCTGCTCGAAGTGGTCGCTCGCGCCTGCAAGAGCATCAGCCAGGCCGTCAACAAGGGCGCGCTGGGCGGCGTGCTGGGCACGGCCGAAAGCGAGAACGTGCAGGGCGAGATCCAGAAGAAGCTGGACATCATCGCCAACGAAGTGCTCATCGAGGCCAACGAATGGGGCGGCCACCTCGCGGCCATGGCCAGCGAGGAAATGGAATCCATCCACGTGGTGCCCAACCGCTACCCGCAGGGCGAATACCTGCTCATGTTCGACCCGCTCGACGGCAGCAGCAACATCGACGTGAACGTGAGCATCGGCACCATCTTCAGCGTGCTGAAGAAGCCCGACGACCACCCCGGCGTGCAGGAAGGCGACTTCCTGCAGCCCGGCACCCAGCAGGTGGCCGCCGGCTACTGCATCTACGGCCCGCAGACCACCCTGGTGCTGACCGTGGGCAACGGCGTGGCCATGTTCACGCTCGACCGCGAGCAAGGCAGCTTCGTGCTCACGCAGGAAGACATCCAGATTCCGGCAGACACCAAGGAATTCGCGATCAACATGAGCAACATGCGCCACTGGGACGAGCCCGTGAAGCGCTACATCGACGAATGCCTGGCCGGCAAGGAAGGCCCGCGCGGCAAGGACTTCAACATGCGCTGGATCGCCAGCATGGTGGCCGACGTGCACCGCATCCTGATGCGCGGCGGTGTCTTCATGTACCCGTGGGACAAGCGCGAGCCCGAGAAGGCCGGCAAGCTGCGCCTGATGTACGAGGCCAACCCCATGAGCTGGCTGGTCGAGCAGGCCGGCGGCGCCGCCACCAACGGCAAGCAGCGCATCCTGGACCTGAAGCCCACCAAACTGCACGAGCGCGTCAGCGTGATGTTGGGTTCACGAAACGAAGTTGAGCGTTTGACGCAGTACCACACTGAGAAGCCGTGATTTCGTGGCTATAATCTGAGGCTTCGCCGGTGTAGCTCAGTCGGTAGAGCAGCTCATTCGTAATGAGAAGGTCGGGTGTTCGATTCATCTCTCCGGCACCAATTGAAAAGCCCGCTATCCAAAAGGTAGCGGGCTTTTTCTATTTCTCGGTCGCTTTGCGCAGGTCTGCGTGTGCGCTCATAGGACTTGTTCAATTGGGCTCATGGCTGCAGTTTTAATTGCGCCATTGTTCTCCTGCCCCTCTTGCGGATGGCCGGCAATTACCGGTCACCGTTACCGCTTTGGCGCAATTGGCATATCCGGCCAATGCCATGAGACCTCTACGTTCCCGCATCAGCAGCCGTAAGCGCGCCCTCACAAAGCGATTCGACAACATGTTCTCGTCGCGCAGCCAATCCCAAATTGGCTCATCAAGCCGGCCACTCGCCAAGCAACTCCGTCACTCGCTCAACCGAGCCGTAGCCAGCTTGGATCAAGATTTCGGCAATATCCCGTCCACTGATGAGAACGATGGGATGACGGTCATCTCTCACTTCCGTGTACGCCTGCCGTGCAATTGCAGAGGTTGTGACCAATACGCCGAACTGGCGATGCCGAATGCGGGAAATCAACCGTGCGACCTCCCGCACACCCACCGTATTTGCCGACGCGTCTTCAGAACCGGGGCGGTAGCACTTGGCCTCCAGCGCAAACTCTGCATACACGGGGTCGGCGCTGAGGCCTAGCAAATACCTCCCGATGGCGTCTCGTCCGCCATCGACGCTGCCTCTGGTGATCTCATCGATGATCACGCGCCGATCCGTCAATTGATAAATCCGGGCAGCAAATGACTCGAAAGCAAGAGGCGAGTCCTTGAAGTGAGCCCAGACACGCGCCAAGATCGCGGCCTTGAGCGGCGTGTCTGGCTTCTGTTCGCTCTCCGTCCGGATCACTTTCGTGGGCTCCGAGGTCAACGGGGCATACACGCCCGATTCGCCCCAAGCGCGCAGCGCGCCGGGTGCAGTTCCCAGAGCAACCTCTTGCGAGGCGAGGCTGTCGATCCAGACGCGCGGAACAGTGGCTGCGTTGAGCACCGTAAAGACCGCGCGATAGTTTTGGAACCGCTCTCCGGAAGTCGTCTTCCATACGGCAACCAAATCTTCAGTCATTGGAAGACCAGGAAATCCGGGCACGGCCAGCCCCTTGAACTGAACAGACCTGCTGCTCTTCGCGGTCGGGCATTTGGTGAAGACGAAGAATGGAGGCACCTCCGCCCGCTTCGCTGCATCGCCATGCGCGTTCTCGAAAGCCGCCTTGAGAAGCAGATTGCCGCGGCGCGTCGTGTCATGAAGATCATGACCCGGCGTGCGGTTGTCGCCGTAGTAGACGAACTGCCCTGTATTCAAATCCAAGCGGTCGGGCCAATCGCCCTCTTCGCCACTGGAATAGAGCACTACGAACCTCTTCTTCAGACCTGGACCTGAGGCCCTGAAACCACCCTGATTGCCTGCGCCGGGAAGCAGCTTGGCGATGGGATCACTGCTCGCGTTGCCCGCATTCCCCCCTTCATAGATCGCATCGACTACGAGGTCCGCAGTCGGTAGATCGTCGAAGCTGAATATGCGAGTCATATCGAACAGGGCATCCCGGTGTGGTCGTCGACGGCGCGCCGCAAACAAGCTGGCGTGCATTTAATTTAACGATCTTTAACCGGTCGAGCCTAACGCACAGGAGCCGCGCCCTGAAAAACGGCCTGTTTCCGACGTGCGATGGCTGTAGTTGCTCTTTGGAGCCCCCCGTAACATTTGCTACTTGCGCGGCCTCAGCCGGAAACGCAACAGCGGGGTAGCGCCAGCTATTACGGGCTGGGGCGCAACGACACGCCTGAACAGCCCGCAAGTCGGCGGGCCGAATAGCTCAAGCACTCGCTAGACAGCATGACTGAATTCACTCCCCAAGAGCTTGGTCATGCCTCGAAGAAGTCGGCGAACCGAACGGAGTCTTCCAGCGGATGCCAGAAGAAGCATCCGTGCGCATCGCCCGAGTCTCACAGAGAACGAAAGCTGCCTAGGACCGACTCGCCAATGGCCTGCTGCACGAAGTCAACTGCAGCATCTGAATGATCGCGCCCGACTCGATCAACGAAGTGCTTGCGTCCAAACATGCCCAGGCGGAGGTCAACTACATCGGCGTGATCATCGGCCCCGACCTCGTCGTTCGGAATGGTCAAGTCGTGACCGTGCCGAAGGCAAGAGATCGACACGACACGACGTTGCGCAGCTACGGGGTCCGACTCAAGGCCGATCCGACGAGGGCCGCCGCGGAAGGCGGACCTGATCATCAAGAACACGTACCGCACGCTGGTGACGCGGGGCATGAAGGGGTGCTACGTCTACTGCAGTGACCAAGAAACTGCGAACTACTTTCGCGCGCGGTCGTCACCCTTTGCTGCGATCACGAAGGCGCCGACAGGTCCGCCTCGTTGAGCCGCATCAGCACTCGCTGCGAAAGCTCCGCGACTTCGTCTGCAAGATCGGACGCGATCCACATCACGCTGTCGCGGTTCACGTTTCCTATCGCGTCGAACCATGCGCTGCAGTCGCCGTAGCAACATTTCAGCAATGATTGCAATTGAGTCGACTTTTTCTCAAGAAGGTCGGCCGTGTCGACGAGGGTGGTTGCGGTGCGGAATGCGGGCGTGGCTTGCCCGGCGATAATTTCGTCAGCCATTTGATGTGCTTTCCTGCAAAGTTAGTGCACGTTGATTGGTCAGACGGCCATGGTGTTAGCGCACCTTGGCCGTCGCCTTTTTGTGCCTCACATCGACATCGCTGCGGTGTGCATTTCGATGTCCCGCCGTGAGGCGCGGCGGCCGTTCAAATGTAAGAACAGAAGCGCCAGATCGGCGCTGCGATGCGGCGAACAAACCGCGCATCAAGCCAACTTTTCCCACATCGGAAAACCAAAAACCTGCATTGCCGACGACAGCACGCGTCGCGTCGGCCAGCCTTCGCAATCGAGTGATTCATAAGAGCCAGGCCCGTCGAAGAGACAAAGAGATCACTTGCCCACGAACATCCTGTTCGGCGCAAGGACGGCAGCTCTCTTGCACTTCCCGCACAGGTCATTGCGTGGCATCGTGGCCCGCATGCCGAGAGCTCAAACAACAACGCTGAACATCAACACACCCTCCGCACAATGAACCACCTCCTCGCAACACTGGCCCTTACGCTCTTCGCCTCGGTCGCAAGCGCCAAGACCCTGCCCTACGACCCCGCCGTCGTCACGCTGCAAGGCACGCTGCTTTCCGGCAACGGCATGACGCCCGACGGCAAGAAGCTCAAGTTCCCGGCGATACGGCTCGCAGAGCCGATCTCCGTGCCGGAAGACGAGCCGCGCGACTGGTCCGCCGAAAAAGACGTGGTGCTGCTGCACATGGCGCTCGACGAAAAGAACATGGCGGCGTTCAAGCGCCTGAAGGGAAAGCCGGTGAAGGTCACCGGCAAGCTCTTTCATTCGGACAATGGCAACCACCAGACGAACGTGCTGATCTTTCCGGTGTCGATCACGCCCGTCCGCTAGTCAGCAGACGCAGTGCTCCGGACATCGTCGCCGCACTCGATGCGATGACGAGCGCGGCGCAGCTTCGAGCGTCGCCTGTGGGCTTCAACAAGGCGCGTGCCTGGATCGCCGCAATGAAGGCGTCACCGGCCTGCGGTGCTTGGACGTCAGTCGCAGAACGCCGCAAGCCCCACGCCTTGCGCCGCGGCACGGGTCAGGATCGCGTGCATCGACTTGAAGGCAGCAATCTGCCCGCGTGGGGCGCCACGTTCGGGGGCGTTGACAGTGAATATCGCGAGCATGGTCACGACCTGCTCGGCACGCAGCAGCGTGTCGTCGAAGTACTTGAGGTTCGCGCCGCCCTGAATGCATCGATCGAACAGCGCTGCGAGCGAGCGATGCGCATCAAGATCGACGCAGCCCGCATGCACCAGGCCACCCGGGTCTTTCGGCAGGTGCCTGCGTTCCGGTTCGACAAAGCAGATGTCGAGCATCCGGCACCGCTATCGGGGCATCCGCTTCGCCAGCTCGGCGCGGGTCAGGTCGAGGCCGTCGGCATACGGAGTCAGCGGCACGCCCAGCTTCGGCTCCAGCGACTCGAGCCACTGGAAGAAGTCGACGGCCTGGGCTTCCTCGGCCTCGCCCATCTCGAAGATGCCATTGTCTGCATGCGACAGTTGCACCGATCAAAGGTGTAGACGCACCCCGATCCAGTACGCCATTGCTCGTCGGCTTCTTGCTCGCAGGCTGCCTGCTCCGGAATGCTCATGCCAGCGGCCAAATACACGGCGCCTCGCTCAAGGTAGCGCGGAAGGTCGAGCCGCCCGGCAATGGTTTGCTTCAACATTCGGTCTGACCACAGGCTCAGTCGCCGAACGCCACAAGCCCTACGCCCTTGCCCACCGCTCCTTCGAGGATGCCGCGCATCGCGTCGAACGCCGCAAGCGCCTGGCGATTGCCGCCGAGTTCTCCCACATTCGAAATGAACACCTTCAGCAGCGTTGCAACCTGTGCAGGCGTCAACAGCGAATCCTCGAAGTACTTGAAACTTGCACCGGCCTTGCTGCCCTTGTCGAACAACACGGCCAGCGAACGGTGCGCATCGAGTTCGATGGAACCCGCCAGTTCCAGGCTACCTGGGTCTTCGGGCATGTCCGTGGTGGAGGGGTCTGTGTAGTAGATGTCCAGCATAGTCAGTCCAGCGGGTGGAAGGTTCGAACGGTTCCGTCTTCGTTGACGGTGGCGCGATAGCGTTTGTATTGTCCGTCGTACTTCAGCCGCGACTCGAATACGGCTTTCCCCTCGTAGCTCGACTCCTTCCCATGCTTGAGCGTCTTGCCCAGCAGCGACGAAATCTCTCCCTGGCTCATGTTGGAGCTGAACTTCGATTTGTTGGGGAACCGCGCCGGGTCGACGTGCCGGTCGTAGATGTGCTTCCACCCCGACGTGGCATTGCCCTGCTCCAGCGTGAAGTTGCGGCTGCCCCTGTTGAAGCCGACCGGCCTTGCAAGCGTCTCGCCGCAGATCCACCCCAGCGGGTCGATCCACCGGATCGGATTGGGCGAGTAGCTATGCAAGTTGTCACCGCCCGCAAGCCCGATCGGGTCAGGGCTGATGAACCGCCCGATATCCGGGTCATAGAACCGGAAGGTGTTGTAGTGCAGCCCGGTGTCGCGATCCAGGTACTGCCCCTGGAAGCGCAGGTTCTGCTCGATGGCTTGGGGCGCTGCATCGGTCGGCGATGCAGCCGGGCGGCCATCGAGGGCCGTGACTTCCCATTGCTCGGCAACGGTCGCGCCCCATGTCCTGTAGCTCGCGCGCCAGCACAGGTTGCCTTCGTTGTTGCTCAGTTCCTCGGGCAGGCCGGACGGGTCGTTGTGAAAGTGGAAGATCTGCGCGGTGGTCGTACCCGTGCGCGTGTCCGCTACCCGCTCGGGCTCAGACTTCGCGTCGAGCCGCGCCATGGGCACATGGCTGTCGGGCTCGTACACATAGCTCACCACCTGCGCGCCGCGCCGCTCCTCGATGAGCCGCATGCCCTCCCAGATGAACCGCGTGCTGCCGAAGGCATCGTGCTTGGCCACGCGCCGCCCCATGGCGTCGTAGTCGAAGCGCGTGACCTGCGTGGTGGCCTCGGGCGTGTGCGGGCGCCGGGTGGTGTGCACCGCGATGAGCCTGCTTTCGTCGTCCCATTCGAAGCGCTGCTCGGTGTGCCGGCCTGCCCTCTTGCGCACCAGCCGGCCGTGGCCGTCGTAGCTGTAGCGCTTGTCCTCGAACACGCGAACGAGGTTGTCGCGCACGTAGCCGGGTGCGTTGCCCGGCGCCAGGCCGCCGATCGACGCATCGAGCAGGTTGCCGGCAGGGTCGTAGGCAAAGCGTTCCTGGTTGGCCGCGCCGGCCGCGCCCGTGCGCGCGGTCGCCTCGATGCGCCCGGTGGCGTCGTAGCGGTGCGCCGCGGCGCCCTGCAGCGAATGCCGGCTCTGGCGCAGCTCGCCCACGGCGTCGTGGCCGTATTCCTTCATCAACCCGTCGAGCAGGTGCGCTTGCGGCGTTCCGCTGCGGTCGAGGGCCTCGCGCCATGCGGCGTCGCGTGTCGAGAAAGCCCCGTTCAACGAACCGGGCCGGCACCATGCGGCGGCGCGGCGGCCCAGCGGGTCGAGCGCGAAGCGGGTCGACAGCGCGCCCTGGCTGCGCCCCACCTCGCGATGCAGGTCGTCGCGCTCGATGTCGCTGATGAGCTGGTGCACCGCAGGCGCATCAACCGCATCGGCGCGCTGCTGCAGGTTGACCTGGTGCAGGTGGCCGGAGCCGTAGTACAGGTAGTTGAGTGCGCGCTGCACGCCCTGCTGCCCCACGATGGCGGGCAACAGCGTCTGCGTGCGGTTGCCGAGTTCGTCGTGCGTGTGATGCAGGCTGTGCGTTTCGCCAGTGAGCTCGTCGACGGCGGTTTCCTCTACCAGGCGGCCGAGCCTGTCGTAGGCGAAGGTGGTGCGATGCAAGGCGCGGGGCTCATGGCCCGCGCCGGGTTGCACCGCCTCGAGCTTCACGGCCTCCGTCAGCCGGTCGAGCGCGTCGTAGCGATAGCGGTAGTGATGGCTCGCGGTGCGCTTCTCGACGAGGCGGCCCGCGGCGTCGCGCAGCAGCTCGGTGCGCAGGGGGCGCGTTGCGCGTTGCGGCTCGGCGCTGTCGTGCAGTTCGAGGTCGTCGTCGCCGATGCCCGGCACATGGGTGATGCTGACCGGCCAGCTGTTGGCGTCGTATTCGACCTGCACGCGCGTGCCGCCCACGCGGCGTTCCTCGACGACCCTGTCGGCCGCATCGCGCACGAACTCGAAGTGCAGTCCGTTCTCGTTGACGAGCGACTGCAGGCGCTGCGCGCTGTCGAAGTGCCACGCCACGCGGCGGCCTTCGGCGTCCTGCCGCACCTGCGGCTGGCCGCGCAGACCGAACGCGAATCGCGTGCTGCGGCTCAGCGCATCGGTGGCGGCCACGATGCGGCCGGCCGCGTCGTAGCTGAAGGACTGGTGGCTGTTGTCGGGCTGCGATACCGACAGCAGGCGCCCCATCACGTCGTGGGTCAGGCGCGTGCGCTGGCCCGCGGCGTCGGTCACGCTCTGCAGGTGGCCCCAGCCGTCGTAGGCGTAGCGCGTGGTCTTGCCGGAGCAGTCGGTCAGCGCCGCGAGCTGTGCGCACGCGTTCCAGGCCATGCGGTTGGTGCCGCCCCTGGCGTCGGTCACGGCAATGGGCAGGCCGCGACGGTCGTAGCTGTATTCGGTGACCTGGCCGAGCGGATCGGTCTCGCGCACGAGGTTGCCTTCGTCGCTGTAGGCATAGGTCCACGCGCTGCCGTCGGGCAGGGTCTCGCGCCAGGGCAGGCCGAGCTCGGTCCAGCCGGTGCTGTGGGTGCGGCCCAGCGCGTCGGTGCGACTGGCCAGCAGACCCATGGGGTCGTAGTCGCAGCGCGTGATGGTGCCGCCGGGCTCGACGATGGCGACGAGCTGGCGCAGCGCGTTGTACTGCGCATGCCAGTGGCGGCCCATGGGATCGGTGTAGTCGGTGACCTGCAGGTCGGCATTCCAGTGCCACGCCGACTCGCGGCCGAGCTGGTCGACCACCAGGGTCTGGCCCAGCGCGAGCGCATCGTCCGCGGCCGGCGGCATGCGGCGCACGGTGAAGCTCTCGCCGTCGTTGGTCCAGTGGCGCGCCACGTATGCGTCCTTGCCGGCGCCGCGCCATTCGTACCGGCACTCGAGGCCTGCCGCATCGGCGTGGAGGCTCATGAAGCCCTGTGCGTCGTAGCCGAAGCGGCGCACGATGTCGCCGTTGCGGTTGGTCACGTCGAGCAGGCGGCCTTCGGCGTCGTGCCGGTAGGCCACGAGCACGCCCGGGGACTCTCCCGGCGCACCCGCTGCGAGCCGCACCGCGCTCAGGCGCGGGCTGTCGCCCGCATGGTCGAGTGCGAGCACGCGGCCGGTGCTGTCGGTCAGCTCGCTCAACCGGCCCAGCGCGTCGTGCCTCAGGTCGATGAAGTTGCCGTTGCGGTCTTCGAGACGCGCGAGCTTCAGCGTCTGCGCGCGGGGCAGTTCCTCGCGCGGCGCTTCGAACACGAAGAACAGTCCGCCGGGCACATGAATGAAGTAATGGCCGCTCTCGGTGCGGCACAGGTCCAGCCCGTCGCGCAAGCTGTACTGGCGCTCGCCGGGCTCGATGTCGGGCAGCTCGATCGGCCTGCCCTGCTCGTCGATGAGCGTGACGACCGGTTCGCCTGCGTCATTGGTGCCGGGCCGCAGCTCCATCGCGTAGGGCAGGCTCCATCCCTGCCCCAGCGGCCCGTCGCGACGCAGGTCGTGGCTGCTGTAGAAGCGCTGCCACGCGATGGGGAGCGGCCCCGGCAACGTGAAGTCGAGTTCGCTTTCGCCACCGAGGAACTTGCCGCCGGTGGCCGCGTGCACCGGGTTGCCGAACGAGCTCACCAGGCCGTGGATGCCCATGCCCACGCCCACCGCGCCTTCGATCAGGCAAGGCAGCGCGTTTCTGCCCTGCCGCGCGAGCTTGGGCAGGCAGCGCAGGCCGCGGTAGATCATGACCACGTTGAAGATGGTCACCAGCACCTTCGATATCAGAGGCACCTCGTCGGCCACCTCGCGCACGCGCGCGGTCGGCCCGCCGATGAAGACCGTGGGAGAGCCTTCGCTGACCTTGGCGCCGCACTCGGTATGGTCGTCCTTGCGCGAGGCCACGCCCATGTTGATGAAGACGGTTTCCGCGCCCTCGGCCAGCAGGATCTGCGGCGAGTCGTTCTTGCAGCTCACGGTGTCCATCGGGATCTCGGGCGAGGCGCGCGCGGCGCCGATGGCCTTGCTGTCGATGAACACGTCCGACGAGCCGCTGGTGATCATGCCGGTGACGGTGAGGGTCTCGGGCACCAGCGCATCGGCAATCGATTCGCCCAGGCTCGCGCCGACATAGCCACCGGCCATGCGCGCGCCCACCACCAGGGCACCCGCCACCAGCGGGCCCGCAAGGCCGCCGGTGCCCACCACCGCGGCCACCGCCACGCCGGCGGCGAAACCCACCGCGATGCCGCCGATCAGCCCGCCTGCGAACTTGGCCCAGAAGCGCGCGTGGGCGTTGGTGTGGGCAATGGGGTCGTGCAGCCGCGCGGCGGGTTTACCGGCCATGGTGTGCGTGCAGCGTCAGGCCGCCCTGGGCTGGAAGCTCGCGAGCGTGCGCTGCCACAGCGCCAGTGCCTCTGCGTCGAAAGGCACGGGGCTGCTGGCGGTGAGCACCAGCACGTCGGGGCTTCCGGCCCGTTGCTGGAACACGGCCTGCCGCTGATACAGGGCCTGCCCGTTCTGCTTGAACTGCGTGGCGAGCTCGATGCCGCGAAGGTTGTGCAGGGGCGATCCGATGGCGACATCGCCGCGCGAGAGTTCCTTCAGCTGGCTCACCTGCCGCGTGAGGTCGCTCATCTGCCGCGCGACGAACTGCGCAAGGTTCTCCTGCGTCCGCAGCGCGTCGCGGCTCACGATGAGCGTGGTGCCCGAACCGTCGGGCATGGCCAGCACGTTCATCGAGCGGTCGACGCGTCCGTCGTCGGGCACGTCGAACTGGCCTTCGTTGATGTGATACCTCATCTCGCTGCTTTCCGGATGTGCGGCGTATGCGGTGTGAGGGTTACGCGGGTTGCACGGGTCATGTGGGATCGAAGGCCACGTGGGCCAGGCAGTCGGGATTGCGCTGCGCGAAGCCGAACGACAGCCGGCCCCAGCCGAGCGCGGCGGTGTAGCTGGTCGACTCGTCGAGCGAGCGGCCGCGCGGCACGTCGGTGAGGTCCAGCGCGGCGTAGTGCTGGCGCACTTCGGGCATCGGCACGCAGCGCCCCGCCATGTCGAGCACCAGGAAGCCCGGGTGCGCGCCTTCGCGCTTGATGCGCAGGTCGATGCGCGCCAGCTCGGTGCCGTCCGCCAGCCGCACCGGCGTGCCCTCGAAGAACCGGAAGACGTCCCCGCCCTCTGCATGCGTGTCGCGCAGGGTGGTGCCGAGCGTGCGGCCGACGCCCTGCATGGAAAACGGCAGCTGCGCGGCGAGCGCGTCGATGGCCTGCCAGAGCGTGAGGTGGGTGTTTCCGGTCATGGCGGTCTCAATGCTTGCCGGCATAGCTCTTGTCGTAGGAGTTGCCGTAGTACTGCGTGTACGGCTCGCCGGTGGTCGACGTGTTCAGCGTGCCGTAGTACTTGCCGGCGGCAGCCCGCGCGGCCTCGCGCGTACCGCCCTTGAGCATGCCGTTGTAGGCATCGTTGAAGGCGGCCACGTTGGCCGGGTTCGATCCCTTGAGGATGTCGACCTTGGCCGCGCGCCACACCTCGCGTTGCACCTGGATCTGGTTCAACGCGGCCTCGCCCTCGGAGCCCAGCATGCTGTTGACGAAAGCCGACTTCGAGGACACGTCGGGCTTGAACCGGTACGAATACACCGCGTGCCCGACCTCGTGCGAGAGCGATGCGGCGGTCCGGTAGGGGTCGCTCGCCTCGTTGCTGTCGATCACGATCTTCTTGACGCCCGGACTGGTGTTGGCATACGTGCCTCCGCCGGCCGCGCCATAGCCGATCTTCCATCCCTGGCCCTGCAGGAACTTGAGCTGCCGCTGCAGCGTGGGCGACCGCGCCGCGATGGCGTCGACGCCGGTGCCCAGCCCGGTCCTGGCGTAGCCGGGCGGCGCCGCCGCAGGCACGCTGCGCTCGCTGGCCTCGGCCGACGTGGCGGCTGCTGCGGGCGCCACCGGCACGGCGTCCTCCGTGGTGGCTTCCTCGCTCTGGCTGCCGATGGGTGCCTCGCAGTTCAGGAAGATCTTGCCGCCGCGCTGGTCGAGGTCTTCGGTGAAATTGACGAGGCCCTTCACGCCGTTGATCTTCACCGTGCCGTCGGCCAGCAGCACGATCGACGACTTCCCGCAGATGAGCGAGATGCTGGTCTTGCCGGTGACGAACACGTCCTGCTCGGCCGCCTGGATCACCACCGACTTGCGGCCAGTGACGGTGGCGTTGTTCTCGGTGGAGGTGACGGAGGCATCGGTCTTCGACACCAGGTTGATGGCACCGGCGCTGGCATGCGAGACGATATCGCCGCCCGACACCACGTTGACCTGGCCGCCCTCGCTCACCTGCGTGAACATGCCTCCGGCCACCAGCTGCGTGAGCTGCGCGCCGGTGGTCAGGGTCATGGCGGAGGTGGCGCGCACCGACACGCTCTGCCCCGAGCTGACGACGATCGGCTTGGGGCTGATCATGGTCTGCCCCTCGGGGCTCACGATGGAGACCACGGGCTTGTCGATCTTGCGCGACAGGTCGAGCATCTGCTGCGCGTCGGCCATGGCGGGGTCGGGGTTGTCCGAGACACCCGCCTCGGGCATGCCGCCCGCCGCCAGAGCCGCGACGGCCTGCGTCACGCCACCGGCCGACTGCACGCCCTGCACCAGCCCCATGAGCTGCTGGTTCTTTCCCTGCGCCATGGAACTCACCAGCGCCCTGGTGGACGACAGCGCCTGCCCCGCCGACTGCATGAGCGCGTTGCTCTGCGCCAGCGTGGCGCCCATGTGCTCATGGCCGTCGGGGTTGTCGCGGGAGACCTTCTGCGCGTAGTCCTGCGTGTAGGTGGTCAGCAGCAGGCCCTTGTCGGCGCGGATGGAGCCCCACTCGTTGGTGCGCAGCTCGAAGCCGTAGCTGCGCTGCACGCCCGAGCCCTGGTTCATCAGGTAGCCCATGTGCAGGTGGGTGTTGCCGTGGTCGGTCGACAGCTCGATGTGCTCGGTGCCGCGGCTGTCCTCGAAGCGCAGCATGTGCTTGCCGCCGCCGCCCTTGCTCCAGTTCGTCTGGAAGCCGGTCTGCGTCTTGTGGCGCGGCAGCTCCCACGGCGGCATCTGCGCGGCGTTGTAGACGCAGCCGGTCACGATCGGGTGGTCAGGGTCGCCGTTGAGAAAGTCGACGATCACTTCCTGCCCGATGCGCGGAATGTGCATGGCGCCGTAGTTGCTGCCGGCCCAGGTCTGCGACACGCGGATCCAGCACGAGGAGTTCTCGTCGCGCCGGCCGTAGCGGTCCCAGTGGAACTGCACCTTGATGCGGCCGTACTCGTCGGTGTGGATCTCCTCGCCTTCCGGGCCCACCACCACCGCGGTCTGCGGCCCGGTGGTGCGCGGACGGGGTGTGTTGCGCGCGGGGCGGTACGGCGCGCTGTCGGGCAGCACGTCGAAGGCCTGCCGGTAGCTCGTGCTGCTGGTCGATTCGCTGTAGGCGGCGTCGGCCGCGCCCACCACGCGCAGGGCGTTCTCCTGGAAGTCGTGGCTCACCGACTCGATCAGGTAGCGCCGGTTGTCCTCGGCATTGGGGTGGCGCGCCAGCTCGAACAGGTAGCCCGGCGCCATGTGGCGCAGGTTGCCTTCGGCGGAGACGAGCTCGCGGCGGCCGGCCAGTTGCTCCAGCCGCAGCCGCGCGTAGTTCTCGCCATCGCCCAGCTCGGTGTAGCCGCCGGGCCAGTCATAGATTTCGAAGTCGTCGCGGCTGTGGCCGGCCGGCTGCCGGCGCAGGGTGTCGATCTCGGCGTTGGGCTTCCTGAAGTCGTAGTCGTCGGCCGCGAAATTGCCCGGCGCGATGTCCTCGCCATGGCGCCAGTTGTCGATGAAGTCCTGCTCGAGGATCTGCGCCGCGAGCACGCCCGCGTGGTACGGCACCTTCACCGGACCGCTGGGCAGCGGCACGTGCGAGTCGGGTCCGTCGCACAGCACCAGCTGGTGGCTGCCCTTGGCGTGCGAGAAGAAGTAGTAGATGCCTTCCTGCTCCATCAGCCGGCTGACGAAGTTGAAGTCGGTCTCGGCGTACTGCACGCAGTACTCCCAGGTGCGGTAGTTGCCGGCCAGCCTCGCATCGATGGCGAAACCGTAGGGCGCGAGCACCTCCTGCAGGATCTGCGGCGCGGTCTTGAACTGGAAGATCCTGAAGTCCGAGCGCCGCGTGGCATACCAGAGCCAGGGCCGCAGCGTGGCCTCGTACACGCACATGTCGCCGTCGTCCTTGCCCACGCAGGCAAAGCGCGTGACCTGTCCACTGATGAAGCGCGTGCCCGGCCCGCCCAGCTCGGTGGCCAGGTTGACCTCGATGGTCATGTCTTCGCCGAGCATGCGCTTGGGCGCGATGCCGGCCATGTCGCTCACGAGCCGCACGCGCGACTCGAAGAGCGTGGAGATGGCCTCCTGCCCCGTCATCGAACGGAACTTGAGGCGCTCGCCCAGCGCACTGTGGGCGATGAAGCTGCGGGTCATTTCCAGGCGCTGCGCCGGGGAAGATCAGGCTTCCTTGTTTTCCTTGATGTTCCAGCCCAGGACCGTCTCGGCGCCCTTGCCGCCCTTGTCGGTCTGCTCCCAGTACTGCTGCTTCACCTTCGCGGCCTGGAAGGCGTACTGCACGAACACGGCATCGGAGCCCTGCTCGGCCGTGTACTGCACCGAGGTGACCAGCACTTCCTCGAGCGTGACGCGCGTGTATTCGATCTGCGAGCCGCCTGCCTTGCACACCGACACCTCGACCTTGGCAAGGTGCTTGCCGCTGGCGCAGTTCTTCAGCACGGCAGGCGCGGCCTTGTCGATGCGCGCGAGCACCTGCAGGTCGTTGAAGCTGGCCTTGCCCACGCCGCCACCGCCGCCGCTGACCATGTTGCCGGGCTGGGTGGCGCCCCACGAGAACGACTTGATGTCGCTCCAGTCCTTGTGGTTCGAGTCCTTCGATTCGCCGTTTGCGCTCTCGACGCGCATGAACATGTCGACTGCCATTTGCTCAACTCCCTTGGTTTCGTGTGCCCACGGGCACGGTTGCTTACGGTGACCTTCTGATGTCGGCTTCCGCGTGCCGGTGACACGGCAGCGGGAGCCCCGGATGCGAAATCGGCACGTGACAGCGGATGCCTTCGCAGGAGCCCGAACCTTAGGGGAAGCCCGCAGTGCACGCCAGTGCACAAAGGCACGAGAAAAAAGGACTACAGGAATCGACCCGAAAGCCTGCCAGAGCGGAAGAAACGACTACTCACGGGCTTTCAATGCATCCATTCGGCTGAATTCCAGGCGACGCTGTCGCCGTCACTGCACGGCGGTGCGTCGCCGATGCAGGGCGACCCTCAACGGCCCCAGTCGTCCTGCAACAGGCGCGCACGGATGTTCGGCCTGTCCGGCCTGTCCGGCCTGTCCGGCGTGTCCAGGTGCAGCGGCCAGGCTGGCGACGGCACGGCGCCGGGGTCGAGCGCCCCGGACAATGCCGCCTCGGTGGCGAGCTCGGATTTCCACAGCACCTTGTCGCGGTACACCAGCAACCAGGGCAGATCGTCGGGAATGCTGTCGCCCACGAACTCCGCGTGGTCCTCGAGGTCGAGCCACAGCCAGACCTCGCCGGCATTCGCGCCCTGCGCCGCACGGTCGAACACCGGCCGGAACTCCCTGCATTTGCGGCACCAGCTCTCTGCGGCCAGCAGCACGACGAGGAAGGAGCCGGGTTGGCGAAGCCTTCCGGCGATGGTCGCGGCGTCGCTCCACGGGTCCAGCATGTCGAAGCTCATGGCGAAGGCGGCGTGCGCCGCAAGGTGTGAAAGCCGACGCGCGCCTGCGCATGGCCCGGTTGCAGGAAATACAGGGCCGTCGAGGCCAGTGCATGCAGTTCGACCGCCGTGCCGTCGGCCAGCAGCCGATCGGCCAGCTCCACCGTCAGCGGCTGGCCGAGCAGGATGCGCCCCCCGGTTGGTGCGTCGACATGGACCGCATTCACTGCGGCGATGTCGGGAAGCGGCAACGTGTCGTCACCGTCGAGCGCTGCGCTCACCGCGCCCTCGCGCGTCAGGGGCGACGCGCGGGCTGGAAGCGGCAGCCCCGTCAGCGTCTGCCACACCCAGCCCGCATACGCGGCGCTCTCCGGCTGCGCCATCTGCCGCACGACGTAGGGCAGATGCGCGGGATCGCCGTGGCTGAGTGCGAAACCCAGCCCCAGCCGCGACGGTAGGAATTCGAACAGGCCCGGAAGGTTGCCGTGTCCATGCGGTGCCATCCAGCCGAAGCATCGGACCCAGCGGTTCAATCGCCGCTGCGCCTGCCTGCGCTCCCAACCCGTTGCCGACGAGAGAACGGACGCCTGCGAAGCGATGCTCTGCCACAGCGCCGCGGTGGCCGGGCCTCCGGTGGCACGACGCCCGGCATGAAGCGCGATGGCGGCCTCTGCGCGCACCGGTGCGGCCGATGCACCAGGAGTGCCAAGCAGGCCTTGCAGCAGCAACATCGACGTTTCATCTCCGGGCACCACCGGCGCGGCGCGGCATGCGGCGGCCGCGACGTGCATGCTGGAACTGCGCAGGTAGTGCGACACGGGGTGGGCCAGCGAACGGACGCCGTTGGCTCCGCGCAGCACAGCCGCGCGCAATGCAGCGACCTGTGCAATCTCGTTGTCCGGCGCGCCACTGAGCATGCGCAGCGAGCGGCTCGCCGCGTCCGCGGGCAGGCAGGCCAGTGCACCGATCAAGCCGCGCAGCAGCACCGCCGGCTGGCGCGCAACCAGCTGCATCACCGCGGCCAGCGCCGCGGCGTCGTCCCGGCGCAGCGAAAGCCAGGCGGCCACGTAGGCTTCTCCTGGCTTCATCCACCGGTCGAGCGCCTTGAATGCGGCGAGCTGGCCAATCTCTCCCGCCACGAAGAGGCCGTCCAGGTGCGCCCCGAGCAGGCCCTGAAAGCGCGCGATGCCTTCGAGGCCGATGCGCGGCGACATGGCCGCCGCGTCGAGCTGCGTCCAGTAGAAGGCCGCGTCCTCGGCATGGCGCCGCACGAGCGCATCGATCGTCCGCGGTGGAGACCGCGGCACAGAAGCCACCGGCAAGGTCACGGCTCCATCTCGTTGCGATTGAAGATGGCATGCCACGCGGCGCCGTCGTGAAACGCCGCACCGTGCATGCCTGCCATCAGCAACATGCCGCCGGCCGCCGACAGGTTGCCGGCGCAGACCGTGATCTCGGAAGGCAGCTCGAGCCGGGTCACGGTGTTCCCGTCGATCTGCCACAGGCCGTGGTCGCTGGTTGCCCACACCTTGCCGGCGTGCCAGACGATGTCCTTGAACGGCAGCGTCATGTCGCCGCGATGGACGAGCGTCCATTCCTGGCCACGGCCGCGGAACACGGAACCCGACTGCGCGCCGATGTACACCTGCCCGTCGCCCGCGCAGCACACCGAATGCATCAGCATGTTCGAGGGAAAGGCGAGCTGGGTCCAGCGGCTTCCGTCGCAATGCCAGACGCGGCCACGGCCCGCCACGGCGTACAGGTCGCTGGCCGAGAAGCCGTCGATGTCCTCGAAGGCCATGTTGGCCGAGCGATCGGCATCGTCGGCATCGGCCCGGGTTTCCAGCGGCAGATCGAGGGCCAGCGATTCCCAGTCGTCGAGGCCCCGGCGGCGGCACACGGTGTGCCCGCTGCCGACGACGTAGAGCTGGCCGTGGACCATGCGGATGCGCTGCACGGCGCCTCGGCGCGGGCCTTCCCTGCGCTTGGGGATCGGCGACTCGAAGTCCGAACTCCCTCCTCCGCGCACGAAGACCATGCCGCCCGTGTCGACGCACACGACCTGGTCGACCGGCAGTGCCGCGGCACCGACGAAGGTGCTCTCGAAATTCTCGAAGCCTTGCCAGCCCATGCGCGCGCCGGCGGGCTCGTCGCCGTAGTAGCCGATCTCGCGCTTGGAGACGCGTGCCTCCGAGATCGGACTGGCCTCGGCGCTTTCCTCGATGTTGCGGGCGATGAAATGAAAGTAGCCCTGGCTGCGCACCGCGCAATCGGTGATCTGGTAGCCGCGCAGGCACTTGTCGTATTCAGCTTGGGTGATCATGAATGTTCCTTCGATTCATTTGCCGGGGCCGCCGGAGCCGCCGCCGCCCTTGGCGCCGCCCAGGCCCGAGACCGCGGGCAGCGGCTTGTTGCACTTGCTCTTGTAGTACGCATCGAGCTGCGCACGCAGGCACTTGGTGTCGCACTTCGACTCCGGAAAAGTCTCCTGCACGCTGCGCACGCCGATGTCGCGGGCCTTGCCGTAGCTGAGGGTATCGCTGCCGAACCATCCGTTGCGATGGCGCTGGATGCCACGGTCCAGGGCCTGGTGCGCCATGCCGTGCGAGCCGTTGCTGTTGTTGGCGCCCTCGACGCACACCGTGGGCGCCGAGCCCTTGGTGTAGCCGGGGCAGTTGCCGTTCTTGGTCATCTCGTCCGGCAGGATGTGATGGCCCGTCTGCCCGGGGCAGCAGCCGTCGCCGCCCAGGCTCTCGGCGGCGCCGGTCTTGTTGTACGGCACCAGCTTGCAGCGCCGTGCACGCGTGCACGCGTTCAGGCGCGACAGCACGCCCATGCCGTCGGCCATCAGGTCGGTGGGCGTCTTGTTGGCCATGTTGCCGGCGAGCGCGGCCAGCTCGTCCTGCGCCTTCTTCGCGATGTCGAGGATGGAGCCCATCTCCTTGATGGTGCCGTAGGCCTCCGAGCTGATCTGGTAGGTCTCGTACGCCGTGCTGCCCCAGTCGTAGACGTTCCAGGCCGTCGCGACGCCCTCGGTCACGATCGCGCCGACGCCGCCGACTGCCGCGCCGCCCAGCCCCACGCCCCAGCGCGCGGCCGAGCGGGCACCCATCTTGAGAGCCTTCTCCTTGGCGGCTGCGATGGCCTTGTCCTTGACTTCCTGGCCGACCTTGTCCAGCAGCGGCTTGAGCTGCGCCTCGATGGTTCCTGCCAGGTCGTCGGACATGCCCTTGAGCAGCGAGTTGAACTCGTCGGCGTACTCCTTCGAATCGGGCTTCATCCACAGGCCGTCGCAATGCGACATCCAGCCGTTGCCGGCCGTCGAGGTGAACGGGTACTTGGCCTTGACCTTCGACACCATGGCCTCGAGCGCCTCGACCCGCTTGGCGCCGAGCATCTTCTTGAGCACCGGATGGCGGTTCTTGTCCGAGCGCTCCTCCTCGGGCTTGCAGGCCTTGTCGATCTTCTTGAAGTCGTCCGCGCACGCCGCCCTGACGTCGGGCGTGTCGAGGTAGTAGGTGGTCGGCGTGTTGGCGGGTGTGGCCATCGGGCTCAGCCGTGGTTGTGCGTCATCGGATCGGTATGACGGCAGACGTTCAAGCCTTCGAACTTGACGTTGGGCGACCAGTCGACGAAGTAGGCATCGCCCTTGATGGTGTGGCTGACAACGCCCATCGGGAAGGCGCGCGTGGCAGGCTCGTTGCCGATGCTGTTGGCAAGGAAGGACTTGTTGCGCACCGCGGCCGGCGTGCCGCAGATGAAGACGGTGGTGGTGCCGTTCTTCAGGTCCTTCGCGAAGGCGGTGTTGGTGTACGGCACGACGACGGGCCCGGCCGGCGGCGCGGGCGGGCTCCAGCAGGGGTCCATCCCGGGGATGACCGCCTTGCCGTCCGCGGCGCGGGAGCAGATTTCGTCGTCGTTCGCATAGACGTGGGTTTCCATGGTTCGAACCTATGTTTGATGCAGCACGACCGCGCAGCGCAGGCCATCGTCGTTGGCCAGGTGCACGACGCCCAAAGTGCCGGGGCGGGTGTCCGCGCGCGGCATGAGTTCGCTCAGCCAGGCCAGCGCCGCGGGGCCGGTGGCCGAGCCGATTTCGCCGAGCTTGTCGGCCAGCGTGAGCTGTTCGGGCATTGCTCCGCGCGCCATGAGGCGGGTGAAGGCGTTGGCCGCCTCCTTCGCGAAGAACACCTCGCCGTTCTGGTCGCCGAGCCGGAACTGCAATGCGTCCGGCGCGACGCCAGCCCGCGCGCAGGCTGCGCGCACGGCGGCCGTGAGTCCCTGTCCGCGCGACGGCACCGAGCCGTCCGGGCGTCCGCTCTCGCTGCCTTCGCTCCAGCCGCCGATCAGCAGCGCGCCGCGGCCGGCGGCGGGTGAATGCCGCCGCAGCAGCACGGCGCCGGCGGCCTCGCCAGGCAGGAAGCCGTCGCGGTTGCCGGGCACCATGAGGCGCTCGTCGCGCAGGTAGTGCTCGATGGCCGCGGTGTTGAGCAGGCTGTCGGCCCCGACGAGCAGCACCTGCTCGACCGCGCCGCCGTCCAGCAATTCGAACGTGAGGCCCAGCGCCGCGGCAAGACCCGCGCGCCCCAGGGGCAGGATGCGCGAGCTGCCGTGAAACCGCAGGTCGAGCTGGCGCGCGGTGAGCGTGATGATCGCGGCGTAGGGGCTCGCCGCCATGTCCGGCCGCTCGGGTTCGGGCGCGAGCATCAGCAAGGCCGTGCGGGCCGCATCGAAGCCGTGCTGCGCACGCAGGCAGTCCTCGATGGCCAGGGCGGCCCAGCGCGCCACGCGCTCGCTGCCCCAGCAGTCTGTATCGGGCAGGGGCGCGACCTTGATGGCGGCGCCGGTGTCGGTCACGAAGTGACTGTCCTGGAAGTGGTCCATGTTGGCCCGCAGCGCGCAACTCGCTGCACCCAGGTGATAGCCGACGGCGCAGCAGAGGCCGGCCGCGGCGATCTCCAGGACTGTCGACGAACGGTGTGCGGACGCGCTCATGCGGCACGCGCCTGAACGTCGGGCGCGGCGAAGAAGCTCGGCTCCCCGCAGCCGGTGCAACCGCTGTCGCTGCCGTTCTGCCGCGCGGCCCACCAGGCCGGATCGACGGGGCCGATGGCAATCACGTCGAACTCCTGCAGCCGCCGGCGGATCGGTGTGCTGGCCCGCCACACGACGCTGAAGCGTCCGGCATCGGGTTCGAAGAAGAGCGTGTCGACCGCCGCCACGGGCGCTTCGGTGCTGTAGTCGGTGCGCAGCACGCGCACGCCCATGCCGTCGAGCGGCGGAAGCCTGAAATGCACCCTGGGCCGGCCCTGCATCAGGTGATGGAACACCACCTCCTCGCCACCATGGGGGTAGTCCATCTGCTGGTCGCGGGGGGCGCACTGGTTGAACTGCTCGTCATGGTCTTCGGGCAGGAAAGGAAAGACGTCCTCCTGCCACTGTGCGTCGTAGGTCCCGGCGAAGTCCTTGCGCGGAGCCCAGTGACGCGCCACGGCCGAGAAGGCGGCCGGCTGGTGGTTGCCGCGCGGCTTCTGCACCGGCTGCCCGACCGCCTCCAGGCAGGGGGCGGGATGGCCTTCGAGCTGGGCATCGGAAAGGGACCCGGGCCATCCGATGCCGACCGGGTTGGCCAGCAGGACGCTGGGCTGCCGCGCATCTTCATGCGCGCCGCCGAACGCCAGCCCGTAGTGCAGCGGCATGCGCTCGAAAGGCTCGGCCTCGTTCAAGGCCCAGGCGCCGCCCAGGCGCCTGCGCCAGGTGCGTGGCCCATGGACCTGAAGACTCTTCTGCAGGTCGCCCAGCCGCCAGCCGGCCTGCAGCTCCCTGACGGGCCGGCCATCGGGGCTGTGCGCACAGGCATCGAACAGCACGTCGCAGCGTGGCTTGTGACGCACGAAGTCGCTGCCGTAACGCATGGCGCTCTCTCCGGGCGCGCCATGGAAGAGATCGGCGTGGGCCAATGCCTCGGGCGGCAGCGGCCTCGGACGTTCGCCCGGCGCGGGAATGCGCCAGGTGGCCTTGGCCACGACCACGAGGTGCTCGCGGCCCTCCACGTCCAGTGCGGTGGTGATGCTCGTGGCGAGATGCTTCGAGCTGCAGACGACTTCCATGGTGGTGCTGCGGTGCCCGGCTCAGTTGATGTTGACCGAGCCGCCCAGGATGCGCTGCGTGGCGCTTGCCTGGCTCGTGATGTAGGTGCCACGGAATTCGATGCGGCCGTCGGCGCTGAGCACGATGGCGGCGTCGCCGCAGCGCAGTTCGATCTCGTGCTGCGCGTTCAGCACCACCCGTTCGCCGTCGATCAGCGCTTCCGCCGGTGGACGCGCGCTGCGCGGCGGTTCGGCATCGAGAACGAAGCCGAGCACCATGGGCTGGTCCGGCGCCCCGCCGCGGAAGCCGAGTGCCACGGTCCTGCCGATGTCCGCCTCCGTCACCTCCAGCAGCGTGAACGCCGGTACGTCGGCCAGCGAAGGCACGTCGGCGCTGACGCGGACGCCGGACGCACCGGCGCCTGTCACGGTGCCGATGGAGATGCCGTCCACCTTCGCGGCGGGCAACGCGCGCGCCGGTTGCGACGGCCGATCGAGAACGGCTTCGAGCAGGCTGCGCTCGACGCCGTCCGCCGATGCATCCGATGCAGACGACTGAAAGCCTGCAGTGCCCGGCGTGCCCGTCATCGTCGTGGCTTTCATCAGTTCTCCCGCACCTTCAGCCCCTTGATGCTGATGTGATCGTCGGCGTTGAAGATCTGCTCGCCCGTGGTTCCGAGGCTGTAGGTATGGCCGTTGAAGATGATGGTGCCGTCGGAGCGCATCGTGAACCGCGACTTGCCGACGGTCACACTGAATTCGTCGCCCGCCGTGATGTCGAAGCTCTTGCCCACGTTGACCGATTTCGACAGCCCGACCTGCTCGCCCTGCGTCAGCGCCACCGTGGTGTTCATCGCGGCACCCACCGACACCTGGTAGCCCAGCCCGATGGTCAGCGCCTTGGCCAGTCCGATGGTTTCCGCCTTGGCCATGGCAACGGTCTCGGCCTTGTTGCCGCCGATGGTCACCACGCGGTTCTCGCCGATCCGGATGGTTTCGTTCAGCCCCACGGATTCGCTGCGGTTCATGCCGATGCCGATGGTCTCGTTGAGATCCACCGTCTCGGAGCGGTTCCTGTGCACCGTGATGGTCTCGTTCAGGTCGACCGTTTCCGTGCGGTTCTTGTGGATGGTGATGGTCTCGTTGCCGTCGACGGTTTCGGTGCGGTCGTTGTGCACCGTGATGGTCTCGTCATGGTCGACCGTCTCGGTGCGGTCGTGCTTCACGTGCACGGTCTCGTCGTGGTCGATGGTCTTGCTGCGGTCGTGGCCGACCCAGTGCGTCTCGTCGTTCTCGACCTCGATGTCCTGGTTGCGCTCGGCGTGCAGCCACAGCTGCTCGGCGCCTTTCTTGTCCTCGAAGCGCAGCGCGTTGGCATTGGCCTCGCTCGCGCCCTCGGAGCTGCGCGTGAGCAGGCCGCTCTGCGTGGCGTTGGCAGGCAGCGCCCAGGGCGGCATGTTGTCGGCGTTGTAGACGCGGCCGGTGACGATCGGACGGTCGGGGTCGCCGTGCTCGAAGTCGACGATCACCTCCTGCCCGATGCGCGGGATCTGGATGCCGCCGAAGTTGGTGCCGGCCCACGGCGACGACACGCGCACCCAGCACGAGCTGTTCTCGTCCTTGCTGCAGTAGCGGTTCCAGTGAAAGCTGAGCTTCACCCGTCCGTATTCGTCGGTCCAGATCTCGCGGCCCGCGGGCCCGGTGACGATGGCGGTCTGCGGGCCGGTGGTGCGCGGGCGCGGCACGGCTGGCGCGCTGGCGCGGAAGGTCTTGCTCGCGGGAATCGCGTCGAAGTCGACGCGGCATTCGAACTCCTGCTGCGAGCTCGCGTCGCCGATGTCCTGAAGGCACAGCCGCGCGCCGGTCACGAGGTACTGGCGGTTCGACTCGTTCTGCGGATGTCGCTCCAGCGTGAGCAGGCAGCCCGGCACCACCGCGCGCAGGTTGCCCGAACCGCTCGCGCGCTCGCCGTCGCTGCCGGCTTCTTCCATTCGCGTGCGTGCAAGCTGCTCGCCCTCGGACTCCACCACGTAGTCGCCCGGCCAGCCGTAGCGCTCCATGCCGCTTTGCGAGGTCTTGCGCGGCATGGCGCTCACCTGCTGCAGCCGCGCCTTGGGCCGCTTGAAGTCGAAGTCGTCGGTCACCCAGCGGCCGCTCTGCAAGGCCTCGCAGGCATTGAAGCGGTCGCAGTGCTCTTCGCGCACCGTGTCGTCGGCACCGTGAAAGGGCACCTTCTGGTACGCCGCATTGGCAAAGGGCTGGTGCGAAGCCATGTCGTCGACGATCACCAGCTTGTGGCTGCCTTCGGCATGCTCGAAGTGCCAGTACAGGCCCCACTCGTGCAGCAGCCGCGCGATGAAGTCGTGGTCGCTCTCGCCGTACTGCACCTGGAACTCGCGCGCAGGATAGCTGCGCGTGGCCTTGATCTCGTGCGCGAAGTCGTAGTCGCCGAGCACCTCGGCCACGATGTCGACGACGCTCTTGTTCTGGAAGATCCTGTAGTCGCTGGTGCGCGTGGCCAGCGTGAGCCACGGCTCGATGACCGCTTCGTAGAGCGCACGGCGGTTCTCCAGGCGCAGGAAGCGCACACGCGTGACGAGCCCGCCGATGTGCCGCTTCTCGCCGCCGGCACCGGGACGTCCATCGAGCAATACGTGCACAGTGAGCGTCTCTCCCACCAGTTGCTTGATGTCGACGTTCGCGGCCTGGCGCTCGTTGTAGCCGGCCTGCTCGGGCGTGGCGAGCGTCACCGTGTAGAGGTACAGGCGCCCGAGCTGCTCTTCGCCCTCGATGCGTATCGGCTCCAACGCCGGCCGGCCGCCCAGCATGGGCATGGCGGCGCAAGACGCGGTCAATACGCGGACGGACCGCGCCGGGCCTGATGGCATGACACTCTCCCTACATTCGAATCGTTCGACGGAACTGCTGCGGTGCAAGCGGCGGCCTGTTCACCGGCGCTCGCGAGTCTGCGTGGACATGTTCCGCATCAACCGTGACAGATCGATTGCATTCGGACGTTCGGAGGGTGCTATTGCTTCAATTGGCGCGATTTGGAGCGCTTCTCCGACACGCGGCGCAGGCGAACAAAACCATAAGTCTTAAGTCGCGCCGGCCTCCGCGAGCCATCGCGCCGCGAGCGTGGGCACGATCTCGCCAGCCTTGCCCTGAAGAAAGGTGTAGCCGTGCGGCACCTCTTCCATGTCGAGTGCGACCAGCACCTTCTCCGCATCGCGGCTGGCGTACTGCAGGAGCGATGCGGCCGGATAGACGGTGAGCGAAGTGCCGACCACCAGCACGCGCGCGGCAGTGGCGACATGCATCTCGGCGTCGTCGAAGTGCTGCACCGCTTCGCCGAACCACACGATGTCGGGGCGCAGCTGCGTGCCATCCTCGCACAGCTGGCCCATGGCGATGGGGTCGCCGTCGATGCGGTAGCGCCTCGGGCTCGCACCGGCCGAGCCGCGCACACAGGCGAGCTCTCCATGAAGGTGGACCACGTGGCTCGAACCTGCGCGCTCGTGCAACGCGTCGACGTTCTGCGTGACGACGACCACCTCGTAGGCGCCCTCGAGCGATGCGATGGCGCGGTGCGCGGCATTCGGCTGCGCCTGCCACGCCTTCGCGCGCCGCTCGTTGTAGAAGGCCAGCACCGCCTCGGGGTGCCGTTGCCACCCTGCGGGGCTCGCAAGCTCCTGCCACGAATAGGTGTTCCACAGCCCCTTCGCATCACGGAAGGTGGGCAGGCCGCTCTCGGCACTGATGCCGGAGCCGGAGAGGACGACGATCTTGCGCGGCTGCGCCTTGCCCGAAGGGCGATCCTGGTTCAGGCTCGGGATGGAAGACATGGCGGGCGACTGTAGGCCAGGCCGTCGGGCCCGGCGGTTGCATGGTCTCTCCAGTCCGACTCGAACGGACACTGCCCGAAGGCTCCAGGGTTTGAGGCTGGCGCGTCTGCCGATTCCGCCATGGAGAGAAAGGAAAGGAAATCGATGGAGGCGCGGCCCGGAGTCGAACCGGGATGGGCGGATTTGTAATCCGCTGCATGGCCGCTTTGCTACCGCGCCGCGATGAGGTTGAAGAAATGGTGGATCGTCTTCGAGTCGAACGAAGTATTCCGAAGAGGCGGGGTTACAGCCCGCTGCAGTCGCCAGTGCTGCTCACGATCCATCCTGAAAACTGGCAGGCCCTCAAGGATTCGAACCTCGGATGCCGGGATCAGAACCCAGTGCCTTACCACTTGGCGAAGGGCCAGCAAAACGAAAGACAAGAACGTTGGCGCGCGCGGAAGGATTCGAACCTTCAACCGTTGGGTTTGGAGTCCAGTGCTCTGCCAGTTGAGCTACACACGCTTGAATCGGGACCATGGTCTGGGTGGCAGGATTTGAACCTGCAGCCTCCTGCTTCCAAGGCAGGCCGTCTACCGGATTGACAGTACACCCAGAGATAAAAAAAGCCGTTCGTTGTTTGGTGCCCCGGGGGAGATTCGAACTCCCAGAATTCCGCTTCTAAGGCGGACACGTCTACCAGTTGCGTCACCAGGGCTGGATATGGATGAGTGGTGCGAAGTGAAAACAAAAAGGCCCGGAACCTTGCGGTGTCCGGGCCTCTGCTGAAAGAGTTTGGGAGCTGTGCGCCTACGCGCTGCCTCCACCCGGTTGCACCTGATGCTGAACGTCGCATGCCAACGGATTGGCCTGCAGTTGGGGCATCGGGCACGGATACTGATCGAGCTGCCACGCAGACAGCGCGCACGCGAGCACCTGGCCCGATGCGGGGCGGAGGGTGTGGAGGCGGATGACTGCGGTGTTCACTGGATGTCCTGTTGCGTTGCCTGGGTTGCTTGTCTGCTTGAATCGGTTGGCGGCCTGAACCGCGAGTGAGGCGTACTGTAAATAGTGTTTACTGGAACGTCAACAACCTTGGCCAACTTTTTTTCAGCGTGTCTTTCACGGCAACGAGAATGCGCGCATCCGCAGCATCGAACACGTTCACACCATGCCCATGCCGAAGACACACATCCGTCGCATTGCAATCGCCACGCTGGCCTTCTCGTTGAGCGCCGCAGTGATCGCCGCCACACCGGCTGCGCAGCAGCAACAACAACAGGCTGTTGCGCAGAGTGCGGGCAAGGCCGTGCCCGGAACACCCGTGCCGGCAGGCTCGCCGCTGGCCGGCCCGATCCACTTCCAGTTCGCGATCTACTACGCCAAGGCGCCCACGACGGACCCCATGTCCGCACTGCACAGCAACCTGTCGAAGCTCGGTGGAAGCCCCAAGCTGCTCGCCGTGGCGCCCACGCCTGCATCGGCCACCGAGCCCGTGGTGTTCGCGAACTGGAACACCACCACCGTGCTGCAGGACTATCGCGCGCCGAACATGGAGCAGCTGCCGCGCTTCGGCCGCGGCCTGTCGCGCGAGCAGGCCGAGGCCCTGCAGAAGGCCGATCGCGCGTTGATCCTCGACTTCGCGCATCCCGCGCAGCAATCTTCCGCGGCCATGCTGAAGGCGCTGCAACTCACGCTGCAGGTGGCGAGCGACACCGGCGGCCTGGTGTGGGACGAGGAAACGCGCGAGGTCTTCACACCGAGGAGTGGCGCAAGCGCCGCATCGATTCGTGGGCCGGCGGCGTGCCCGACATGTCCCAGCAGACCGTCATCCACGCCTACCGCAGCGACAACCTCGTGCGTGCGATCACGCTGGGCATGTCGAAGTTCGGCCTGCCCGACGTGGTGGTGAGCGACTTCTCGTGGTCCACCAACCGGCCAATGGGCCACCTCGTGAACACCTTTGCCCAGGCCATGGCCGAAGGCGCCACGCTCGCACGCCCCGGCCAGTACGACCTGAACCTGCGCGCGCTCAGGCATGCGGCCGCGCGCGATCCGCTGCTTGCCAATCTCAAGCCCAACGCCGCCGCGGTGGCCAAACTGTCGCTGGTGAACGGCAAGTGGGAAAGCGGCGATCCGAAGAACCGGCTGTACGAGATCCGCTTCGACCGCTATCCCGGCCCCGACCGCTACGCCCAGCAATCCGCCCTGCTCACCTCGGCCTTCGGCGCCGACGAAGACTCGGTCACGCGCCTGAAGCACAACGACGAACTGCTGGCCGCCAGCAAGGCCGCCAACGCGCAGTTGCCCAAGCTGCGCGATGCCTTCGCCAAGGGCCTGCAGCCCGGCGAGTACATCCTGGTGAAGGCACCGTTCGCCACGCGCGACGGCGGCAACGAATGGATGTGGGTCGAGGTTGCGAAGTGGAGCGGCGACACCATCGAGGGCCTGCTGAAGAACGAACCGGTCGACGTGCCCGGCCTGCGCGGCGGGCAGATGGTGAAGGTGTCGCAGGCAAAGGTGTTCGACTACGTGCGCCACCACCCCGACGGCCGCGAGGAAGGCAACGAGACCACGAAGATCATCATGCGCATGCAGGGAGGCGCGAAGAAGTGAACACGCCCCTGCCGATGAACCCGGTGCTGCGACGCGCCTACCTGCTGCTGGTTGCGGTCGTGGTGCTGGCCGGCTGCTGGATCGCGCCGATCGACGCGCCCGCGCGCGAGCAGGTGAACGAGGGACTCAAGCGCGCATTGACCACCTTCGCGGCGGCGCGCGCGCTCGGCGCCGTGGTGTCGGTGGCACAGGGCACACAGGTGGATGCAACGCCGGGTGGCGTCGGCGTGAGCTTTGCACCGGGCCAGGCGCTGAAGCCGCTGAACGAACTCATCGAGCAGTTCGCCGCCATCATGCTGGCGGCGAGCGTGTCGTTCGGCATCCAGCTGATGCTGCTGAACATCGGCGCGCACCACCTCATGTCGTACCTGGTGAGCGGCGCGGCGCTGGCGTGGGTGGCTTGGCGTTGGCAGCGCGGGCGCTCGCCGCGCTGGCTGCAGTCGCTTCTGATCGGCCTGCTGCTGGTGCGCTTCGCGGTGCCGCTGGTCGCCGTCGCGAACGAAGGCATCTATCGTGCGTTCATGGCCAACGACTACCAGGCGGCGCTGTCGGGCATCGAGAAGTCGCCCACCGCCGTGGTCGATGCCACGCAGGAAGCCCCCGCAGCGCAGGAAGGCTGGAAAGACCGCATCGAGCGCTGGCTGCCGAAGCTGCCGAACCTGAAGGCGACCTACGACCAGATCCTGAAGTCGGCCTCCGACTGGGCCGAGCGCATCGTGAAGCTGATCGCACTCTTCGTGCTGCAGACCGTCGTGCTGCCGCTGGTGTTTCTGTTCGCCGCGTGGCGGCTGGCGCGCGCGGCCATCCGCGAGCCGGCGCTGCGCACCTCTTCGGCATAGCCGGCGCGCAGGCTTCACTCGCAGGGATTTCTGCCGGCCGGCGAGGTGCGCAGCCGGTTCAGGAAAGTCAGTTGCACCCTGGCGGTTTCGCTGCCCTGCGCTGCGGCGCGGTGCATCCACCGGCGCGCCTCGCAGCGATCGGCCCGCACGGCCACGCCGTAGAGCGTCGGGCCGGTGAGCAGCACCATGCCGAGCATCTCCTGCGCCTCGGCGTGGCCTTCGTCCGCAGCCTGCCTGAGAAGTTCGAGCATCGTGCGGTAGTCGCGGTCGGCCTGGGCCTCGAGCGCCATCTGGTAGCGCTGCTCGGCGTGCACATCTGCGCCGGCCGGATGCGCCGCACACAATGCGGCCACCAGGCACAGCGTGCCCGACAGCGCGATGCGCCAGCGCAGCGACCAACTGGCGATCTGGGCGAGTTCGGATGACATCGGCGTTCTCCACGAATGACGTGGAAGCGATGGTGCGCTGCGCGCGCGAACGAAGGAAGCTGGAATTCGCGCAGGCCGCCTCAGTCGCCGCCTGAGGCTCGCGCGTCGCCGGACCGGATTTTCAGTACAGCGCCAGCACCGCTGCGTTCACGAGGTAGCCGCCCACGGTGAGGAACACGAACAGCAGCGCCCCCAGCTTCAGCGGCTGCATGCCGGCCCGGCGCAGGCTCGCAGCGCTGGTGCGCAGGCCCATCGCGGCCATGGCGGTGGCCAGCAGCAGCGTGTCGAGTTGCACCAGCGCGGCCACCAGCGACGCCGGCAGCACGCCCGTCGAATGCACGGCGCTCACGGCGATGAACAGCACCGCGAACCACGGCACGCGCACCTGCCTGCAGCACGCCTTGAAGCTCGTTGCGCCCTTCAGCGAAGCAGCCGTGCGGAACGACAGCCACATGAGGAACGGCGCCAGCATCATCACGCGCAGCATCTTCTCGACCACGGCCGAATTGGCTGCGGCCGGGCCGACCGCATCGCCCACCGCCACGACCTGCGCCACCTCGTGGATGGTCGACCCCGCAAACAGGCCGAAGGCGTGCTCCGACAGGCCCAGGTACGGGAACACCAGCGGGTACAAGACCATCGATAGCGTGCCGAACACCACCACCGTGGCCACGGCGATCGACACCTTGTGCTCTTCGCCGCGCACCACCGGCTGTGTGGCCATCACCGCGGCGGCGCCGCAGATGGCGCTGCCGGCGCCGATCAGCGCGGCGGTCTGCCTGTCCAGCCCGAGCCAGCGCGTGCCGACGTGGACAGCGACGCCGAACGTCAGCGCCACCATCGCCGCGGCGATCAGCAGGCCGGGCCAACCCACTGCGCCGATGTCGTGCAGCGAAATGCGAAAGCCGTACAGCACGATGCCCGCGCGCAGCAGCGTGCTGCGCGCGAAGTCCACGCCGGCACCCGCATGGCCGGCCACCGAAGCGAACACCGTGTTGCCCGCGACCATGCCCAGCGCGATGGCGAGCGTGAGCGCGCTCAGCCCCATCCGGGTCATCGGGCTCCATAGAGACAGCAAGGCTGCGGCACCCGCGAGCAACGCAGCCAGCAGCACGCCGGGCCCACGCGTGCGGACGAAGAAGGAGCCGGGGATCGAGGCGGACGCGACAGGAGACTGCATGGACCCGAGGTTAGGAACTGGCGATACATGAGTCAAAGACATAAACTTCACCGATGCATGAAGTTAAGTTATGGCAATGAATCTACACCTGCTGCGCCTGTTCGTCGCGGTCGCGGAAGCGGGCAGCTTCTCCCGCGCGGCGGAGAGCCTGTGGATCAGCCAGCCCGCGGTGTCGAAGGGCATCCGCGAGCTCGAGCACCAGCTCGACCTGACGCTGATCGAGCGCGGCACCGGTAAGGGCTTCCGGCTGACCGAGGCGGGCGCATCGCTGCTCACGCATGCACGCGGCATCTTCGCGATGGAACGTGCTGCGCTCGACGACGTGCGCGCGCGTGTCGGCGTGCAGCGCGGCAGCCTCACGATCGGCGCGAGCACCACGGTGGCGAGCTACTGGCTGCCGCCGTATGTGGCAGGCTTCTGCGCCGCCTACCCGTCGGTGGTGCCGCGCGTGACGGTGGGCAACACGCAGTGGGTGTGCGAGCAACTGCTGGAATGCCGCATCGATCTCGCGCTGGTGGAAGGCCGCGTCGACGAAGAGCGCATCGAGGTCAGCGAGTGGAAGGCAGATCCGCTCGCCATCGTGGTGGCAGCGAACTCGGCCTTGCCCCGCCGCGCGGTCACTGCACAGCTGCTGGCCGAGCAGAACTGGATCCTGCGGGAGCCGGGCTCGGGCACGCGGCAGGCCACGGAAGCGCTCTGCGAGGCCCACGGCATCGCCGCCCTGCCCTGGATGGAGATGGCGAGCAACGAGGCCATTGCGCGCACCGTGGCCAGCGGCGTCGGCCTGTCGATGCTGCCGCGCGTGGTGGTGGCCGACATGCTCGCGCTCGGCACGCTGCGCGAGCTGAAGCTGCCAGGCGCGGTGCTGTCGCGGCCGCTCTTCAGGCTCGCGCTGAAGAGCCGGCCGCTGGCGCCGGCAGCGCTCAAGATGGTCGAGCTGCTCGAGGCTCAGCGCAACCGCTCGCGCACCGGCAGATAGCCTCGTGGCGTGAGCGCTCGGCCTTCAGCGCTGCGCGAGCGCGACGGCATCGGCACCGGCGGGCAGGCGCATCGGTGCGCCCGGATCGGTCACCGCCTGCCACACGGCCTGCGCGACATCGTGCGAATGGGTGATGGGCGTGCTGGTGTCGCGCACCGCGTCGAACACGCGCTGCCTGAAGTCTGCATAGGCCTCGGGTGCGCTGTCGCCCATCCTGCGGCGCGCGTTGTCGCCGAAGCTCGTGCCCGGCGCTCGTCCCGGCAGCACCAGACGCATGCGAACGCCGAACGCAGCCAATTCCAGGGCAAGAGATTCGGTGAACGCGTTCACGGCAGCCTTGCTGCCCGTGTAGACCGACAACAGCGGCAACGGCAGCAGCGTGACGCTCGAAGTGACATTCACGACCACGCCCGAACGGCGCTGGCGAAACTGCGGCAGCACGGCCTGGGTCATCGCGATCGTGCCGAGCGTGTTGGTCTCGAAGACTTCGCGCGCGTCGGCCAGCGCCATGCCCTCGAGCGGTGCCAGCACGCCCACGCCGGCGTTGTTCACCAGCGCGTCGAGCGGCCCCGCGGCCTCGATGCAGTGCTGCACGCTCTGCGCGTCGGTGACGTCGAGCGGCAGCACGCGAAGCCGATCCGAATGCTGCAGCAGGTCGTCGCGCGGCGTGCGCATCGTCGCGACGACGTGCCAGCCCTTGTCGAGGAAGAATCGCGCCGTTTCGAGGCCGAAACCGGAAGAGCAGCCGGTGATCAGGATGGTGGAAGGGGTCTGAGCGGTCGAAGCGGTGGACATCGGGAAACTCCATGGGGTTGTCGATGCACCGACAATACGGACCGGGAGCAGGACTGACTACACTCGAAGGTCCATAGGTTTGTCGAGAGAGTCCAGCATGGTCGATCCGTTGGCGGAAGTGGTGGCACTTCTGCGCCCCGAAGCGCCTTTCTCGAAACTCGTCGTCGCATCCGCGCCGTGGGCGGTGCGCCGTACCGAAACGGGCCGGCCGTTCTACTTCGTGGTGCTCGAAGGCCAGTGCCACCTGACGATCGACGGGCCCACGCAGAGCGACACCCTCACGCTGCACGCAGGCGACTTCGCGCTGATTCCTGGAGCGCGCAGCTTCGCGACGTCGAGTCTCGACCGCCAGCCCCCGCGCGAGGGAGAGATCGTGACCACGCCGATCGTGCCGATGCCGGGCGGCGCGCGCGTGGGCGACCCCGACGGCGCCATCGACGTGCGGATGCTCGTGGGCAACTGCGTGTTCGGGTCGGCGGATGCTTCGCTGCTGGTGTCGCTGCTGCCGCAGTGGCTGCACGTGCGCGGCGAGCAGCGCCTGTCGACGCTGGTCCAGCTGGTCGGCGACGAGTCTCGCGCCGACCGGCCGGTGCGCGAGATCGTGATGGCCCGGCTGCTCGAGGTGCTGCTGATCGAGGCGTTCCGCTCATCGGCCAGCACGGCGGCATCACCCGGGCTGGTGCGTGCGCTGGCCGACGCCAGGCTCGCGCTGGCGCTGCGGTGCATGCACGGGCGTCCCGCCGATTCGTGGACCGTCGTGCAGCTGGCGCGGGAAGCCGGCATGTCGCGCTCGGCCTTCTTCGCGCGCTTCAGTGCGGCGGTGGGTGTCTCACCGATGGAGTACCTGCTGGCGTGGCGCATGGCACTCGCGCGGCAGATGCTGCGGCAGCGCGAGCTGGCGATTGCGGAGATCGCGGAGCGCGTGGGCTACAGCTCGGTCAGCACCTTCGGCGTGGCGTTCACCCGCCATGTCGGCATGCCGCCGGGGCGCTATGCGAGGAGCGCGCTCGACGGCGTACCGACCTAGCAGCACCGTCCCTTGCCGGCACCGTACCGCGCCTCGAGCCGCTCGCGGAAGAAGGCCTCGTAGCTCATCGGCGCCTCATCGGGATGGGTGGCAGCCATGTGCGTCAGGTAGGCGTCGTAGTCGGGCAGGCCGACCATGAGCCGCAGCGACTGCGTGAGCGAGCGCGCGAAATAGCGCCCGGCTTCCGGCAATGCGAGGCCCATGGCGTCAGTGCGCCGCGGACGACGCAGCGCCCAGGGGCTCGAACGGCGTCTCGTGCGTCGTCGGCCGGTTGGCGGCACGCGCGGCCAGGCAGGCCTTGATGCTGTACACCAGCACACTCAGCACCACGAACATGAAGAGCGCGCACAGCGCCGCATCGAGCCGGTCGTTGAAGACGATGCGTGACATGGCCTCCGTCGTCTTGGCAGGTGCAACGAGCACGCCGTTGGCGATGCCCTCGGTGTACTTCGCCGCATGCGACAGGAAGCCGATCTTCGGGTCTGCCGAGAAGATCTTCTGCCAGCCAGCGGTAAGCGTGCAGGCCAGCAGCCAGACCGCCGGCGCGGCAGCCACCCACGCATAGCGTTCGCGCTTCATGCGGAACAGCACCACGACACCCAGCAGCAGCGCCACGGCGGCGAGCATCTGGTTGGAGATGCCGAACAGCGGCCACAGCGTGTTGATGCCGCCCAGCGGATCGACCACGCCCTGGTAGAGGAAGTAGCCCCAGGCCGCGACGCACAGCGCCGTCGCCACGATGTTGGCCGGCAGCGAATCGGTGCGCTTGAGCGCGGGCACGAAGCTGCCCAGCAGGTCCTGCAGCATGAAGCGGCCGGCGCGTGTGCCGGCGTCCACCGCCGTCAGGATGAAGAGCGCCTCGAACAGGATCGCGAAGTGATACCAGAAGGCCATCATGGCCTGTCCGCCGATCACCTGGTGGAGGATGTGCGCCATGCCGACCGCCAGCGTGGGCGCACCGCCTGCACGGCCGAGGATGGTGGTCTCGCCCACGTCCTTCGCTGTCTGCAGCAGCATGTCGGGCGTGACCACGAAGCCCCAGGTTGAGATGGTTTGCGCGACCTGTTGCGCTGTGGTGCCGACCAGTGCGGCCGGGCTGTTCATCGCAAAGTACACGCCCGGCTCGATGCACGAGGCCGCCACCAGCGCCATCACCGCCACGAACGATTCGGCCAGCATGCCGCCGTAGCCGATGAAGCGCGCATGGCGTTCGTTGTCGAGCATTTTTGGCGTGGTGCCCGAGGAGATCAGCGCATGGAAGCCGGAGACCGCACCGCAGGCGATCGTGATGAACAGGAACGGGAACAGGCTGCCCGACCACACCGGGCCATTGCCCTGCGCGAACTGCGTGATGGCGGGCATCTGCAGCGTCGGCATGACGAACACGATGCCGATGGCCAGCGCGATGATCGTGCCGATCTTCAGGAAGGTCGACAGGTAGTCGCGCGGCGCCAGCAGCAGCCACACCGGCAGGCTCGCGGCGATGAAGCCGTAGCCCACCAGCATCCAGGTGAGCGCCTTGCCGTCGAAAGTGAAGAGCGGCGCCCACTCGGCGCTCTGGCTCACGGCCTGGCCACCGAAGATGGCCAGCATCAGCAGCACGAAACCGATCAGCGAGACCTCGCCGATGCGGCCTGGGCGGATGTAGCGCAGGTACACGCCCATGAACAGCGCCACCGGGATCGTCGCGCCCACGGTGAAGGTACCCCACGGCGATTCGGCCAGCGCCTTCACCACGATGAGCGCCAGCACCGCAAGGATGATGATCATGATCATGAAGGTGCCGAACAGCGCGATCATGCCGGGCACCACGCCCATCTCCTGCTTGACGAGATCGCCCAGCGAGCGGCCGTCGCGCCGCGTCGAGATGAACAGGATGATGAAGTCCTGCACCGCCCCGGCGAACACCACGCCGGCCAGCACCCACAGCAGGCCGGGCAGGTAGCCCATCTGTGCGGCAAGCACCGGGCCCACCAGCGGACCCGCACCCGCAATGGCCGCGAAGTGGTGGCCGAACAGCACGTTCTTGTCGGTCGGCACGTAGTCCAGGCCGTCGTTGTGCCGGTGCGCCGGCGTCTTGCGGTTGCCGTCGAGGCCCAGCACCTTGTCGGCGATGAACAGGCTGTAGTAGCGGTAGGCGATGAGGTAGGTGCAGATCGCGGCCGCCACCACCCACAGGGCGTTGACGCTCTCACCACGGGTCAGCGCCACGGTGCCGAGCGCGAACGCCCCGACCACGGCCACGACCAGCCACACCAGATGGCGTCGGATGCTTTGCATGCGGTTGTCTCCAATATTGAACCCGGAGAGTTTTCCCCGGCGCGAACTGGAGCGCATCCGTCTGACTGCGCGGGCGGTGTGCGTGGCTTTGCGTAATGGAAAACCCTGGCGGTCTGCCGCTTTCGCGGCCAGCCGCTGCTGGCCGCCGCTCCCGACCGGCACAGCAAAAAGCCCCTTGCGGGGCTTGCGATTCGAAAGGCGCCAGGCGGGCAAAGAGCCCGGATCGAATGGCTGCTATCGGCTGATCGTGTCGCACACCGCCAGCATCACGCCGCCAATGAGCATGCCATCGCCCTGGCAGAGCACGCGCAGCTTCTGCCCCTTCGTGAGGGCGCCTGCGGCATCTGCGGCAGGCACGGTCTTCATCGATATGAGCTTGGCGTTGTTTTCGAGGCCGGTGATCACGGCAACCGTCTTGTCGAGACGTGCACTGTTGGGCATGAACTGGTTGTCGGAACGCACCATGACCACGATGTTGCCGAACGCATCCTTGCGCACGGACTCGACAGTCGCCTTCACGAAGAGGTACTTGCCCTTGTACTTGCTGTCCGCCGCGACTTCATTCGTGCGGTAGTCGCGTCCGAGCGAAACGCTGTCGACCTGCGCCAGCCTTTTTGCGTCGAGATCGGCGGTCAGGCGGCGGACGAATTTTTCCGTTTCCGGGGAATCGAATGCGGCCTTGTCGGCGGCAATGGCGGGGGCGGCAATGCAGAGTGACGCGAGGACGGCGAGCAGCGGACAGAATCTGAGGGGCGTCATGAATCGGGAAAAAGTGGCCACAGGGGCCGGGGTGACGAAGCAAGATTGGAATGACGTCGTGCGAGGCTGGCCTCGTCGTGCGCCAAGGCACTTGGTGCCAGCAACGACGACAGGAACGTCCGGCACGTGGCTTGGCAAAACGAAGCTTCGGCGTTCGCTGATGGCCTTGAACGCCAACCACGGAAAGACGCCTCGCTCACACGGATATCGACACGAACAGGCAAAAAAATAGCCCCTTGCGGGGCCATTCTTGGAGGAGAGGGAGGGATTCGAACCCTCGGTACTATCGCTAGTACGCCTGATTTCGAGTCAGGTACATTCGACCACTCTGCCACCTCTCCGGTGTCTGTCGAGCCTTCGATTATAGAGGCAAATTTCGGGCGTTTCGGCAAAAAGTGTCAGGCGCGCAAAACTTCAATCCCACCGATGTACGGACGCAACGCCTTCGGCACGTTGATCGAGCCGTCTTCGTTCTGGTGGTTTTCGAGCACGGCAACCATCGCGCGGCCCACTGCCAGGCCGGAGCCGTTGAGCGTGTGCACGAGTTCGTTCTTGCCGTTGGCGTTCTTGAAGCGAGCCTGCAGGCGGCGGGCCTGGAAGGCTTCGCAGTTCGATACGGAACTGATCTCGCGGTACGTGTCCTGCGCGGGCAGCCACACTTCGAGGTCGTAGGTCTTGGTGGAGCCAAAGCCCATGTCGCCGGTGCAAAGCAGCACCACACGGTACGGCAGTTCCAGCGCCTGCAGCACGGCCTCGGCATGTCCGGTCATCTGCTCGAGCGCGTCGTAGCTCTTCTCGGGATGCACGATCTGCACCATCTCGACCTTGTCGAACTGGTGCTGGCGGATCATGCCGCGCGTGTCGCGGCCGGCGCTGCCTGCTTCCGAGCGGAAGCACGGCGTGTGGGCGGTGAGCTTGATCGGCAACTGCGACTCGGCAACGACCTCGTCGCGCACGAAGTTGGTCAGCGGCACTTCGCTGGTCGGGATGAGGTACAGCGCCGAGTGGTCGGGCGCTGGCTCGCCGTCCTGGCCCCCCTTCTTGGCGGCGAACAGGTCGCCCTCGAACTTGGGCAACTGGCCGGTACCGCTGAGCGTGGCGGCGTTGACGATGTAAGGCACGTAGCACTCGGTATAGCCGTGCTTCTCGGTCTGCGTGTCGATCATGAACTGCGCCAGCGCGCGGTGCAGGCGTGCGATCGGGCCCTTCATGGCGGTGAAGCGCGAGCCGGCGAGCTTGGCTCCCATCTCGAAATCGAGCCCCAGCGGCGCGCCTAGGTCGACGTGGTCCTTGGGAGCGAAGCCCAGAGGCACGGCATTTGCGCCCGCGCCGCCCTGCGGCGCCCAGCGGCGCATTTCGACGTTGCCCGTTTCGTCTTCGCCGAGCGGCACGCTGGCGTGCGGCAGATTCGGCACGGCGAGCAGCAGCGCATGGAGTTCGGGCTGGATCTCGTCGAGGCGTTTCGACTGCGACTCCTGCTCGGCCTTCAGTGCATTGACCTCGGCCATCAGCGCGTCGACCGGCTCGCCCTTGGCCTTCAGCGGACCGATCTGCTTGTTCAGCGTGTTGCGGCGCGCCTGGATTTCCTCGGTGCGGGTTTGCAGCGTCTTGCGCTCGGCCTCGAGCGCGGTGAACGCCGAGACGTCGAGATAGGGCTGGTTCTTCTTGCGTTTTTCGAGGCCGGCCACGGCGGAGGCCAGGTCTTTGCGGAGCAGGGTGATGTCGAGCATCGGGCGATTCTAGGGGTGGGTGGTCAGGCGACGGTGGCGGGGTCGACGTTGGCGCCGCACACGATCAGGCACACCTTCTCGCCTTCGCGCGGCACGTAGGCACCGGTCTGCAGTGCCGCCAGCGGCAAAGCGGCGGCCGGCTCCACGGCCAGCTTGAGTTCCTTCCACAGCCACTGCTGGGCCGTGCGGATCGAGGCGTCGGACAGCAGCAGCGCGTGTTCGACCTGCCGTTGCGTGATTTCCCACGCAATGGCACCGATGCGCCGCGCGCCGAGCGAATCGGCCGCGATGCCGCCAACCTCCACGTCGACCGGTTCGCCGGCCTCGCGGGCGCGGTATAGCGTCGGCGCCTTCTCGGGCTCGAGCGCAACCACGCGGGCGCGCTTCTCGAACCAGCCTGCGAGCCCGCCGATCAGGCCGCCGCCGCCGACGCTCACCAGCACCGCATCCGGCAATCCGCCCTGTTGCTCGATCTCGCGGCCGAGCGTGCCGGCGCCGGCCACCACTTCGGGCTGGTCGTAGGCATGCGTGAGCAAGGCACCGGATTCCTTCTGACGCGTCAGGCAGGCAGCCAGCGCGTCGGGGTACAGCTCTCCGACGACGACCACCTCGGCGCCCAGCGCGCGCAGGCGCGCACGCTTGGCTTCGGGCGACACGCCAGGCAGGAACACCTGGCACGGCACGCCCAGCGCCTGCGCCGCGGCGGCCGTGGCAATGCCGGCGTTTCCACCCGAGGCCACGACCACGCCGCTCTCGGGGATGTCGTTGGCCAGCAGCCGGTTCATCATGCCGCGCGCCTTGAAGCTGCCGCTGACCTGCATGTGCTCGAGCTTGAGCCACACCTCGGCGCCCGGCACCGCGACGCCGAATGCCGCCGCGGGCAGCTTCCACAACGGCGTCTCGCGCAGGAAATGGCCTGCACGGGCGCCCAGTCTCTGGGAGGCGCTATCGATTTCAGAGCGCCAGCCGGTCGTTTGCGTGTCGTTCAAGAGATATGTCCTGGAGGCGGGATGTCGTCGAGCTTGAGGCCCTTGGGAAGCGGGAACTTGATGGTTTCCTCGATGCCGTCCATCTTGCGGACCGACACCGCACCGAGCGCGCGCACGCGGTCGATCACTTCGCGTACCAGCACCTCGGGTGCCGAAGCGCCGGCGGTGAGGCCGATGCGCGTCTTGCCCTCGAACCACTCGGGCTGGAGTTCGGCGGCGGAGTCGACCATGTAGCTCTCGGTGCCCAGCCGCTGCGCCAGCTCGCGCAGGCGGTTGCTGTTGGAGCTGGTGGGGCTGCCGACCACGATCACGAGGTCGACCTGCGGGCTCATGATCTTCACCGCGTCCTGGCGGTTCTGGGTCGCGTAGCAGATGTCCTGCTGCTTGGGCTCGCGCACGGCCGGAAAGCGTGCGCGCACGGCGGCGGCGATGTCCGCCGCGTCGTCCACGCTCAACGTGGTCTGGGTGACCACGGCGAGCTTCTCGGTCTGCAACGGCGCCACGCGGGCTACGTCTTCGACGTCTTCCACCAGGTGAATGCCGCTGGAGAGCTGGCCCATCGTGCCTTCGACCTCGGGGTGCCCCTTGTGGCCGATCATGATGAACTCGTAGCCCTCCTTCGCAAGCTTGGCCACCTCGACGTGCACCTTGGTCACCAGCGGGCAGGTGGCGTCGAAGATCGAGAAACCGCGGTCGCGCGCCTCCTGCTCAACGGCCTTGCTCACGCCATGCGCGCTGAATACCAGCGTGGCGCCGGGCGGCACGTCGGAGAGCTCCTCGATGAAGATTGCGCCCTTGGCCTTAAGTTCGTTCACCACATAGGTGTTGTGCACGATCTCGTGGCGCACGTAGATCGGCGCGCCGAACTTGGCGATGGCGCGCTCCACGATCTCGATGGCGCGGTCGACGCCTGCGCAGAAACCGCGCGGCTCGGCGAGGAGGACTTCCGAGATGTCGGAATTCATAGGACTCCGATCAGCTTCACTTCGAAGGTGACGGGCTGCCCGGCCAGCGGGTGGTTGAAGTCGAAGCGCACCGCGGTGTCGCTCGACTCGATGACCGCGCCGGCGTAGCTGCCGGTGCCGTCGGGCGTGGGGAACTGCACCACGTCACCCACGGCGTATTTCTCGTCGGGGTCGCCCATCTGCGCGAGCAGCTTCCTGGCCACCCATTGCTGCATGTCGGGATTGCGCTCGCCGAAAGCCTCGCCGGCCGGCAGTTCGAAGGTGGCGTGGGTGCCCTCTTCGAGGCCCATCAGCCGCTGCTCCATGGCCGGCGAAAGCTCCCCGGTGCCCAGCGACAGGGTCGCGGGCTTGTCGGCGAAAGTGTTGATGATGTCGCCCGCCGGACCGGCAAGCCGGTAATGCAGGGTCAGGAAGGAGCCGGAAGTCACGACTTGGGACATGGAGGCATCAGAGGTGGGCAAAGACAAGGTGGGTGTCCCGATAAACTGGGCTTCATTTTAAGGATCGGGGCTTCGACCCGGCTCCTCCAAGGTTTCCACAGGGTTTCATGGCATTCAAGGATCTCCCTCTAGACGCCCGCCCGCGCGAAAAACTTATCGCACGCGGCGCCTCCGCACTGGCGGACGCCGAGCTGCTCGCCCTGCTCCTGCGCACCGGCGTGGCGGGCCAGAACGTGCTGCAGCTCGCGCAGCAGCTGCTCGAGCGATTCGGCGGCCTGTCGGGCCTGCTGCACACCGGCCCTGAAGATCTCAAGGCCGTCAAGGGCATGGGCGGCAGCACCAAGCGCTCCGAGCTCGTCGCCGTGCTCGAGCTCGCACGCCGCGCGATGAGCGAGAAACTCAGGACGCGCCCGGTGTTCGATTCGCCCGGCGCGGTCAAACATTACCTGCAGATGCACATCGGCACGCGCCCCCACGAAGTGTTCGCGGTGGTGTTCCTCGACGCGCAGCACCGCATGATTGCACTCGAGGAGATGTTCCGCGGCACGCTCACGCAGACCAGCGTCTATCCGCGCGAGGTCGTCACCCGCGCCATCCAGCACCAGGCCGCGGCCGTGGTGCTCTCGCACAACCACCCGAGCGGCAACATCGAGCCCTCGCGCGCCGACGAATCGCTCACGCAGACATTGCGCGCCGCGCTCGCGCTGGTCGACGTGCGCGTGATCGATCACATCATCGTGGCGCCCGGATGCAGTTTCTCGATGGCAGAGGGAGGGTTGCTCTGATGGCGTCGCGGCCACCCTCCAAGGCGCCGTCGCTGAAGAACCTGGCGGATCTCAAGCAGGTGCAGCGCACGCTGGCCGAAACCCGCGAGCGTGAAGCGGCGGAGGCTGCCGCCAAGGCTGCGGCCGAACGCAAGCGCGCCGCCGAAAAGGACCTCTTCGCCCGCGCCATCGGCGCCACCGAGCCGTTGCGGCGCAAGGCCGTCGTGCCGCTCGCGCCCGAGCCTCCCGCGCCGATCCCGGTGCAGCACCAGCTCGACGAGCAGCGCGTGCTGCGCGAGTCGCTCTCCGACGAGTTCGACGTGACCACGCTGCTCGACGTGGACGACGCCATGAGCTTCCGCCGCCCCGGCATCGGCACCGACGTGACGGCGCGGCTGCGCAAGGGCGACTGGGCGATCCAGGCGCAGGTCGACTTGCACGGCCTGCGCAGCGACGAGGCGCGCGAGGCGCTCGGCGGCTTCATTCGCAACGCGCACAAGCAGGGCCTGCGCTGCGTGCGCGTGGTGCACGGCAAGGGGCTGGGCTCACCGGGCAAGCAACCGGTGCTGAAGACCAAGACGCAGCGCTGGCTGATCCAGAAGAACGAAGTGATCGCGTTCGTGCAGGCGAAGCCGGCCGAAGGCGGAGCCGGGGCGCTGGTGGTGCTGCTGGCCCCCGTGCGGCGCTGACCTGCTTTCTCTCCCACTGAGGGGGAGAGGTGGCGTGAGGGATTGGCGGCCCGACCGGCGCCGCACCTCGTCTGCGGCGCCGGCCCTCACCCTGCCCTCTTCCCAAGAGGAGAGGGAAAAGTTCCCGCAGACTAATTGCCCAGATCGAGCCTGTAGACCGAGCGTCCCTTGCCGCTGCCGTCGTCCGCGGTCAGCAGCGAGATGTTCGCCAAGCCCGCGTCCGTCGCGGCGCCCAGTTGCCCCTGCCCCGACGTGAACACCACGTTGCCCGCTGTCGTCACCTTCGTGAAGCGCCAGCTGCGCTCCGCGCCATTGGCGGCCCGGGTGATGGTCTTGTGGGTCTTGATGTAGTCGATCAGCACGTCGCGGTTCGCATCGGGCGATGCATAGATCGTCGCGCGTCCGTCCAGTGCCGGGATGAAGCTCGCGCCGCTCGTCGCGCGGTAGTTGTTCGTCGCGATGACGAACTCCTTCACCGGGTCGATCGGCGCGCCCAGGTACGACAGGTTCCTGATGCGGCTGCCCACGACCTGCGTCACGTCGATCTCGTACTGCACGTCGGGCGTGGTGAACATGTCGAAGTTGTAGCCCGGGAAGGTGCTGATCAGCTGCTGGTCGGTGGTGAGCGCCGGGTCGATGCGGTTGAAGCGCTTGGCGGCCGCTTCGAGCCAGGCCTTGATTTCCGCACCCGTCACCTTCACCGCGTACACCGTGTTCGGGTACAGGTAAAGGTCGGCTGCGTTGAAGATCGCCAGGTTGCCCACGGCCACGTCGGTGTAGTCGCGTCCGCCTTCGTAGCCCGACTTGAACGGCGCGCTCACCGACAGCACCGGCAGGCTCGCGTACTGCGGCAGGTTGGCCTGGATATAGGCCTTCACATAGTCCGCCTGCGCCTGGTTCACAATCTGGATCGCGCCCGGGTCGCCCACGTCCGCGAAGTAGGTGTTCATGCGGAAGTCGGTGCTGCCGATGGGCGTCTTCACATACGTGATGGCGGCCTGGTGCTGCGTTTCGATCAGCGGTGCGACCGTCGGGTCGGCATCGACGTAGATGGCCTTGCCCGCGTCGTCCTTGCCCGTCTGCGTGGAGCGCGCCTCGACGAAGGTCTTGCTCTTGTCCACGCTCCAGGCCTTGCCGTCGTACACGAGCTCCAGCTTGATGAGGCCCATCGCCTTGCCCCACGAGCTGGCCATGACGGCCGGCACGCCGTTCACGGTGCCCGCCGCGTTGTCCACGCCGGCCTGCTTGTAGCCAGGGTTGGTGCCGCGATCGGGGAACACGCCGTGCTGGTGCCCCATCATCAGAGCGTCGATGCCCGGGACCTTCGACAGGTACAGGCCGGGGCTTTCCATCGTCGGCGAGTACGGCGAGGCATCGAGTCCGCCGTGCTGCAGCGCCACCACGATGTCGGCGCCCTGCGCGCGCAGCTCGGGGATGTACTTCGTGGCCGACTCGACCGCGCCTTCGGTGCTCACCTTGCCTTCGAGGAAGCGCTTGTCCCAGTTCAGGATGCCGGGCGTGGTGAAGCCGATCACGCCGACCTTCACCGGCACCGTCACGGCCTTGCCGTCGGGTCCGGTGGCAGTGAACTGCTTCGTGACGATGGTGTAGGGCGCCAGCAGCGGCTTGCCGCTCTTCACGCTCTGCACGTTGGCCAGCACCATCGGAAAGTTCGGGCCGGCGCACTCCTTGGTGCCGTCGACGCCGTCGACGTCGAGGCCGCCGCCGATCACCTGGTTGAGAAAGTCGAGCCCGTAGTTGAACTCGTGGTTGCCCAGCGTGCCGGCGTCGTAGCCGGTGGCATTCATGGCCTTGTAGATCGACAGCGGCTGCGTGCACGGAATGCGGTTCACCAGCGCTTCGTAGTCGGCCAGCGCAGTGCCCTGGATCGTGTCGCCGTTGTCGAGCAGCACCGTGTTCGGGAATTCCTTGCGCGCCGCGTTGATCAGCGTGGCGGTGCGCTCGTAGCCGTACGACTTGTCCTCGGCGAGCTTGAAGTAGTCGTAGCTGCGCACGTTGAAGTGCAGGTCGGTGGTCTCGAGCAGCGCGACCGTGGCGCGCGTGCCGGCTTGTACCGGCGCGGGGGCGGGCGTGACCGGCGGCGCGGGCGACACCGGCGGCAGCACCACGTTGCCACCGCCGCCGCTGCCGCCACCGCAGGCCGAGAGCACGGCAGCCAGCACGGCGGCGCAGGTGGTCATCGGGGCAACACGCCGAAGCGGCGAGAGGTTTGAAAAACTGGAAGGTACCGCAACTGCTGCGTTCTTCATCGAAAGGTCTCCCTGCAATCTAGAGGAAGACCAGTCTCTGAAAGCAGAGTGACAGACTGGTGAACCTGGCCTGACCTGCGGTGTGTTTCCGGCGCTTTTTCTCTTGCCTTTCCGGCAGCCTTACGAAAGGTGATTCTTTAGTGGTATGGATGCGTCCGCCACTGCCGCGGCGTCGGGGTTGCGCCCTGCTTCGAGCAGCTTGCGGCTCATCATGTGGTCGACCGGCGCGTTCACCGACTCCACGCAAACAAGCTGTCCGTCGACATAGTGGAACAGCGAGAACGCATCGGGCTTCGGCCCCGCGCGGCGCACGCTGACGAGCCCCGGCGTGCCTTCGGCCGGCATCAGGCCCGCCATCTGCAGGCGCATGCTGCCCTGGTCCGACCAGAACCACGCCACCGCGTCGTGCGCGCGCGCGGCATCGGTCAACGTGGCCACGGCCGTGCGGGCCTGGTCGTTGGCGTTCTGCACCGACTCGAGCCGCAGCGCGCGTCCCGCGCGGCGATCGGGAAAGCGCGTGCAGTCGCCCACCGCGAGCACGTCGGGCGCGCTCGTGCGCATGTGTTCGTCGACCACGATGCCGTCGGCGCACTCGATGCCGGCCGCCTGCGCGAGCGCGGTCTCGGGCACCGCTCCGATGCCCAGCAGCAGCAGGTCCACCGGCTGCTTCACGCCATTGACCTGCACCGACAGCAGCCGTTCGCCCGCCACCTCGAAGGCACCGGTCTGCGCGCCGAGCACGATGTCGATGCCATTCGCACGGTGCGTGGCAAGCACGTGCGCCGACAGGTCGGGCGACACGGCGCGCCCCAGCAGGCGCGGCGCGCTCTCGATCACCTGCACCGACTTGCCGAGTGCCTTGGCGGTGGCGGCCACCTCGAGCCCGATGAAGCCGCCGCCGAGCACGGTGACGTTCTCGGCCGCAGCCAGCCGCGAGCGCAGGCGATGCGCCTCGTCGGCCGCGCGCAGGCTCGCCACGTTCTCGAGGCCGGCCTGCAGCTCGGGCATCTGCCGCGCGCGCGTGCCGGTGGCCAGCACCAGTTGCTGCCACGGCAGCACCGCGCCCGAACGCAGCGTGACGGTGTGCGCCTCGCGGTCGATGACCATGGCCGCGTCGCCCAGGTGCAGCGTGATGCCCGCTTCGCGATACCAGTCGGCCGCCTTGTGAGGCTGCGTCGTTTCCTCTGCGCTCTTCAGGAACGCCTTTGAAAGGGGCGGCCGGTGGTACGGCTCGCACGCTTCCTCGCAGACGAGGTGCACGCGCGCCCCCTGCCCCGCTTCAGCCAGGCCGGCACACAGCTGCGCAGCGGCATGGCCGCCGCCGATGATGACGATGGAATTCATGGAAAAGATCCTTCGAGTCGATGTTTGTTCAGTTCGCCAGCGGCCTTGCCCCTTCGTGAAACACCGCGGAACGGCTTTGCCGGGCCGCAGGTGTTTCCCCGGCAGGGAGTTGGCGTAGCGACACGAAATTGCGCGCAGCCTGCGGGGCGAGCCTATGACCGCATCCAGTCGGCGGTCTTGAAGAAGGAGTCGCGCAGGCGCGCGCGCAAGTCCTCGGGTACGCCCGTCTCGCCCATGGCCTGGTCCATGCAGGCCAGCCACTGGTCGCGCTCCTTGATGCCGATGGTGTGGCCGCCGATGCTCTGCGGCAGGTGGCGCGCGCGCAGCATCGGATGGCCGAAGCGGTCGGTGTAGTGCTGCGGCCCGCCGAGCCAGCCGCACAGAAACCAGAACAGGCGCTGGCGCGCGTTGTCCAAGCTGGTGCCATGCACCGCGCGAAGTTGCGCATAGGCCGGCTCGAGGTCCATCAGGTCGTAGAAGCGCTCGACCAGCGCCTCCACCTTCGGTTCGCCGCCGATCCAGTCGAACGGCGTGCCGGCGGGCGGCTTTTCTTGAATCTGCATGGGCGCGAGTATCCCTCCGGGGGCCTTCAGGCCTGCACGAGGTTCGGAATGCCCACGTCGGGATTCACGTCGGCCTCGTAGTCCACGCCTTCGACCGCGAAGCCGAAGAGCCTCAGAAATTCGGTCCTGTATCCCGCGAAATCGCTGATGGCGTCGAGGTTTCCGTCGGTCACCTGCGGCCAGAGTTCCTGCACGCGCGACTGCACCTGCGGCGACAGCTCCTTGTGGTCGGCGCGCAGCCGGCCCTCTTCGTCGAGGTGCGGCGCGCTGCCATACAGGCTCTCGGCATACAGGCCGTGCACCTGCTCGATGCAGCCTTCGTGCGTGCCCTGCGCCTTCATCACCTTGAACAGCAGCGACAGGTACAGCGGCATCATCGGAATGGCCGAGCTGGCCTGCGTGACAACCGCCTTCAGCACCGACACGCGCGCGTCGCCGCCCTTCGCGGCCAGCTTCGCACGAATGCCCAGCACCTTCTCGTCCAGGTCCTTCTTGGCGGCGCCGATGGAGCCGTTCCAGTAGATGTCGTGCGTGATCTGCTCGCCCAGGTAGGTGAAGGCCGTGGTCTTCGCCCCATCGGCCAGCACGCCGGCCTGCTGCAGCGCGTCGATCCACATCTGCCAGTCCTCGCCGCCCATCACGGCCACCGTGTTGTCGATCTCTTCCTGCGTTGCGGGCTCGAGCACCGACTCCTTCACCACCGCGTTGTCGGTGTCGAGACCGCGCAGGCTCACGGACTTGCCGATGGGCTTGAGCACCGAGTTGAAGACCTGTCCCGTCTTCGGGTGGGTGCGCCGCGGCGCGGCCAGGCTGTAGACCACGAGGTCGACCTGCCCGAGGTCGGCACGGATGGCGTCGATGGTGAGCTGCTTGACCTCGTCAGAGAAGCCGTCGCCGTTGATGCTCTTCGCATAGCGGCCCTCTTCTGCAGCGGCGCGATGGAAGGCGGCGGTGTTGTACCAGCCGGGCGAGCCCGGGCGGTTCTCGGTGCCTACGCGCTCGAAGAACACGCCCAGCGTGTCGGCGCCGCAGCCGAAGGCCGCGGTGATGCGCGCGGCCAGGCCGTAGCCGGTAGACGCACCGATGACCAGCACTTTCTTCGGGCCGCCTGCGATGGGCGGCCGGGCCTTGACGTAGTCGATCTGCTGACGGACGTTGGCTTCGCAGCCCGCGGGATGGGTCGTGACGCAGATGAAGCCGCGCACGCGCGGTTTGATGATCATGAAGACCTCGCTGATGTGATACCGGGGGAAGCCCGCGAATTTAACCCAGCCCCTGATCGGCCCCTTCAACAGACACCCAAAGGCAGAATGCCACTCACGCGGCGATCGCGCCGCCGATGGCACTCACAAACGATCGGCTTTTCGAGGCAACCCATGGGCGACTATTCAGAGCTGTACTTTTCAAACGCGAGAACGCCGCCCGGGCGAGGAGAACTTTCGGAAGCATCGCCCTACCTGCTCTCCAAGTACCACGTCCCCCTGTTCTGGTTTGCCTTGTTCAGTCCCGAGGACATTTCCGAGCACAAGGAGTCCGACGAGCCGGATGACGTCTGGCCTTACCTCTCGAAAAGGAGAGTGCGAGCCATGGACATGTTCAATGCGCGGCGCGCGGCACTGATGATTCGCTTCCCCCAGATCGCTCCTCTCTGGGCAGATCAATTTGCGGCGCTGCTGGCGCAGACGCACTTCGAGTACGTTCATCTCGACACCCGACAGATCGGCGGCATGATCCACACCGGGCCGAAGTGGCGGCAAGCGCTCGAAACGATGCTGGACATCTTCGAGTCCGCGCCGCCACCAGCCCCGGTCCCGCGCTCATTCCTCGGCAGGCTTTTTCGCACGCCGGAGCCTCCCGGCTCACCTGGCTGGTATTTGTTCAAGACCCACTTCAGCGGCTCCTATGCGGGCACACGTGGTGCCGAACCTTGGCCCTACTGCGGAAGCAGCGGCACGGACAATCCCATGCCGTGGGAGCCGCAACAATGAGCCTCATGCGTTCATAGCGGCCACACATGTCGATATATGAATTGACCATTTAATGATTCGAAGTTTTATTGATATGGTCTCGCCCTGCTTTCCATGAAGGAGAAGAACATGCGCTTGAATATCATTGCCGCGGCCCTGGCCGCTTCCACCCTGCTGCTCGGCACGGCCGCACATGCCGACCAGCTGGCCGACGTCAAGAAAAAGGGCGAACTGGTCGTCGGCGTGCTCGGCACGGACGAGCCCGCGACGTTCGTCGATCCCAAGACGCGCCAGATCGTCGGCTACGAAGTGGACCTGGTGAACGCCATCGCGAAGAAGATCGGCGTGAAGCCGGTGCTCAAGCAGATCGCGGTGGCAGCGCGCATTCCCGAGCTGCAGCAGGGCCACGTGGACCTGGTGGCCGCGGGCCTCACCCACAACAAGGAGCGCGAGGCGCAGATCGACTTCTCGCTCACCACCTTCGTGACCGGCCAGAAGGCCATCGTGAAGAAGGACAGCGGCATCACCGAAGTGCCACAGCTCGCAGGCAAGAAGGTGCTGACCATCCGCGGCGGCACGCAGGAACCGAACATCCGCAAGGCCGTGCCCAACGTCGAGGTCGTGACCTTCGACACCAGCCAGCAGGCCTTCCAGGCGCTGCAGCAGGGCAAGGGCGTGGGCTACGTGGACGATGAGGCCGCGCTGCTGCGCAGCTACGCCAAGCTGGGCCCGCAGAAGGCGCAGTACGTGGTCCTCAAGCAGAACCTGAGCACCGAGGCGCTGGCCATCGGCATCAAGAAGGGTGAGAGCGGCCTGAAGGCGGTGGTGGACGACACGCTGCGCGAGCTCGAGAAGTCGGGCGAGGCCGAGAAGATCTTCATCAAATGGTATGGCCCGAACACGGCCTCGGGCTTCCAGACGCGCGACTTCAAGCTCGAAAGCGACAAGATCGACTGAGCCCGGCCCCGGGTCTTTCTCCTTCCCCTGCTGGGGGAAGGCCGGGATGGGGAACAGGCGGCCTTGGCATGAGCGCCGCGTCTTTCCAGACGCCGTCATGCCCCCATCCCAACCCTCCCCAGCGGGGAGGAGCGCCCCGCTCGCGGCGGTGATACTGTCGCCCCCATGCCCCTGTTCGACTATTCCTTGCTGCTCACCGGCAAGTACCACGACATGCTGGTCGCGGGCCTGCTGCTGTCGCTGCAGCTGCTCGCGGCTTCGCTGGTGCTGGCGCTGCCCATTGCGCTGGTGGTGGCGCTGCTTCGGCTGTCGCCCTTCGCGCCGCTGCGCTGGCTCGGCTTCGCGTATGTCGAGTCGATCCGGAACATCCCGCTGCTCGCGCACATGCTGTTCTGGTACTTCGGCGCGCCCGAGCTGCTGCCCGACGGCATCAAGCAGTGGCTCTACGAGGGTCACATCGAGGCCTACAGCGCGATCATCGCGCTCGCGCTGTACACGGCGGCCTTCATGGCGGAGGACATCCGAAGCGGCATCCGCGCGATTCCCGCCGTGCAGTTCGAAGCGGGCCGCGCGATGGGCTTCAGCTACCTCGCCACCATGCGCCGCGTGGTGCTGCCGCAGGCGCTGCGCGTGACCATCCCGCCGCTCATCTCGCAGACGCTGAGCCTGTGGAAGAACACCTCCATCGCCACGGTGATCGGCGTGGCGGAGCTGATGTACCAGGCCGGCCAGGTCGAGAGCGCGACCTTCCGCAGCTTCGAGTCCTTTGCGTTCGCGAGCGCGGCCTACCTCACGGTGTCGCTGGCGATCACGGGGCTGGCGACCTGGTATCACCACCGTTATCCGGTGCGGACGGTATGAAGTTCTCCCCCAGGCTGCGCGCACTTCGTGTCGCTTCTCCTTCCTCCTCGCCGGGGGCAACACCTGCGGCCCGGCGAAGCCGGTTCCGCGGTGTTCCTGGCCTTGGCCGTCGCGGCTTCTTACGTCGCGCGACATGCGATGACGGGGTGACGCACTGATGCTGCAGATCATCAACGACTACTGGGTCTACTTCCTCATCGGGCAGTACCCCAACGGGCCGCTCGGCGGGCTGGTGCTCACGCTGCTGCTGGCCTCCTGCGGACTGGTACTGGCGCTGCCGCTGGGCATCGTGCTCGGGCTGGCGCGCGTCAGCCCGTGGCGCTGGCTGCGCTGGCCGGTCACGGGTTTCGTGTTCGTGGTGCGCGGGCTGCCGCTGCTCATGGTGATCTTCTGGGCCTACTTCTTCCTGCCCAGCGTCACCGGAGTGAAGACCGACCAGTTCACCACGATGCTGATCGCGCTGGTGGTGTTCGACGCAGCCTACCTCGCCGAGATCGTGCGCGCCGGCATTCAGGGCCTGCCGCGCGGGCAGATGGAAACCGCCCGCGCGCTGGGCCTGGGCTACGGCCGCGCGATGCGCCTCGTGGTGCTCCCGCAGGCGCTGCGCAGCATGCTGCCCTCGCTGGTGAACCAGTTCGTCTCGACCATCAAGGAGACCTCGCTGGGCTACATCATCGGACTGGCCGAGGTGTCGTTCATCGCGACGCAGATCAACACGCAGGTGTTCACCAAGCCCGCGCAGATCTACCTGATCCTGGGTGGCACGTATTTCATTCTCTGCTTCGGCCTGTCACGCTTCGCCTACTGGCTGGAGCGCCGGCTCGCGCGCCGCGGCATCTCCACAGCCAGCGCCAAGGTGTCCGCATGATCGAACTCGAAAAAGTCAACAAGTGGTACGGCAGCTACCACGCGCTGGTCGACATCAGCGAGACCATCCACAAGGGCGAGGTCGTCGTGGTGTGCGGGCCCTCGGGCTCGGGCAAGTCGACGCTCATCCGCACCTTCAATCGCCTGGAGCCGATCCAGTCGGGCCGCATCGTGGTCGACGGCCAGGACATCCATGCGAGCGGCCTCGACGTGAACGCCTTCCGCTCGCGCATCGGCTTCGTGTTCCAGCAGTTCAACCTGTTTCCGCATCTCACGGTGCTGCAGAACTGCACGATGGCGCCGATGCAGCTGCGCGGCCTGTCGCGCAAGGAGGCCGACGAGCGCGCGATGGCGCTTCTGCAGCGCGTGGGCCTGGCGAACAAGGCCGACGCGTGGCCCAGCGAGCTGTCGGGCGGCCAGCAGCAGCGCGTGGCCATTGCGCGCGCGCTGGCCATGCAGCCGCCGCTGATGCTGTTCGACGAGCCCACCAGCGCGCTCGACCCCGAGATGGTCGGCGAGGTGCTGCTGGTGATGCGCGACCTCACGCGCGACGGCATGACCATGGTCTGCGTGACGCACGAGATGGGCTTTGCGCGCGAGGTGGCCGACCGCGTGCTGTTCATGGACGAGGGCAAGGTGCTCGAGCGCGCCACGCCCGACGACTTCTTCAACCGGCCGCAGCATCCGCGCGCGCAGCAGTTCCTGTCCGACATCCGATCGCCTTTCGCACGAGACGCATGACCGATTCATCCCTCCCCCTGATCGACGTGGCCCCGCTGGTGGCGGGCTCGGCCGGGCGCGACGCCGTAGCGGCGCAGATCGGCGCCGCTTGCCGTGCGCACGGCTTCTTCTACGTGACCGGCCACGGCGTGGCCCCGGCGCTGGTGAAGCGGCTCGAAGCCCTGAGCCATTTCTTCTTCGAGTTGCCCGAGGAAACCAAGATGCAGTGGCGCATGGCGCTCGGCGGGCGCGCCTGGCGCGGCTACTTCCCGCTCGGCGGCGAACTGACCTCGGGCCGGCCCGACTGGAAGGAAGGCCTCTACCTCGGCACCGAACTGCCCGCCACACATCCGCTGGTGCAGGCGAAAACGCCGGTGCACGGACCGAACCTGTTCCCGGACGTGCCGGGCTTTCGCGAGACCATCCTCGACTACATGACAGCCGTCACGCAACTGGGCCACCGGCTGATGGAAGGCATCGCGCTGAGCCTTGGCCTGCCGGCCGGCTACTTCGCCGAGCGCTACACGGCCGACCCGCTGATCCTGTTCCGCCTGTTCAACTACCCGACGCAGTCCGTGCCCGAAGGCCTCGACGTGCAATGGGGCGTGGGCGAGCACACCGACTACGGGCTGCTGACGATCCTGCACCAGGACCACATCGGCGGCCTCGCCGTGCACACGCCGGGCGGCTGGATCGACGCGCCGCCGGTGGCCGGTTCGTTCGTCTGCAACATCGGCGACATGCTCGACCGCATGACCGGCGGGCTCTACAAGTCGACGCCGCATCGCGTGAAGCGCAACACCTCGGGGCACGACCGGCTGTCGTTTCCGCTCTTCTTCGATCCGAACTTCGAGGCGCGCGTGCAGCGCATCGAAGGGCTGGCGGGCGCGGAAGCGCGGGACGACAGTTCCGAACGCTGGGACCGTGCCAATGTGCACGCGTTCAGCGGCCGCTACGGCGACTACCTGCTGGCAAAAGTCTCGAAGGTGTTTCCGCAGTTGCGCGACGAAGTGCTCTGAACGGCGGGAGCCGGGAACGGTTCCAACGGTTCTTCGAGGAACGCGTCTTCCCAGCGATCGACCTGTGCATCGGGGTCGGAGATGGGCACGAGCTTGTCGCTGCGGCAATAGAAGGTCCAGCCCTCGAACAGCACGTCGTAGTACGTGCCGGGCAGGTAGCGCTCGCTCGGCGCGTCGTAGGGCGCCGACACCACTTCCACGATCCGCCCAACGGCGCGCTCCGTGAACGGCGACGCCAGGCAGCTGTCGAGCACGTGGCAGAGCGTGCCGATCTTGATCACATGAGCTTCCCGGTGGCCTCGGCAGTGGGAAACCATGTCGGCAGATGAGGCACTGCCGCATGCAGGGAATCGAACACGTGGAAGGCGCGCTCGGCGATCGCCGCAGCGGGGTGCTTGAGGTCGGGCACCACCACCACGCGCATGCCCGCTGCCAATGCGGCCCTGGCACCGTTCTCGCTGTCCTCGAAGGCGATGCAATCCGCCGGGGCCACGCCCAGCCGCTCGGCCGCGAGCAGGTAAAGCGCAGGATCGGGCTTGGCGCGGGCCACTTCGTCGCCGCCCGCGAGGGCCGAGAAGTGATGCAGTAGGTCGAGGCTGCCGAGGCAGACCTGGATCTGCCTGCGGGTGGACGAGGACGCCACGGCGCAGCGGATGCCCCGCGCCTGCAGCGCCTCCAGGAACTCGGCCGCGCCGGCCTTGATGGGAAACAGCGGCATGCCGTCCGAGCGCTCCAGCTGCAGCTGGCTGCGCACGTGCTCGATCGCATGGCGGTAGGCGTCGATGCCGCCCAGGAACGAGGCAAGAACCACCTCGGACTCGATGGTGGACAGCCCCACCACCTGCATGTACTGGTGATGGGAAAGCTCGATGTCGAGCGTGCGGGCGGCCTCGATCCAGGCGGCCATGATGGGCCTCTCCGAATCGATCAGCAGTCCGTCCATGTCGAAGATGGCGGCGGCGAACATGCGGGCATCCTAAAGAATGAAAAAGGGGCCCGGTGGGCCCCTTTGAAAGAAACGTCAGCAGTTGTTGCCGTTGTCAGTCGCGCACCAGCGCGCGGTTCAGGCCCAGCGCGGCCAGCGTGGCAACCGCACCCGACAACAGATACACGCTCACATAGGCCAGGCCGAAGTGGGCCGACAGGCCGAGGGCGACCAGGGGCGCGAACGCCGCACCGACCAGCCAGGCCACGTCGGCCGTCAGCGCCGCGCCGACATAGCGGTACTTGGGAGCGAAGTTGGAGGTGACGGCACCGGCCGCCTGGCCGTACGACAGCCCCAGGATCACGAAGCCGACCAGAATGAAGATGTCCTGCCCGACCCGGCCGCCGTCGAGCAGCGTGGGGGCGAAGCCGCTGAACGCAGCGATCACGGCGGCCAGGCCGCCCAGCGTGAAGCGGCGGCCGATGCGGTCGGCCAGCAGGCCTGAGGCCACGATGCCGGCCGCGCCGAGCACTGCACCGATCATCTGCACTACTAGGAATTCTGTGACGGACTGGTCGGAATACAGCGTGATCCACGACAGCGGGAACACGGTGATCAGGTGGAACAGCGCATAGCTGGCCAATGCGGCGAACGCGCCGATCAGGATGTTGGTGCCCTGCGAGCCGACCAGGTCGGTGACGCTGGTGGGCTCCAGTTCGCGCTCTTCGAGCAGGCGCGAGTAGTCGTCCGTGGCCACCAGGCGCAGGCGGGCGAACAGCGCCACCACGTTGATGGCGAAGGCCACGTAGAAGCTGTAGCGCCAGCCCCAGTCGAGGAAGTCTTCCGACGGCAGGCTCGAGTACAGGAAAGCGAACAGCGCGCTGGCAATGAAGAAGCCGATGGGCGCGCCGAGCTGGCCCAGCATGGCGTACCAGCCGCGGCGGTTGGCCGGGGCATTGAGTGCGAGCAGCGACGGCAGGCCGTCCCAAGAGCCGCCGAGCGCAAGGCCCTGGCCGAAGCGGAACACCGACAGCAGCACGATGGCCGTGAAGCCAAGGTTGGCGTAGCCCGGCAGGAAGGCAATGCCGGCGGTCGAGGTGCCAAGCACGAAAAGCGCCAAGGTGAGCTTGGCCTCTCGCCCGAAACGTCGCTGGATGGCCATCGAGATGACAGTTCCGAACGGACGTGCGATGAAGGCGAAGGAGAAGATCAGGAACGAATAGAGCACGCCTTCGAGATGCTGCTCGAAGGGGAAGAAGACCGCCGGGAACACCAGCACCGAAGCAATGCCGTAGACGAAGAAGTCGAAATATTCGGAGGCCCGGCCGATGATCACGCCGACGGCGATTTCGCCCGGGGCGATGTGCGAGTGGTCGTCACCCTGCCGGGCATCGCGTTCGGGCGAGCTCGGCAGCGGATGGGCGCCTTGCGGACTGATGCTGGACGTCGTCATTGCTTGCTGTAATTCGAATGCCACGCCGGGACGCGACACAAAAAGATCATGGAGAGCCTATAGCGTCGCACTGAAAGACGTTTACCGCCATAGGACAAAACGTCCAATAGGCAAAACCCGTCTCACGGCGTAGATTGTGGGGTCATTTTGCGCCGACCTCGCACCTCTTTTCCCCACGGCATGCACATCCTCAAGAACCTTCGCCGATCGCTCCTGCTGCTTCCCGCCATGCTCCTGGCGGGCTGCAACACGGTGTTGATGAACCCATCCGGCGACATCGCCAGCCAGCAGGGACGCCTCATCGTCGTCTCCACCGTGCTGATGCTGATCATCATCATCCCGGTGGTCGCCCTGACCGTCCTTTTCGCCTGGCGCTACCGCCAGTCGAACAAGGAAGCCGTCTACAGCCCCGACTGGGACCACTCGACCCAGCTCGAACTGGCGATCTGGGCGGCTCCGCTGCTCATCATCATCGCCCTGGGCGCCATCACCTGGATCAGCACCCACACCCTCGACCCCTACCAGCCGCTGCGCCGCATCGACGCCCAGCGCCCCATTCCCGCGGACACCAAGCCGCTGGTGGTGGAAGTGGTGGCACTCGACTGGAAGTGGCTCTTCATCTACCCCGAGCAGGGCATCGCCACGGTGAACGAACTGGCGGCCCCGGTGGACCGCCCTATCGAATTCAGGATCACGGCGTCCTCGGTGATGAACTCGTTCTTCATTCCTGCGCTGGCCGGCCAGATCTACGCCATGCCGGGCATGCAGACCAAGCTCAACGCGGTGATCAACAAGCCGGGCGAGTTCGAAGGCTTCTCCGCCAACTACAGCGGCGCCGGCTTCTCGGGCATGCGCTTCAAGTTCCACGGCCTGAGCCACGAGGGCTTCGACCAGTGGATCGCCAAGGTCAAGACCGGCAAGGACGGCGAGTTGAGCCGCGCGCTCTACCAGAAGCTCGAAGTGCCCAGCGAACGCGAACCGGTGCGCCACTACGCCGCCGTCGCCCCCGACCTGTATGACGCCATCCTGAACCGCTGCGTCGACAGCGGCAAGATGTGCATGAAGCAGATGATGGCCATCGATGCCGAAGGCGGACTGGGCAAGCCCGGCGCGTTCAACGTCGCCACCATGCAATCCTGGCAGCCCGACAACATCAATTCGCCCAAGCGCAAGTACGTCACGGCGATGTGCACCACCGAAGAATAACGATGCTCGAACACCTCGACCTCACGAAGCTGGTCTTCGGCCGCCTCACCTGGGAGGCCATTCCTTACCATGAGCCGATCCTGATCGGCACCTTCATCGCGGTGGCGCTCGGCGGCCTCGCATTGCTCGGCGCCATGACCTATTTCAAGGTCTGGGGCACGCTGTGGCGCGACTGGATCACCAGCATCGACCACAAGAAGATCGGCATCATGTACATCATCCTGGGCCTGGTGATGCTGCTGCGCGGCTTCTCCGACGCCATCATGATGCGCGCCCAGCAGGCGATCGCCTTCGGCGACAACGCCGGCTTCCTGCCGCCGCACCACTACGACCAGGTCTTCACCGCCCACGGCGTGATCATGATCTTCTTCGTGGCGATGCCGCTGGTCACCGGCCTCATGAACTTCGTGGTGCCGCTGCAGATCGGCGCGCGCGACGTGGCCTTCCCGTTCCTGAACAACTTCAGCTTCTGGATGACCACTTTCGGCGCCGGCCTCGTGATGGCTTCGCTGTTCGTCGGCGAGTTCGCCAAGACCGGCTGGCTGGCCTACCCGCCGCTGTCGGGCATTCTCTTCAGCCCCGACGTGGGGGTGGACTACTACATCTGGTCGTTGCAGATAGCGGGGGTCGGGACATTGCTGTCCGGCGTGAACCTGCTGGTCACCATCGTGAAGATGCGCGCACCCGGCATGACCATGATGAAGATGCCCGTCTTCACCTGGACCGCCCTGTGCACCAACGTGCTGATCGTGGCCGCCTTCCCGGTCCTGACCGCTGTGCTGGCCCTGCTGTCGCTCGACCGCTACGTCGGCACCAACTTCTTCACGAACGACATGGGCGGCAACGCCATGATGTACGTGAACCTGATCTGGATCTGGGGCCACCCCGAGGTGTACATCCTGATCCTGCCGGCCTTCGGTATCTTCTCGGAAGTGGTCTCCACCTTCTCGGGCAAGCGCCTGTTCGGCTACGCCTCGATGGTGTACGCCACGGTCGTGATCACGATCCTGTCGTACCTCGTGTGGCTGCACCACTTCTTCACCATGGGCTCCGGCGCCAGCGTGAACTCGTTCTTCGGCATCACGACCATGATCATCTCGATCCCCACGGGGGCGAAGATCTTCAACTGGCTCTTCACCATGTACCGCGGCCGGATCCGTTTCGAACTGCCCATGATGTGGACCATCGGCTTCATGATCACCTTCGTGTTCGGCGGCATGACCGGCGTGCTGCTGGCGGTGCCCCCGGCCGACTTCGTGCTGCACAACAGCCTGTTCCTGATCGCCCACTTCCACAACGTGATCATCGGCGGCGTGCTGTTCGGCATGCTGGCCGGCATCACCTACTGGTTCCCGAAGGCCTTCGGCTACAAGCTCGACCCGTTCTGGGGCAAGTGCTCGTTCTGGTTCTGGATCGTCGGCTTCTGGACCGCCTTCATGCCGCTGTACGTGCTCGGCCTGATGGGTGTCACCCGCCGCATGAGCCACTTCCAGGACATGTCGCTGCAGATCTGGTTCCAGGTCGCCGCCTTCGGCGCCGTGCTGATCGCGCTGGGCATCGGCTGCTTCATCATCCAGCTGGTGGTGAGCTACATCCGCCGCGATTCGCTGCGCGACACCACGGGCGACCCGTGGGACGGCCGCACGCTGGAATGGTCGACCTCGTCGCCCCCGCCGGCTTACAACTTCGCGTTCACGCCCCGCATCCACGACAACGACGCCTGGTCGGACATGAAGGCCCGCGGCTACGAGCGTCCGCTGGAAGGCTTCAGCCCGATCCACATGCCCAAGAACACGGCCGCCGGCTTCGTCATCGCGGCGCTGAGCGCGGTGTGCGGCTTCGCCCTGATCTGGCAGATGTGGCTGCTGGCCGGCATCGGCTTCGTCGCCATGCTCGTCGCCATCATCGTCCACACCTTCAACTACAAGCGCGACTACCACATCCCCACGGATGAAGTCGTTCGCACCGAAGACGCGCGCACGCGCCTCCTGGCTGCCCATGTCTAACAGTACCGCCCTCCCCTCCCACACGAACACCGTGGGCAACGCCTCGAGCGTGCCCACCTTCGAGCTGTTCAACGTCCGCAACGAAGACCACCATCCGGAGAACGGGACCCTGCTGGGGTTCTGGCTCTACCTGATGAGCGACTGCCTGATCTTCGCGTGCCTGTTCGCGGTGTACGGCGTGCTGGGCCGCAGCTATGCGGCCGGCCCCTCGGGCGCCGACCTGTTCGACCTGCCGCTGGTGGCGATCAACACCTCGCTGCTGCTGCTGTCGTCCATCACGTACGGCTTCGCGATGCTCGAGATGCAGCGCCGCCGCATGGGCGGCGTGCTGGTCTGGCTGGCCATCACCGGCCTGCTGGGCGCAGGCTTCATCGGCCTCGAGCTGTATGAGTTCGCGCACCTGATCCACGAAGGCGCCGGCCCGCAACGCAGCGCGTTCCTGTCGTCGTTCTTCGCACTGGTGGGCACCCACGGCCTGCACGTGACCTTCGGCATCATCTGGCTCATCGTGCTGATGGTCCAGCTGCCCAAGCACGGCTTCACCGCCGCCAACCGCCGCCGCCTGATGTGCCTGTCGATGTTCTGGCACTTTCTGGACGTGGTCTGGATCGGCGTCTTCACCTTCGTGTACCTGATGGGATCGCTGCAATGAGCGCGCATATCGACACCGCCGGCCACGGCGCACACGGCCATGACGACCATGGCCACGACGACGGCCCCGTGAGCCACAGCACCTTCAAGGGCTACATGACCGGCTTCGTGCTGGCCGTGATCCTCACCGCCATTCCCTTCTGGCTCGTGATGGCGAAGGTGTTCGACAAGCCGAACACCACCGCGCTCGTGATCCTGGCCTTCGCCGTGGTGCAGATCGTCGTCCACATGGTGTACTTCCTGCACATGGACGCCAAGTCCGAGGGCGGCTGGAACATGCTGGCGCTGATCTTCACGCTCGTGGTCGTGGTCATCACGCTGGCCGGCTCGTTGTGGGTCATGTATCACATGAACACCAACATGATGCCGACCATGCACGACATGAAGAACATGCCCTGATGGCGGCTGCAGTCCGCCAGCGCTCAGCCGCCGCGCGGGTGGCGCTTGCGGTCTGCGCCGTCCTCGCCTTCGCAGGTTTCGTCGCGCTCGGAACCTGGCAGGTCGAGCGCCGGGCCTGGAAGCTGGACCTCATCGCCCGCGTCGAACAACGCGTGCACGCCCCGGCCTCCGCACCGCCCGGGCGAACCGAATGGCCCACGGTCAACGCGGCCAATGACGAATACCGGCATGTCCGCCTTGCCGGCACTTTCCTCCACGACAAGGAAGCCCTGGTCCAGGCCAGCACCCGGCTCGGCGCCGGCTTTTGGGTGCTCACCCCGCTGCGCACCGCCGACGGCAGCGTGGTGCTCGTCAACCGCGGCTTCGTGCCGCCCGAGGCGCGCGAGCGTTCGGCGCGCACGGCCGGCGAGCCCCAGGGCGAGACGGCGGTGGCCGGCCTGCTTCGCCTGACCGAACCCAAGGGCGGTTTCCTGCGCAGCAACGACCCTGCCGCCGACCGCTGGTTCTCGCGCGACGTGCAGGCCATCGCGCAGGCCCGCGGGCTGGCGGACGTGGCGCCCTACTTCATCGACGCCGAAGCGACGGCACGGCAGCCCGCCGATGCCACGGCGGCACCCGCCTGGCCCGCCGGCGGGCTGACGGTCATCGCCTTTCCCAACAGCCACCTGGTCTACGCGCTGACCTGGTACGGCCTCGCCCTGATGGTGCTCATCGCCGCGTGGTTCGTGCGGCGCAGCGAGAATGCGGCGCATGCCGACACTCGCCGCACCGAAGATGCCCGCCGCCACTGAGGCGGTCGCGGGGGAGCTGCACGCGCCCCGCGCCGGGGTGGCCAGCCTGGACAACGCCATCGGCCACCAGAACATGCAGCAGCTGATCCAGCTGCGCTGGTTCGCGGTGGTCGGGCAGGTGGTCACCATCCTCGTGGTGCACTACGGCCTCGCGATCCGGCTGCCGCTGGACCACATGCTGCAGGTGCTGGCCTGCCTGGCGATGTTCAACATGGTGAGCCTGCTGCGCTCGCGCAGCCACCGGCGCGTGACCAACGGCGAACTGTTCCTCGCGCTGCTGGTCGACGTGGCCACGCTCACCGCCCAGCTCTACCTGAGCGGCGGCGCGACCAACCCCTTCGTGTTCCTCTTCCTGCTGCAGGTGACGCTGGGCGCGGTGCTTCTGAAGGCCTGGTCGACCTGGACCATGGTGGTGATCACCAGCATCTGCTTCGCCGGGCTGGCGCTGTTCTCGCGGCCGCTCGAACTGCCGCTGGACCACCATCGCGGCCTGTCGAGCCCCTACGTGCAGGGCATGCTGGTGTGCTTCGCGCTGAACGCGGCGCTGCTGGTGATCTTCATCACCCGCATCAGCCGCAACCTGCGCGCGCGCGACGCGCGGCTGGCCGACCTGCGCCAGCGGGCCTCCGAGGAAGAGCACATCGTGCGAATGGGCCTGCTGGCCTCGGGCGCAGCCCACGAACTGGGCACGCCGCTGGCCACGCTGGCGGTGATCCTGGGCGACTGGCGCCGCCTGCCGCACTTCAACTCCGACCCCGAGCTGCTGACCGAGGTGGCCGAGATGGAACTGCAGATCCAGCGATGCAAGAGCATCGTGAGCGGCATCCTGCTGTCGGCCGGCGAGGCGCGCGGCGAGTCGTCCGAGGAAACCACCGTCAGCACCTTCCTCGACGACCTGATCGAGGAGTGGCGCACCACGCGCCCGGTGGAAGACTTCGAGTACGACAACCGCTTTGGCCGGGACCTGCCCATGGTCTCCGACTCGGCCCTCAAGCAGATGATCTGCAACGTGCTCGACAATGCACTCGAGGCGTCGCCGCACTGGCTGCGCCTGGAAGCGGCGCACGACGCCGGCGCACTGACGATCACCGTCACCGACGCGGGCCCCGGCTTCCTGCCGGGCATCCTGAAGGAGTTCGGCAAACCCTACCAGTCGAGCAAGGGCCGCCCGGGCGGCGGCCTGGGCCTGTTCCTTGTCGTGAACGTGGCGCGCACCGTGGGTGGCCGCGTGGCGGCCGGCAACCGGCCGGAGGGCGGGGCCATCGTGAAGATCACGCTGCCCCTCGCGGCGATCGTGCTGGAAGAGGACGAGGAAGTGGAAGACGACGAAGCGGACGAAGACGTCAAGGTTCTCGAGAACGCGAACAGGACCATCGAAACGGAAGGCCATGACGGACACCGGAGCTGAGCGCCAGTTGCTGATCGTCGAGGACGACGACGCCTTCGCGCGCGCGCTGGGCCGCTCGTTCGAGCGTCGCGGCTACGCGGTGGCGCAGGCCGCCAACCTCGCCGAGGTCGAGGCGTACCTGGCCGCCTCCTCGCCGGGTTTCGCCGTGGTCGACCTCAAGCTCAACGGCGAGGCCTCGGGCCTGGCGTGCGTGCAGATGCTGCATCGCCACAACCCCAAGATGCTGATCGTGGTGCTCACCGGCTTCGCCAGCATCGCGACGGCGGTGGAAGCCATCAAGCTCGGCGCCTGCCACTACCTGGCCAAGCCGTCGAACACCGACGACATCGAGGCCGCCTTCGGCCGTGCAACCGGCACCACCGAGGTCGAGCTCACCAACCGCTCCACCTCGATCAAGACGCTCGAATGGGAGCGCATCCACGAGACACTGGCCGAGACCGGCTTCAACATCTCGGAGACCGCGCGCAGGCTCGGCATGCACCGGCGCACGCTGGCCCGCAAGCTGGGCAAGCAGCAGGTCAAGTAGGCCGCGGCAGCCCGGCGCAGTTCCTGCGTGAGCGTCCTTCTCCATCCACCCCGTTTGCATGAGGTACCGATGACAGCCCGTACAACGACGCCCTCCTCCCAGCGCCCTTCCGTCCTCGCGGTGCGCGAGCAGACCGCGATGGAAGAGCTCTTCAATGCGCTGAGCCACGGCCTGGGCCTCGCGCTGGCGATCGCGGCGCTGCCGATCCTCGTCTACAGCGCGGCGCAGCGGGAACAGGCCGCCGGCATCGTCGGTGCCTGCCTGTTCGCCGGCACCGCCATCGTGCTGTACCTGATCTCCACGCTTTACCACGCCCTGCCCGTCGGCCGGGCCAAGGCCTGGTTCAACCGGCTCGACCACGCGGCCATCTATCTCTTCATTGCAGGCAGCTACATGCCCTTCCTGTTCGGCGTGCTGCGCGGCCCGCTGGGCTGGACGCTGTTCGGCGCCATCTGCGCCGCCGCCGTGCTGGGCGTGGGCGCCAAGCTGTTCAACCGGCTGCAGCATCCGTTGTGGTCGACCGGCCTCTACGTGGCCATGGGCTGGATGGCGCTGATGGCCGCCGTGCCGCTCTACGAGCGCATGTCGGCCGCAGGCCTGGGCTGGCTCGTGGCCGGCGGCCTGTTCTACACGGCCGGCGCTGTGGTGTTCCTGTTCGACAACAAGGTGCGCTACGCCCACTCGGTGTGGCACCTGTTCGTGCTGGCGGGCAGCACGTGCCACTTCTTCGCGGTGCTCTGGCATTCGCATGGGTGACGCCGCCAGGCTTCGCGCACTTCGTGTCGCTGCTCCTTCCCCCTCGCCGGGGGCGACACCTGCGGCCCGGCGGACATAGGCACTCCCCCAGGCTTCGCGCACTTCGTGGCGCTGCTCCTTCCCCCTCGCCGGGGGCGACACCTGCGGCCCGGCGGACATAGGCACTCCCCCAGGCTTCGCGCACTTCGTGTCGCTGCTCCTTCCCCCTCGCCGGGGGCGACACCTGCGGCCCGGCGAAGCCGGTTCCGCGGTGTCTCACGAACAGTGGCCCCGCTCAGTAGTGCGGGGGGAGTTCGTCGCGCGGACTGGAGGCGGAGCCGTGCTGCATCGCGTTCTGGCTCTGTTCCTTGAGCTGCGTGACGTGCAGGATGAGCCTGTCGATCTGCTGTTGCTGGCGGTAGATCGTCATGTTCAGCTGGTCGAGCAGGTCTTCGGCGTAGCTCGACTTGATCTCGAGTTCGGTCACGCGGTCGGCCAGGGCGTCGTCGGGTCGGTTTTCCATGGCGCTATTGGACAGGAAGACTGGCCCGCTTTTCGTGACGGCCGCGCTCAGCGCCGCACGGCCGCTTCGAGCAGGTCGCCCATGCCGATTCGCTTCGCGAATTCGATGCGCACACGCTCCGACACCTCGAACACCTCCGCCGCACCGTCGCCGACGAAGTCGATCAGGGAGCGCATCGGCCGCGCGCCGGCCGGCAGGCCCGCGATGCGCACGATCTCGTCGGCCACGGCCTGCGGATCGGCGTTGTCGGGCGTGAGCGCCGACAGGCGCGCGCCGATCTGGTCCATCACGCCGTCATAGCGGGCATAGGCGGCGGCGGTGGCCGCATCGGCCGGCTTGCCGGCGCTCGGGAAATGGTCGGTGCCCCTGGTGAAGGCGCCGGGCACGACGATCGAGGTCTCTATGCCGAAGCGCGCGATCTCGTAGGCCAGCGTGACGGCCAGCGAATCCATCGCCGCCTTGGCCGCGCCGTACGGGCCCATGAACGGCGGAAAGCCGCCCCTGGTGGTGGTGCTGCTGATCCACAGCATCAGCCCCGACTCCTGGCGGCGCAGATGCGGCAGCACCGCGCGGTTCACGCGCTGCGCACCGATAACGTTGGTGTCGAACACCTTCACGATCTCTTCCGGCGTGAAGGCCTCGGTGGGTCCGACCACGAGGTGGCCGGCGTTCTGCATGACCACGTCGATGTGGCCCTGCTCGCGCACGATGGTCGCGGCGGCTGCGTCGGCCGACGCCTGAGAGAGCACGTCGAGCTCGAGCGGGTGCAGCGCGATGCTCTTCGCGGCGGCGAGGGTGCGCAACTCGGCGGCACGGCCCGCGTTGCGCCCGGCGATGTCGCGCATCGACGCGTAGACGATGTGGCCCGCTTCCGCCAGCGATTGCGCGCTGAGCTTGCCGATGCCGGTGCCCGCACCGGTGACGAGGATGATCTGCCTGGACATGGTGTTTTCTCCGTAGGAAGCCGGTGCGGATGACGCGCTCAGGCGATGCCGCCGTTGGCGCGCAGGACCTGGCCGTTGACCCAGCCCGAATCGGGACTGGCGAGGAAGGAGACCACCGAGGCGATGTCCTCGGGCTGGCCCAGGCGCTGCAGCGGCGGCATCTTCGCGAAGGTCTGGACCTGCTCCTCGGTCTTGCCATCGAGGAACAGCGACGTGGCGATCGGACCCGGCGCCACGGCATTCACCGTGATGTTGCGGCCGCGCAGTTCCTTGGCGAACACATGCGTGAATGCCTCGACGGCCGCCTTGGTTGCGTTGTAGATCGCGTAGCCCGGCATGTTCAGCGCCAGCGTGGTGCTCGAGAAGTTGACGATGCGCCCGCCTTCGTTCAGCCGCCTGGCGGCTTCGCGCAGCGTGTTGAAGGTGCCGCGCACGTTGATGTCGAAGGTCTGGTCGTAGAGCGCGTCGGTGTGCTCGGCCAGCGGCACCGTCTTGAGCACGCCGGCGTTGTTGACCAGCACGTCGACCTTGCCGAGCTGCGCCTCGACCGCGTCGAACATGGCGCGCACTTCGCCGGCCTTCGACACGTCGGCCTTCACGGCCAAGGCCCTGGCGCCGCCGGCCTTCAGCTCGGCGACGAGCGCATCGGCCTGCGCCGGGCTCGCAGCGTAGTTGACTGCGACGGCGAAGCCGTCCTTGGCAAGGCGCTGCGCGACGGCGGCGCCGATGCCGCGAGAGGCGCCGGTAACGATGGCGACCTGGGAGTTCGAGGGCTTGTTCATGGCTGTTTCCTTTGCATTGGTGGGTTGCTGGGTTGGTGAGACGAATCATCGATCGTTCCGCTGCAAAGATAATCAACCGCACATCGCCATTACCATTCCATTTACTTCAACAATAAATCAGGCCATCGCCATGGACCGCTTCCAGGAAATGCAGGCCTTCGTGCGCATCGCCGAACGCCAGAGCTTCACGCAGGCATCCGAAGACCTGCAGATTCCGCGCGCCACCGTCACCAACCTGATCAAGCGCGTCGAGCAGCGCATCGGCACCCGCCTGCTCGAGCGCACCACCCGCACCGTGCGGCTCACGCAGGACGGCGAGGCCTACTACCGCCGCTGCGTGCGGCTACTCGCCGACGTGGAGGAAGCCGAGGGCCTGTTCCGCAACGAGGCGCCGAAGGGCTTGCTGCGCGTGAACCTTCAAGGCACGCTGGCGCGCAATTTCGTGGTGCCGGCGCTGCCCGCGTTCCTCGCCCGGTATCCCGACCTCGAACTGCACATCGGCGAGGACGACCGGCTGGTCGACCTGGTGCGCGAAGGCGTCGACTGCGTGCTGCGCGCCGGCAACCTGCAGGACTCCTCGATGGTCGCGCGGCGCGTGGCGCTGCTGCCGCAGGTGACGGTCGCGAGCCCGGCCTACCTCGCGGCGCACGGCGAGCCCGCGAGCATGGAGGCGCTCGCTGCACACCGCGCCGTCAACTACTTCTCGAGCGCCACCGGCAAGGCGGTCCCGCTCGAGTTCACGGTCGAAGGCCGCGTCACGACGGTGCAGCTCGGGGGCATCGTGTCGGTCACCGGCGCCGATCTCTACACCGGCTCGGCGGTCGCCGGGCTGGGCCTCGTGCAGGTGCCGCGCTATCGCGTGGCCAGCGAACTGGCCGACGGCCGTCTGCAGGTGGTGCTGGCCGCGTTCGCACCGCCGCCGATGCCGGTGTCGGTGCTCTATTCGCAGAACCGGCAGCTGTCCTCGCGCGTGCGCGTCTTCACCCAGTGGCTGCGCGACATCTTCGAGGCGGCCGGGGTCTGAGGCGTCGACAACGCCCCGGCCCGCTCAGCAGGCGGTCGATTCCAGCCCCACGCCGCCGTCCTCGGCGTGCGCTCGCATCCCGCCCCGCAGAAACACGAACACCACCACCGCAGTCAACACCGTCACAGCCGCCAGCACGCACAGCAGCGTGCCGAACGCCGCGCCGTAGGCTTGCAGCAGCGCCGCGCGGTCCATGCCGGGCAGCAGGGCCAGCGCCTGCGACAGGTCGCCGGTGGTCAGGCGCTGTGCCGCCTGTGCTGCGAAAGCGGCATGGCCGAGTTGCGCGGCCACCAGCGCAGTCAGCCCGGCGCCCACGAGCGCCAGCGCGATGCCCTCGCCCGCGACACGCACCGTGTTGAAGATGCCCGACGCCATGCCCGCGCGTTCGCGCGGCACCACGCTCACTGCAAGCCCGTCCATGAGGCCCCAGGGCAGGCCGATGCCCGCGCCGACCAGAAGCAGCGCACCCGCCAGTTCATGCAGGGACGCGCCCGGCGCACAGCGGCCGAGCCAGAACAGGCCTGCGGCGCACACCAGCAAGCCCGTCGCGGAAATCGCGCCCGCCGAGAACCTGTGGGCCAGCCAGGCAGCGAGCGTCGGCACCACGAGGATGGGCCCGGACAGCGCGAACATGAAGCTGCCCGCCTCGAGCGCGCTGCGCCCTTCCAGCCCGATGAAGCGGATCGGCAGCAGCACCAGCAGCACGACGAAGCCGTAGGCCGGCGCGGCGGCCAGCAACTGCACGCCGACGAAGCGCGGAAAGCGGAACAGCGACAGGTCGAGCATCGGATGCGCCACGCGCCGCTCGACGGCGACGAAGGCCGCGCCCATCAGCAGCGCCGCCGCGAGCGCGCCGGCGACCCGAGGGCTGCCCCAGCCGCTTTCCGGTGCCTGCAGCACGCCCAGTGTCAGCAGGCTCAGTGCGGCGGTGAAGGTGGCGCAGCCGGGCAGGTCGAGCCCCATCGCATGCGGATTGCGCGACTCGCGCATGCAACGCGCCGCGATGCACAGCGCCACAAGGCTCACCGCGCCGGGGCTCAGCATCACCGCCTGCCAGCCGAAGCGCTCCGCGAGCCAGCCCGAGAGGATGGCGCCGCACGACAGCCCCACACCGAAGGAGGTGCCGATCAGGCTGAAGGCCCGCGTGCGCGCCGCCCCATCGAACACCTGCGCCAGCGCCGCGGTGCCGGCGGCAAAGGCAGCGGCCGAACCCAGCCCCTGCAGCGCGCGCACCAGGTCGAAGGCGACGATGCCGGGTGCGAGCGTCTGCAGCGAGCTGCTCAGGGCCACCACCGCCAGGCCCTGCAGGAACACGCGCTTGCGCCCGCAGGCGTCGGCGAGCGCGCCGGCCGCCATCAAGGTGGCGCCGAAGCTCAGCATGAAAGCGTTGGTCACCCAGTTGAGTTGCACTGGACTGCCGCCCAGCGCGCCGTGGATGGCGGGCAGCACCACCGCCGGACCGGTGAAGCTCAGCGGCATGCCCAGAGCGGCCAGGCAGACGGCGGCGAGCAGCCAGTTCTTGGAAGAAGTCGGGGACATCGAAGGCCTGCGTGCAAAAAGGAAGAATCGGGAGCACGAAGATAAAAAGGATTCAATGAAAGGAGAATGGCCGCGCCAATCCGCACACTCCCAACCAAAGGTTGTCAATCCATGGACAGTTTCAGCGGGCTTGAATCCTTCGTGCGCGCGGCGGACCTGCTGAGCTTCGCCAAGGCCGGCCGGTTGCTGGGCATCTCGGCATCGGCAGTGGGCAAGAACGTGGCGCGGCTCGAACAGCAGCTCGGCGTGCGTCTCTTCAACCGCACCACGCGCCACACGCGGCTCACCCAGGAAGGCGCCCTGTTTCACGAGCGCTGCCGCCGCATCCTCGATGAGCTCGACGATGCGCGGGCCATGATGCAGGACGCCATCGCCGCGCCGCGCGGCCGCCTGCGCGTGAGCCTGCCGACCATCGGCTACCGTTTTCTCCTGCCTGTCCTTCCAGCCTTCAAGGCCCGTTACCCCGAGATCGAGCTCGACCTCGACTTCAACGACCGGCTGGTCGACGTGATCGCCGAGGGCGTCGACGTGGCCATCCGCAGCGGCGACCTGGTCGATTCGCAACTGGTCGCGCGACGCCTCGGCCCCTTCCGCTTCGTGCTGGTGGCCTCACCCGCCTACCTGGCGCGCCACGGCGTGCCACATGTGCCGGCCGACCTCGTGCACCACGCCTGCCTGCGCTACAAGTTCGCGACGGGGGGCAAGATCGAGGAATGGGACCTGCCAGGCCTGCCGGAGCAATTGCCGCCCGGCCTGCTGTGCAACAACATGGAAGCGATGCTCGGCGCAGCCATCGCCGGCCTCGGCGTGGCCTACATGCCCGATTTCCTGGCGCGCGATTCGCTGGGCCGCGGCGAACTGCAGCGCGTGCTGGCCACGCACCTGGTGCGACAGGGCCAGTTCTCTGCGCTGTGGCCGTCGAGCCGGCAGCTCTCGCCGAAGGTGCGCGCCTTCGTGGACTTCGCGGGGGAGCACATGTTCAGGGACGAAGACACGCCTGCATGAAGCGTCAATCGAACCAAATTCAGACCATAATAAGTTCGGTCGACGGAAACATGGGAGCACATGCAATGAATTTCTCCACTCAAGTTAAACCCATCAGTTATCTCAAGAGCCATGCTGCAGATATCGTGAAGACCTTGGCGGACACTCGCGAGCCTCTGGTCATTACCCAGAACGGCGAAGCCAAACTCGTGGTGATGGACGTCCGCTCGTACGAGGAACACGAAGCCACTCTCGCTCTGCTGAAAGTCCTGGCACTCGGCAATCGCGAAATCGACCAGGGTCAGTTTCGGTCCGCGGAAGACGTGTTCGCCGAACTGGACCAAGAAGACGCGAATTGAAGGTTGTGTTCCTGCGGTCCGCCGAGGCCGACCTGAAGGACCTGAGGCGCTACATCATCAAGAACTTCGGCAACGACACCTGGACTGTGAGCTACGAGAAGATCAAGCAGTCCGTGGCGATGATCGAAGCACACCCACAGGCGGGACGGGTTCCTGAAGAGCTGGAAAACCTGAACGCGGCCCAATACCGGCAAGTCATCTCCGGCAGGAACCGCCTCATCTACGAGGTGCGCATGGACATCGCCTACATCCACGTCGTCTGCGACACGCGACGAGATTTGAAAAGCCTGCTCATGCGGCGCATGGTTGGCGCCGATTAAGGTCCCGCGTGCCCGCCGTTGGCTGCGCCGTGCGGCATCCGATCAGACAACGGGGGCCAAACGAGCGTCGGCGTGCTCGCTGGCTGTCCCGGCGGTTGTTCCAGCCATCCTGGCATTTGTCTTTGCGTTCGCATCCCCAGCAACGTTCTTCGCAGGCTCCACAGCCGTCCCGCTCAGCGCCAGCGCGGCCTTCAACGGAAACAGCGTGCGCTCGTCTCCCTGCGCCGTGTTGCTCACCGTCGTCCCTGCCGTTTCGCCGAGGCTGGCGGTGCGCACCGCGTCCGGCCGGTGCACCGGCACCATGAACGGCGAGTGCGTGGTGTAGATGATCTGGTTGCCGAAGTCCTGTTCGAAGTGCGCGAGCAGGTCGGCCTGCGAGTGCGCGTGCAGGTGAAGACCGGGCTCGTCGAGCAGCATCACGGCGTCTTCCGCGCGGCCGCCCCGGGTGTCGGCGAAGAACGCGATGTAGAACGAGAAGAACCACTGGAAGCCGCGGCTGCGCTCGTCGAGGTTCACCTCCACGTCGTACGCGCCGTCGGGGTCGGACACCAGCGTGTCGAGGTAGGGGCCGTCGAGGTTGAAGCGCACCTTCAGCGGACGGTCCTTCCACAGGCGGCGGATCTCTGCCGTCACCACCGCGCCGGCGCGGTTCGCCAGCTGGTTGCGCGTGGCCTGGTCGTTCCTGTCGAGCAGGTCGTGCAGCTGCTGCGGGTCGAGCCCTGCGACCTTGCACAGCTTGCCGAAGCTCTGCTGCGCGGGCGTGAGCTGTCCCCAGCCCTGGCGGCCCAGGTATTCGGCGATGTTCTGACGGCCGGGCAGCGCGGGGTACTCGTCCACGTAGACGAAGCGCGGCAGGTTCTCGAGCACCCAGGCGCGTGCGCGCGCGTGCGCAGGTTCGTCGTCGGCGATGGAGAGTGCCAGCTCCTCGAGCTCGGCGAGCATCTGGTCCTGCTTGTCGCTGAGTTCGGCGCCGGCCGCGGCAAGTGCCTTGCGCAACGCCTGCATGGCCTGCACCGCGCCGGCCGACCAGCGGACGTGGTCGGGACTCATGATCATCGCGGCGTCGAAGGTGTCGGCCTCCTGCTCGAGCGCGGCGCGCGCCTCCTCGGCCACCTTCTCCGCGGCGGCCTTCACGGCCGGCACGATCTTGCGGACCTTGCCCTTGATGTCGCCGACATCGAGCGACAGCGGCGCAAGGCCTTCGAGCCCGCCGGTGCGCGTGGCGGCATAACCGCGGCGCGCGGTGACGTGGCGCACGCCGGCCGCACGCGGAAAGATCGCGGCCAGCGCGGCCTGTTCGCTGTCGTCCAGGCTCCAGCGCGTGAAGACGACCGGCGTGTCGCCGGTGCACTCTTCGAGCCGGCGATGGCGCGGAAAGTCCTTGATGGGGCTGATTTCGACCGGGCCTTCGGCCGGGTTCAGGCTGTGGAGTGCGCGCAGCAGGTTCGACTTGCCGCTGTCGTTCCGACCAAGGATCGCCGTGATCCGAGAGGAATCGATGAGGCCGCTGTCGTTGATCGAGCGAAAGTTGGTGATCTGGAATGACGCCAAGCGCATGCAGGAATTTCTCTTCTGAAATGAATACGGGGCCGGGGAATGTATTGCATCCCCGGCCCCGTCCTCGATCTGCGCAGAAGAAAAAGATTACTCGGCCGCGCGCCTCAGCGTATCGACCACCGGGCGGCGCAGCACGTCGCGCAGGCCCCACCATCCCGCGCCCAGCGCCAGCACCGCGCCCGCCAGCGCGCCGGCAACGGGCACCAACGGCGACGCGGTCCAGGTGAACTCGAACACGTAGCGCGCCAGCGCCCAGCCGATCGCCGAAGCCACGATGCTCGCCAGGAAGCCCGCGAGCAGGCCCACGCCCGCCAGCTCGGCGCGCTGTACCTGGCGCAGCAGGCTGGCGCGTGCGCCCACCGCGCGCATCACGGCGAACTCGCGCGCGCGCTCCTCGCGCGTGGCGGTCACCGCGGCGAACAGCACCACGAGGCCGGCGGCCAGCGTGAAGCCGAACAGGAACTCCACCGCGCGGATCACCTGGTCGAGCACGCGCTGCAGCTGGTTGATGGTGGCGCTCATGTCCACGTTGGTCACGTTGGGGTAGCTGCGCACCAGCGCGTTGTCGAAGCCGCGCGTCTCGGGAGCGCGGAAGGCGCCCATGTAAGTGGTGGGCACGTCGGCCAGCGAAGCCACGGTGTACATCACGAAGAAGTTGGCATGCAGCGAGCCCCAGTCGACCTTGCGCAGCGACGTGATGCGCGCGTCGTTCTGCATGCCGCCGATGTCGAAGCGCAGCGAATCGCCCAGCTTCAGGCCCAGCGTCTCGGCCAGGCCTTCTTCCACGCTGACCTCGCCCTTGGCGTCGGGCGTCCACCTGCCGGCGGTGATGCTGTTGTGCGCGGGCGCCTCGACGCTGTTGCTCAGGTTGAACTCGCGGTCTACCAGCCGCTTGGCACGGTCCTCGGTGTAGTCGTCGGGCGTCACCGGCCTGTCGTTGATGGCCACGAGCCGGCCGCGGATCATCGGGTACCAGTCGAACTTGCGCACGCCGGCGTCGCGCAGCGACTTCTGGAAGGCCTCGCTCTGGTCGGGCATGACGTTGATGACGAAGCGGTTCGGCGCATCCGGCGGCGTGGCCTTGCGCCAGCTGGCCACGAGGTCGGTTCGCAGCAGCACCAGCAGCACCAGCGCCAACAGGCCCACCGACAGCGCGCTGACCTGCACCACCGCATAGGCCGGCCGCGCCGAGATCTGCCGCGTGGCCAGCACCAGCCAGCGCGGCGCGGTGGTCTCGTTCACGCTGCGGCGCAGCACCTTCACCGCCAGCCAGCTCAGGAGCGCGAACACGGCCACCGCGCCTGCGAACCCGCCGACCGCGATCAGGCCCAGCTTGATGTCGCTGCTCGCCGCCATCAGCAGTGCCGCGAAGCCCGCCACGCCGATGCCCAGCACCGCGAGCGACGCCGGCTTGAGCCCGCCGACGTCGCGGCGGATCACGCGCAGCGGCGGCACCTTGGCCAGTTGCAGCACCGGCGGCAGGCCGAACGCGAACAGCAGCGTGAGCCCCATGCCCAGGCCGAAGGCCACGGGCCACAACGTGGCGGCCGGCAATGCGGTCTCGACCAGCCCGGCCAGCAGCAGCACGAACACGTAATGCACCCCGAAACCGATGACCACGCCCAGCCCGCTGGCCACGATGCCGATCACCGCGAACTCGAAGGCATAGGCCACCGCGATGGTGCGCTGGCTCTGGCCGAGCACGCGCAGCATCGCGCAGTCGTCGAGGTGGCTGGCCGCGAAGCCGCGCGCGGCCAGCGCCACCGCCACCGCCGACAGCAGCGCCGCCAGCAGCGCCACCAGGCTCAGGAATTTCTCGGCGCGGTCGAGGGTCTGGCGCATCTCCGGACGGCCGCCCTCGAAGGAGTCGAGCCGCACGCCGCGCAGGTCGCCCTTCTTGATGGCGGCGTCGGCCCAGTCGGTGAAGCGCTTGACTGCAGCGTCGCTGCCGGCCACCGCATAGCGGTAGCCCACGCGGCTCGCCGGCTGCACGAGCCCGGTGCGCGCCACGTCGGCCTGGTTGAGCATCACGCGCGGCGAGAAGCTCATGAAGCCGGCGCCGCGGTCGGGTTCCAGCGTGATCACGCGGCCCACGCGCAGGCTGGTGTCGCCCAGCAGCAGCGGGTCGCCGACCTTCAGGCCGAGCGAGTCGAGCAGCGAGGCATCGACCCAGGCCTCGCCGGGCGGCGGAATGTCGCGCGTGACGCTGCCCGCACCGTCGAGCGTGGCGGAGGTCTGCAGGCTGCCGCGCAGCGGATAGCCGGCGGTGACGGCCTTCAGCGCCACCAGCTTGCTGGCGCCGCCCTGCGCGTCCTCGGCGCGCGCCATGGTCGGAAAGCCATAGGTGGCCGTGCCTTGCAGCCCCAGCGACCTTGCCTGCGCCACGAAGGCCTCGGGCGTCGGGTTGTCGCTGACCACCACGGCGTCGCCACCCAGCAACTGGCGCGCATCGCGCTTCAGCCCGCCCTGCAGGCGATCGGCGAAGAAGCCGACAGCCGTGAGCGCGGCCACGGCCAGCAGCACGGCAACGATCAACAGGCGCAGTTCACCGGCGCGCAGGTCGCGCCAGAGCGTGCGCCAACCCAGGCGGAGGGAGGCATTCATGGGCGCGACGATAGCCCAGAGGACGGCGCTCGGCCGGATTCGAGGGTTATTGCCGGTTTTGGCCTACTTGATCGGCCCAAGGCCCTGTCGCATGATGCGACAAAAGGTCCTGCCGTCGCGACCGGGCATTCGATCCGGCGGCGGCAAGGGCCCAAAAAAACATTCCATTGTCTGGCGGTCCTTTCCCCGAAGGAGTGTCGATGCCGAGATGCCAGCGCCTGCAGACCCTGGGCCTTTGCCTGGCCTTCGGCATGTTGCTGAGTGCCTGCGACCCGAAGCCCGCCGCGGCCCCGGCCTCCAGCACTCCCGCCGCGGCACCATCGGGTGCCAGTCCGAGCGGCATCAAGCCTGCCGACTCCGGCGACAAGGTCGACGCCACCACCGCGCACAAGGGCCCTTCCGAAGGCGGCGCGGCCGTCGGCGGCGTCAGCGGGCCAGGCGGCGGCAACACCTCGGGCAGTTCAGCGCCCGCCCCGAGCGGCGGCGATGGCACGGCGCCGAAGTAGCGCAGCCCGCTCCTCCAGTTTTCCCACGCAAAGAAGAAGCTTCGATGAAACACACCACTTCACCGCTGCAGGAGGCCATGTCATGGACATAAGCCGCCGGCAATTCTTCCGCGTCAGCAGCGCGGGGCTGGTCGGCTCCAGCATCGTGGCGCTCGGGTTCTCGCCGACCGCCGCGCTGGCCGAGGCCCGCAACTTCAAGCTCGCGCGCACCACAGAAACCCGCAACACCTGTCCCTACTGCTCGGTGGGCTGCGGGCTCATCATGTACAGCCTCGGCGACAAGGCGAAAAACGTGGTGCCCGCCATCCTCCACATCGAGGGCGACGCCGACCACCCGGTCAACCGCGGCACGCTGTGTCCCAAGGGCGCGGGGCTGTTGGACTTCGTGCACAGCACCAACCGGTTGAAGTACCCCGAGGTGCGCGAGCCCGGCGGCACCGAATGGAAGCGCATCGGCTGGGACGAGGCGCTGGACCGCATCGCGAAGCTGCTCAAGGCCGACCGCGACGCCAACTTCCAGACCACCAACGCCGACGGCAAGACCGTCAACCGCTGGACCAGCTCCGGCATGCTGTGCGCATCGGCTTCCTCCAACGAAACGGGCTACATCACCCACAAGGCATTCCGCTCGACCGGGATGCTGGTGTTCGACAACCAGGCACGCGTCTGACACGGACCCACGGTGGCCAGTCTGGCCCCGACGTTCGGCAGAGGCGCGATGACCAACCACTGGCAGGACATCCAGAACGCGGATGTCGTGCTGATCATGGGCGGCAACGCCGCGGAGGCGCATCCGTGCGGCTTCAAGTGGGTCATCGAGGCCAAGAAGCAGAACAAGGCGCGCCTTGTCGTGGTGGATCCGCGCTTCACGCGCTCGGCCGCCATGGCCGACTACTACGCACCGGTGCGCGCGGGCTCGGACATCGCGTTCCTCGCGGGGGTCATCAACTTCCTGCTGAGCAACGACAGGATCCAGACGGAGTACGTACGCAACTACACGAACGCGACCTTCATCGTCGGGCCTGACTACAAGTTCGAGGACGGCCTGTTCAGCGGCTACAACGCCGAGAAGCGCAACTACGACCCCAAGTCGTGGAACTACGCGCTGGACGAAGCCGGTTTTGCCAAGGTCGACATGACCATGCAGGACCCGCAGTGCGTGCTGCAGGTCATGAAGCGCCACTACGCGCGCTACACGCCCGAACTGGTGAGCCGCATCACCGGCACGCCACAGGACAAGTTCCTGAAGGTGTGCGAGTACATCGCCAGCACCAGCGTGCCCACGCGCACCATGACCATCATGTACGCGCTGGGCTGGACGCAGCACAGCCAGGGCTCGCAGATGATCCGCACCGGCGCCATCGTGCAGCTGCTGCTGGGCAACATCGGCGTGCCGGGCGGCGGCATGAACGCGCTGCGTGGGCACAGCAACATCCAGGGCCTGACCGACCTGGGGTTGCTGTCGAACTCGCTGACGGGCTACATGTCGCTGGCGCGTGACAGCGAGCAGACGCTGGACGACTACTACAAGACCCGCGCGCTGAAGCCGCTGCGGCCCAACCAGATGAGCTACTGGCAGAACTACCCGAAGTTCTTCGTCAGCATGCAGAAGTCTTGGTGGGGCGATGCGGCCACGGCGCAGAACGACTGGGCCTTCCACTACCTGCCCAAGATCGACAAGCTCTACGACGTGCTGCAGGCCTTCGAGCTCATGAGCCTGGGCAAGCTCAACGGCTACATCTGCCAGGGCTTCAACCCGGTGGGCTCGTTCCCCGACAAGCGCAAGATCGTCGAGGGGTTGTCGAAGCTCAAGTTTCTGGTCACCATCGACCCGCTGGTGACCGAGACCAGCGAGTTCTGGCGCAACTTCGGCGAGTTCAACGACGTGAAGACCGCCGAGATCCAGACCACGGTGTTCCGGCTGCCATCGACCTGCTTCGCGGAAGAAGACGGCTCGCTCACCAATTCCAGCCGCTGGCTGCAGTGGCACTGGAAGGGCGCCGAGCCGCCGGGCGAGGCCAAGGGCGACATCGAGATCGTGGCGGGCATCTACAACCGCATCCGCCAGGCCTACATCAAGGACGGCGGCGCGTTTCCCGATCCGATCGTCAAGCTCACCTGGCCCTACAAGATTCCGCACTCGCCCTCGGCGCAAGAGCTGGCGATGGAATACAACGGCCGCGCGCTCACCGACCTGCTCGACCCGAAGGACCCGACCAAGCCGCCGCTTGCGAAGGCCGGCGAACAGATCTCGGGCTTCGGGCTCCTGCGCGACGACGGCTCGACCGCCTCGGGCTGCTGGATCTACGCCGGCGCATGGACGCAGGCCGGCAACCAGATGGCGCGGCGCGACAACGCCGACCCGTACGGCATCGGCATGGTGCAGAACTGGGCGTGGGCGTGGCCCGCGAACCGGCGCATCCTCTACAACGGCGCGTCGACCGATCCGGCCACCGGCAAGCCGTGGATCGCCAGGCGCGGCCTCGTCGCGTGGAACGGCAAGCAGTGGACCGGCGCGGACGTGCCCGACATCCGTCCCGACGCCGACCCGATGGAAGCCGAGGCGGTGCGCCCGTTCATCATGACCGCCGAGGGCGTGGCCCGGCTGTTCGCGCCGACGGGCATGGCCGAAGGCCCGCTGCCGGAGCATTACGAGCCGTTCGAGTCGCCGCTGACGAACAACCTGATGCACCCGAACAACGCCGTGGCGCGCGCCAACCCCGCAGCACGCATCTTCAAGGGCGACCTCGAGCGCCTCGGCGTGCCGAAGGACTTCCCGTACGTGGCCACCAGCTACCGCCTGACCGAGCACTTCCATTACTGGACCAAGAACGTGCGCACCTCGGCCATCATCCAGCCGCAGCAGTTCGTCGAGATCGGCGAGGAACTGGCCAGGGAGAAGGGCATTGCCAACGGCGAGATCGTGAAGGTGTCGAGCAAGCGTGGCTACATCAAGGCCGTGGCGCTGGTCACCAAGCGCATCGTCGGACTGCAGGTGGACGGACGCACGGTGCACACCGTGGGGCTGCCCAACCACTGGGGTTTCGTGGGCGTGGCGAAGCCGGGCTACCTCGTGAACACGCTCACGCCGTTCGTGGGCGACGCGAACACGCAGACGCCGGAGTACAAGTCGTTCACGGTGAACATCGAGAAGGCGTGAGATGAAGCAGCTTCTCGACACACTCGATGCCCTGGTCTTTCTCCCTCCCCCGCTGGGGAGGGCCGGGTGGGGGCACGACGGCCTCCACGACCACACGGCGCCTCATCGAAGGCCTGCCCCCATCCCCGCCTTCCCCCAGAGGGGAAGGAGCAAGACCCCGAACCGGAGCCGCTGATGTCCTCCCTCCAGACCCTCGACATCGCCGCCCGCTCGGCCACCACCACGCCGTCGCCCGACATCCGCCACCGCCCGCAGGTCAAGCAGGTGGCCAAGCTGATCGACGTCTCGACCTGCATCGGCTGCAAGGCCTGCCAGGTGGCGTGCATGCAATGGAACGACCTGCGCGACGAGGTCGGCACCACGCACGGCACCTACGACAACCCGGTCGATCTCACGCCGTCGTCGTGGACGGTGATGAAGTTCTCCGAGGTGGAGCCCGAGGCCGGCAAGCTCGAATGGCTGATCCGCAAGGACGGCTGCATGCACTGCGACGACCCGGGCTGCCTGAAGTCGTGCCCCTCGCCGGGCGCCATCGTCAAGTACAGCAACGGCATCGTCGACTTCATCAGCGAGCACTGCGTGGGGTGCGGCAACTGCGTCACCGGCTGCCCGTTCGACGTGCCGCGCATCAGCAAGGGCGACAACAAGGCCTACAAGTGCTCGCTGTGTTCCGACCGCGTGGGCGTGGGCCTGGAGCCGGCCTGCGTCAAGGCCTGCCCCACCGGCGCGCTGCATTTCGGCACCAAGGAGGACATGCACGAGTACGCCTCGGAGCGCATCGTCGACCTGAAGGACCGCGGCTTCTCCAATGCTGGCGTGTACGACCCCGCGGGGGTAGGCGGCACGCACGTCATGTACGTGCTGCAGCACGCGGACCGTCCCGGCCTGTATGCCGGCCTGCCGAAGGACCCGCACATCAGCCCGCTGGTGTCGCTGTGGAAGGGCGTGGCCAAGCCGCTGGCCATGGTCGCGATGATCGGCGCGGTGGTCGGCAGCTTCTTCCACTACATGAAGGCCGGCCCGATCGAGCCGAAGGACGACCACCCCGACGCCGACCTCGACGGCCGGCCCGACGACGAGGTCGTGATCGAGCAGCCGCCGCCGCCCGCTTCGCCGATCCATCCGCCTCGTGCATGAGGAGAATGCGATGACACGCTACTACCTTCGCCGCTACCGCGATGCCACGCGCATGAACCACTGGTTCGTGGCGATCATGTTCTTCGCGGCCGCGCTCTCGGGACTGGCCTTCTTCCACCCCGCCCTCTTCTTCCTGAGCACGCTGTTCGGCGGCGGGCCGTGGACGCGCATCCTGCACCCGTTCCTGGGCCTGCTGATGGTGTTCGGCTTCGTGTTCCTTTTCTTCACGATGTGGCGCGAGAACGTGTTCGACCGGGTCGACCGCGAATGGATCGCCAACGCGCCGAAGATGCTCAAGGGCGACAAGTCGGGCATGCCGCCGGTGGGCAAGTACAACGCCGGGCAGAAGCTGGTGTTCTGGGCCTTCGGTGTGAGCCTGCTGCTGCTGTTCCTCACCGGCTTCATGTTCTGGAGCCCGTGGTTCGTCGGCTTCTTCCCGATCCTGGTGCGCCGCATCGCGGTGGTCGTGCATTCGGTCTCGGCCGTGGTGCTGATCATTTCCGTCATCACGCACATCTACGCGGCGATCTGGGTCAAGGGCACGATGCGCGCGATGACGCGCGGCACCGTCACGGAAGGATGGGCGAAGCTCAATCACCCGCTGTGGCACCGGAAGATGACGCGTGGCGAGTAGCGCGCGCATCGTCTTTCTTTCTCTCCTTCCGGGAAGCGGGAATGGGGGCATGGCAGCCCCGGCCACCGGATGGCGCGCGTCGGGCACTGCCCCGCCCCGGCCTTCTGCCGTAGGGGGAAAGAGCAAGACAAACCCGGCCTCGGCGCTGTAGAGTGGTTGCAATGAACAGCCCTTCCGGCACATCACCGCTGCGCACCACGCGCGTCCTCGATCCGGAGCAGATCGCGATGCAGGCCGGGCGGCAGATGCCGTTCCTGCGGCTGCCCGCTCGCTCGCTCGTGTTCTCCGACCGTCAACTTCGACTGCGACAGCTCGCGGCCTCGCATCCGATGCGCGAGTACCTGCTCTTCATCGCCGACCTCGCGCAGGCGCAACACCGGGTGCTGCAGGACCATGCGGCCGTGGCACTGCCCGGATCCGAAGCGCTCGAAGCCGCCGCCAAGGCGCTGAAGCCGCCGATGCCCGCTTTCGGCTGGACCCGCGACCCGGTGTGGCTGAACGAGCTGCGTCGCCTGCTGGCACTTTTCCACGCACGCGCACCCGAAGGCGCCGCGCGCGACACGCTCGATCGCGTGGTGGCGGAAAGCGATGCGTGGATCGACGCGCAGGCCGACCGGCTCTCGCGCCGCGTGATGTTCGGGCTCGACCTGGCAGCGGCACCGCTCATTGCTGCCGGCCTGCAGGTCTACTGGACGCAGCTCGTGCTCAGCGTGGCGGAGCGCGACGGCGAGAACATCTTCGGGCGCACCGACCCCGGCACCGAATGCCCCTGCTGCGGCAGCGCACCCACGGCGAGCATCACGCGCATCGGCGCCGACGAAGCCGGCTTCCGCTATCTGCACTGCTCCCTGTGCAGCACCGAGTGGCACTACGTACGCATCAAGTGCACGCACTGCGAGAGCACCAAGGGCATCCACTTCGAATCGCTGTCGCCGCAGCCCGGCGTGGAACTGCCCGCCACCGGCGCGCGCGAAGGCGCGGTGAAGGCGGAGTGCTGCGACAGCTGCAACCACTACCTCAAGCAGGTCGCGATGGAGAAGGACCCCGAGGTCGAGCCGGTGGCCGACGACCTCGCGAGCGTCACGCTCGACCTGCTGGTGTCCGAAGCCGGCCACCAGCGCAGCGGCCACAACCTCATGCTGCTGTTCGGAGAGTCATGAGTTCGCCCCCAGGATGCGCGGCACTTCGTGTCCGCTTCTCCTTCCCCCTACCGGGGGCAACACCTGAGGCCCGGCAAAGCCGGTTCCTCGGTGTTTCTGGACTCGCCCCCAGGATGCGCGGCACTTCGTGTCCACTTCTCCTTCCCCCTACCGGGGGCAACACCGGCGGCCCGGCAAAGCCGGTTCCGCGGTGTTCATGGCTCGCCCCCAGGCTGCGCGGCACTTCGTGTCCGCTTCTCCTTCCCCCTACCGGGGGCAACACCGGCGGCCCGGCAAAGCCGGTTCCGCGGTGTTCATGGCTTTCTCATCGGACGCGCTGTTGATGGCCGCGCCGACAGAGTCCGTGGTCCACGGCTCGACGGCAAGGCCCCAGGATCTGCCTTCTGTCGATCAACTGCTGCGCCTCGCGGTGCCGGGCGCCTTGCTGGCAGAGCACGGCCGCACGCTGGTGGTGAAGGAAGCGCGCGCACTGCTGGAAGGCCTGCGCGCACGGGCCGTGACGGGCCGGCTGGACGCCTCGGAGGTGCAGCACGACGCGCTCGGCCATGCGCTCGCCGTGCGCGTGCAGGCCCGCCTGGCACCGCGCATGCGCGCCGTGCTGAACCTCACGGGCACGGTGATCCACACCAACCTCGGCCGCTCGCTGCTGGCCGATGCGGCGCTGCAGCGGCTGCTCGCGGTGATGACCTCGCCGAACAACCTCGAGTACGACCTGGCCACCGGCAGCCGCGGCGACCGAGACTCGCTGGTGGAAGAGCTGCTGTGCAGCATCACCGGCGCAGAGGCCGCCACGGTGGTCAACAACAATGCCGCGGCGGTGCTGCTGACCATCGCGGCGCTGGCACGCGAGCGCGAGGTGATCGTGTCACGCGGCGAACTGGTCGAGATCGGCGGCGCGTTCCGCATGCCCGACGTGATGGCCAGCGCGGGCGCGCGCATGGTCGAGGTCGGCACCACCAACCGCACACACCCGCAGGACTACGAACGCGCCATCAACGCGCACACCGCGCTGGTGATGAAGGTGCACACCAGCAACTACGCCGTGCAGGGTTTCACCGCGGCGGTGGACGAGGCCACGCTCGCCGGCATCGCGCATGCGCGCGGCGTGCCGCTGGCCACCGACCTGGGCAGTGGCTCGCTGGTCGACCTGGCGCACTACGGCCTGCCGCGCGAGCCGTTGCCGCAGGAGATGCTGGCCGCCGGCTGCGACGTGGTCACCTTCTCGGGCGACAAGCTGCTGGGCGGTCCGCAGGCGGGCCTGATCGTGGGAAGCAAGGCCGCAGTGGGCCGCATCCGCAAGTTCCCGATGAAGCGCGCGCTGCGCATGAGCAAGCTGCCGCTGGCCGCGCTGGAAGCCACGTTGTCGCTGTACCTGCGGCCCGAGCGGCTTGCGAAGGACCTGCCGACGCTGCGCCTGCTGACGAGGCCCGCCGACGCGATCCGCGAGATGGCCCTGGCGCTGCAAGGCCAGGTGCAGGCTTCCGTGTCGCCGCGCTTCACGGTCGAGGTCGTGCCGCTTCTCGGGCAGATCGGCTCCGGCTCGCTGCCCGTCGAACGCCTGCCCTCGGCCGGCCTTGCGCTTGCGCCGGCCGGCACGTCGAAGAAGGGCGTGGGCACGGCGCTCGATGTGCTTTCGACCGCACTGCGCAGCCTGCCCTTGCCGGTGATCGGCCGCATCGCGGAGGACCGCCTGCTGCTCGACCTGCGCTGCCTGGAAGACAGTACGGCGTTCGTCGCGCAACTGCCGCTGCTGCAGGAGCGGCTGAAATGACGCCCGCTTTTTCCGCCTGCATTTCTCCCTGCCCCTCTGGGGAGGGCGGGGTGGGGGCACGACGGCCTCCCGACAGCCACGGCGCCCGCACACGCCCCGCCCCCGTCCCGACCTTCCCCAAAGGGCGAACGAGCAGGCCCGCAAGCCATGATCATCGGCACCGCAGGCCACATCGACCACGGCAAGACCACGCTGGTGCGTGCGCTCACCGGTGTCGACACCGACCGGTTGCCCGAGGAGAAGCGCCGCGGCATCTCCATCGAACTCGGCTACGCCTACCTGCACGCGTCCGACGGCGTGTCGCTCGGCTTCGTCGATGTGCCGGGCCACGAGCGCCTGCTGCACACCATGCTGGCCGGCGCCACCGGCATCGACCATGCGCTGCTGGTCGTGGCGGCCGACGACGGCGTGATGCCGCAGACCCGCGAGCACCTTGCGGTGGTGGCGCTGCTGGGCGTGCAGCAAGCCACCGTGGCCATCACCAAGATCGACCGCATCGACGAAGCCACGCGCGCGGCGCGCCTCGCCGAGGTGCGCGCGGACATCGCCGCGCTGCTGGCACCGACGCCGCTTGCAGACGCGCCGGTGCTCGCGGTATCCGCAGCGACCGGCGACGGCATCGACACGCTGCGTGAACGGCTGCTCGGCGCGGCGCGGCATGGCCACGCCCATGAAGACGGCCTTGCCTTCCGCCTGGCGGCAGACCGCTCGTTCACGCTGGCCGGCGTCGGAACGGTGGTCACTGGCACGGTCTTCAGCGGCAGTGTGCGCATCGGCGACGCGTTGAGCGTCGTGCCGCGCGGCCACACGGTGCGCGTGCGCGGCATCCATGCGCAGGACACGAAGACCGAATCGGCCCACGCAGGCCAGCGCTGCGCCCTGGCGCTGGCCGGCGTCACGAAGGACGAGGTGCACCGCGGCGACTGGATCTGCGCACCGGCTGCCGCACTCGCGACGGATCGCATCGACGTTCGGCTCGCGCTGTGGCCCGGCGAGGAGAAGCCGATGCGCTCGGGCACGACGGTGCATGCGCACCTGGGCGCCAGCGACACGATGGCATCGGTCGCGCTGCTCGACCGCGACGTGCTGGCACCGGGCGAAACCGCACTCGCCCAACTCGTGTTGAAGGACGACATCGGCGCCTGGCATGGCGACCGCGGCGTGCTGCGCGATGCCTCGGCCACGCGCACCGCGGCCGGCATCTACGTACTGGACCCGTTCGCGCCGGTGCGCTACCGGCGTACGCCTGAGCGTCTGCACATGCTCGCCGCATGGTCCACCGACGAGCCCGCCTCGCGCGCGGCAGCGCTGCTGCACGGCGCACCGCTGGGTCTCGACACCACCCGGCTGGCGCGCGCACTCGCCCTGACGGACGAAGCCGCGCTGCCGTTGCCCGGCGATGCCGTGCGCATCGAGCACACGGCCATCGCGCGGTCGCATCTGGACGCGCTCGAGACGCAGATCGCCGCGCGCCTCGCGGAGTTCCATCGCACGGCGCCCGACGAGGTCGGCCCCGATGCGCGCCGGCTCAAGCGCCTCGCGGGGCCGCGCACCGACGATGCGCTCTGGCGCCATGCGCTCGATGCGCTGGTCGCGCGCGGCGCGCTGGTGCGCAGCGGCACCTGGCTGCACCTGCCCGCGCACGCCGCGCGGCTCGGCGAGGCCGAGCAGAAGCTCGCGCAGAAGCTGCTGCCCAGGCTCGCCGACGGCGGCTTCGATCCGCCGTGGGTGCGCGAACTCGCGAAGGACTGCGCAGCAAGCGAGCCGATGGTGCGGCAGACGCTCGCGAGCCTCGCGCGGCGCGGCGAGGCCTTCCAGGTGGTGAAGGACTTGTACTATCCGCTGGCCACCGTCGAGCGGCTCGCGGCCATTGCACGCGAATGCCTCGACGGGCCGCAGGGATTGCAGGCCGCGAGCTTTCGCGACGCGACGGGTCTGGGGCGCAAGCGCGCGATCCAGCTGCTGGAATTCTTCGACCGCGTGGGGCTGACGCGGCGCGTGAAGGACGCGCACCTGCTTCGGCCCGACACCTCGCTGTTCGGAGCGAGCGCGTGAACGACGCAACGGATCATGGGAGGGGATCGTCCCTGGTGGGGCGGCCGGGCTTCAAACCCGGTGGGTGGCGCCAGTCGTCGCCGGGAAGGTTCGACTCCTTCCCCCTTCCGCCATCGAGCGGGCATTCGCCTTCTGCGCGGTCCGATCTTGCACCTGCGATGCTCGACGTACCCATGTACGTCTGCGCTTCTCGGCACAAGCTCGAACCGCTCGCGACGGCGACGGCCCAATCGACGAGTCGGCATGGGCACATCGCGCCGATCTCAGATGACGCGCAGGGCAGGCTTTCCGGCCTCGACGCGGCCGATGACCGACGCGCGGGCAAAGCCTTCGTCGCGAAAGATATTCAGCACGGCGTCGACCGCCTCCGGGGCGCAGCTCACGAGCAGGCCGCCCGAGGTCTGCGGGTCGCTCAGCAGGCTCTGCGCGGTGGCCGGCAGGCCGGCCGCGAGTTCGACATCGGCGCCATAGCCCGCCCAGTTGCGCCCCGACGCACCGGTGACGAAGCCGCCGGCCGCCATCGCCACCACGTTGTCGAGCAGCGGCACCGTCGACCATTCGACGACGGCGGTCAGCCCGGCGCCGCGCGCGAGTTCCAGCGCGTGGCCGGCCAGCCCGAAGCCGGTCACGTCGGTCAGCGCATGCACGCCGTCGAGCGCCGCGAGCGCAATGCCGGGTGTGTTGAGCCGGGTCGTGTTCTCGATGAGCTGGCGGTAGCCGGTCTCGGACAGCTGCTCCTTCTTGAGCGCGGCCGACAGCACGCCCACGCCCAGCGGCTTGCCGAGCACGAGCACGTCGCCCGCCTTCGCGTCGGCGTTGCGGCGCACGCGGTCCGGATGCACCAGCCCCATCGCGACGAGGCCGTAGATGGGCTCGACCGAATCGATGGTGTGGCCGCCCGCAATGGGAATGCCGGCGGCGCGGCACACGTCCTGCCCGCCGCGCACGACCTCGGCGATGACCTCCACCGGCAGCTGGTTGATCGGCATGGCCACGAGCGCCAGCGCCATGATCGGCCGGCCGCCCATCGCGTACACGTCGCTGATCGCGTTGGTCGCGGCGATGCGGCCGAACTCGTAGGGGTCGTCCACGATGGGCATGAAGAAGTCGGTGGTGGCGATCAGCGCCTGCTGGTCGTTGAGCCGGTAGACCGCCGCGTCGTCGGCGGTCTCGATGCCCACCATGAGCTCGGGCGGGATCATGCCGCCCGCGTGGTTCTTCAGGATCTGCGAGAGCACGCCGGGCGCGATCTTGCAGCCGCAGCCGCCACCATGCGAAAAACTCGTGAGGCGCAACGGCGCGAGCGGATTCATGAGCGTTGGGTTCATGGGCCCGATTATCGAAGCGGCCACGCTTTCTACAATCCCGTCCTTTCCTCAACCGCACGTCCCCGAGGCACATCCATGAAGAAGACTTTCACCCGCATGGCGCTCGCGCTGGCCCTTTCCGCCGCGAGCTTCGGCGCCTTCGCGCAAGGGATGCTGCGCGTCTCGGCCATTCCCGACGAGGCCCCCACCGAGCTGCAGCGCAAGTTCACGCCGCTGGGCGACTACCTGAAGAAGGAAACCGGCATGGACGTGCAGTTCACGCCCGTGACCGACTACGCGGCCGTGGTCGAAGGCCTGGCCACGAACAAGATCGACCTGGCCTGGCTCGGTGGCTTCACCTACGTGCAGGCGCGCATCCGCACCAACGGCGGCGCAGTGCCGATCGTGCAGCGCGCCGAGGACGAGGTGTTCACCAGCAAGTTCATCGTGCCCATCGACAGCCCCGCGAAGACGCTGGCCGACCTGAAGGGCAAGACCTTCGCGTTCGGCGCGCCGTCGTCCACCTCGGGCAGCCTGATGCCGCGCTACTTCCTGCTGCAGGCCGGCATCAATCCCGAGAAGGACTTCAAGACGGTTGCGTTCTCGGGCGCGCACGACGCCACCGTGGCCTTCGTGGCCGCGTCGCGCGCCGAAGCGGGCGTGCTCAACGCCTCGGTGTGGGACAAGCTGGTGGAGTCCAAGAACCCCAACGCCGCCAAGGTGCGCGTGCTGGCGACCACGCCGACCTACTACGACTACAACTGGACCGTGCGCCCCGGCATGGACCCGGCGCTGCAGAAGAAGCTGACCGATGCCTTCCTGAAGCTCGACCCGGCGAACCCGGCGCACAAGGAGATCATGGCGCTGCAGCGTGCGAGCAAGTTCATTCCGACGAAGTCCTCGAACTACGACGGGATCGAGACGGCGGGGAAGTCGGCAGGCCTGATCAAGTGATCCGGCGGGAGACGGGGGCACCCTCACTCCAACCCTCTCCCGCGAGCGAGAGAGGGAGAGAGAGCCAATGCAGACAGCCCGGCCCATTCTTGCCCCCTCTCCCGCTCGCGGGAGAGGGCTGGGGTGAGGGAACGGCCTGGGAAAGCTGCGCAGCGTGAGCTTCCATCTGGACGCCATCGGCGTGGTCCACCCCAACGGCCACCGCGCCCTGAACAGCGTGACGCTCGCCGCGCGCGACGGCGAACGCATCGCCGTCATCGGTCCTTCGGGCGCCGGCAAGACCACGCTGCTGCGCGTGCTCGGTGCGGCCCTTCGCCCCACCGAGGGCACGGTCGAGGTGCTGGGCGAGAAGCCCTGGGACCTGCCCGCCGGCGCACTGAAGAAGCTGCGCGCGCGCATCGGCACCGTGCACCAGTCGCCGCCGATCGCACCGCGCCTGCGCGTGGTCACCGCGGTGCTTGCGGGCCGTCTCGGCCAATGGTCGACGCTGCGCGCCCTGGGCTCGCTGTTCCATCCGTCCGACATCGCCGGCGCGCATGAAGCCCTGGCACGGCTCGGCATGGAAGACCGCCTGTTCGACCGCTGCGACCGCCTCTCGGGCGGCCAGCTGCAGCGCGTGGGCATCGCGCGCGTGCTGTACCAGCGCCCCGCACTTCTGCTGGCCGACGAACCGGTCTCCGCGCTCGACCCCACGCTGTCTGACGCCGCGGCCGGCCGGCTGGTGGCACAGAGCGAGGCCACCGGCTCGACGCTGGTGGCGTCCCTGCATGCGGTGGATCTCGCGCTGCGATGGTTTCCGCGCATCGTGGGCATGCGCAACTGGCAGGTGGTGTTCGACCTGCCCGCCGCGCATGTCACCGCCGCCATGCTCGACGCGCTGTACGCGAGCGAGGGCGGCATCGCGGCGCAGCATCCTCCGCCCGGCGCAGCGATGGAGCCGGCCTTCCAGCGTCCGGACTGCCCGTGAACGCGGCGCTCGCTCCGCATCGCGATCCCCACGCGGCACGCCGGCTCGCTGCATGGACGGCTGCGCTGGTCATTGCGTGGCCGATGCTGGCGCTGTCCGAGTTCAGGCCGTGGGCGCTTTTCGACGGCGGCAACCTCGCGGTGATCGGCGGCTTTCTCGCAGGCTTCTTTCCGCCCGACGGCTCGCCCGCCTTCATGGCGCTCCTCTTCAAGGCCACGCTTGAGACGCTGGCCATGGCCACGGCCGGCACCGCGCTGGCGCTGCTGATCGGCGCACCGCTCGGCTTCGTGACGACACGCGCGCTCTCCATCTCGCGCATCGGCCCCGGGCCGGGCCGCGTGCAGGCTGGCGTTGTGCGGCAGGCCGCGCGCTGGCTGCTGATGGTGCTGCGCGCGATTCCCGAAATCGTCTGGGCGCTGCTGTTCGTGCGCGCGCTCGGGCTCGGGCCTGCGTCGGGCGTGCTCGCGCTGGCCATCACCTACGGCGGCATGCTGGGCAAGGTGTACGCCGAGATCCTGGAGTCGACGGACACGCGCCCCGCACGCGCGTTGCTCGAGGGCGGCAGCGGACGCTTCGCCGCGCTGTGCTACGGCCTGCTGCCGAACACCGCGCAGGAGCTGGCCTCGTACACCGTGTACCGCTGGGAATGCGCGGTGCGCGCCTCGGTGGTGATGGGCTTCGTGGGCGCTGGCGGGCTGGGCCAGCTGATGGACCAGTCGATGAAGATGCTCAACGGCGGCGAGGCGAGCAGCATCCTGCTGGTGTTCCTGGCGCTGGTGCTGCTGGCCGACCTGCTGAGCAACGCGTTGCGCCGGCTGCTCGCATGACGACGAACACTGCGCCGCTTCCCCCGCGTCCGCCGCCGTGCTGGCGCTGCCGCATCGCGCTGCTGCTGATCGGCGTGTCGGTGATCGCGAGCTTCGTCTACCTGGGCATCGACTACCGCGCGCTCGGCTCGGCGGAGTCGCTGCGCCTCATGGGCAAGTTCATCGCCGAGTTCTTCCCGCCCGACGTGTCGCCGGACTTCCTTGCCAGGGTCGGCCACGGCGCGCTGCAGACGCTGGCGGTGTCCGCGCTGGGCACGGTGCTGGCGGCCTTGGCGGGCGCGGTGCTCGCCCTGCCCGCCTCGGGACGCGCGGGCTGGCTGCCGCGCCATGCCGCGCGCTTTGCGCTCAACTTCCTGCGCAGCGTGCCCGAGCTCGTCTGGGCGGCGCTGATGGTGCTGGCCGCGGGCATCGGTCCGTTTGCCGGCGCGCTCGCCCTGTCGCTGCACACCACCGGCGTGCTGGGGCGCCTCTTTGCCGAGGCGCTGGAGAACGCGCCGCGCGAGCCCGAGCATGCGCTCACCCTCTCGGGCGCCGGCCCGGTGGCTGCCTTCAGCTACGCCAGCCTGCCGATCGTGCTGCCGCAGTGGGTGGCCTACACGCTCTACCGCTGGGAAATGAACATCCGCATGGCGGCCGTGCTGGGCTTCGTGGGCGGCGGCGGGCTCGGGCAGCTGCTGTACTTCCACCTCTCGATCTTCCAGCAGCAGCAGGCCATGACGGTGCTGATCGCGATGTTCGCGCTGGTCGTCGCCGTCGACCTTGCGAGCGCTCGCCTGCGCAAGGGTCTCGGGCCGGCCTACGCCTGACGGGCGGACAATCGGGGGCATGAGGTTTCTTCCATGAGTCATCGCCAGCCCGTGCGGGTGGCGGACCGCCACGCCTTCGATACGCTGATCGACGCACGCTCGCCGGCCGAGTTCGCGCTCGACCATATTCCCGGCGCCATCAACTGCCCGGTGCTCGACGACGAGGAGCGGCACATCGTGGGCACGACCTACGTGCAGACGGGCGCCTTCGAAGCACGGCGCATCGGCGGCGCGATGGTCGCGGCCAACATCGCGCGGCACCTGCGCGACACCCTGGCCGACCGGCCCGAGCACTGGAAGCCGCTGGTCTACTGCTGGCGCGGCGGCATGCGCAGCGGCTCGATGGTGACCTGGCTGCGCCTCGTGGGCTGGGACGCGCAGCAGCTCGCGGGCGGCTACAAGAGCTTTCGCCGCCACGTCATCTCGCAGATCGACTCGCTCACGCCGAAGCTCGACCTGCGCGTGATCTGCGGCGCCACCGGCAGCGCGAAGACGCGCGTGCTGCATGCGCTGGCCGCGCGCGGCGCGCAGGTGCTCGACCTGGAGGATTTCGCCAACCACAAGGGCTCGCTGCTCGGTTCGCTGCCGGGTGTGGCGCAGCCCTCGCAGAAGCATTTCGAGACCCGCATCGCGTCCGTGCTCGAGACTGTCGACGTTTCGCGCCCGTTGTATGTCGAAGGCGAGAGCATCCGCATCGGGCGGCTCTCGCTGCCCTTGCCGCTGGTGGCGCAGATGCGCGCGGCCTCGTGCATCGAGGTGTCGGCCACGCCCGAGGCGCGCCTGGCCTACCTGCTGCGCGACTACGCCTACCTGGGCGACGACCGCGACGCGCTCGCCGACAAGATGGGCGCGCTGAAGGAACTGCAGGGCAAGGAGACCGTGGCGCGCTGGCAGCAATGGGCGCACGAGGCCGACCTGCCGCACCTGTTCGCGGAACTCATGTCGTTGCACTACGACCCGCACTACGAGAAGTCGCAGGCACTGCACTTCCGCAAGTGGCCGGACCGCCAGCGCGTGGCGGCGCCCGACCTGTCGGATCAGGGCATCGAGGCGGTCACCGACGCGGTGCTGGCGCTCGGCGCGCCGCCGAGTCCGTCGGCATAGAGCACGCCGCGCGGCGCGCGGCACAGGCCCCAGAAGCGCAGGCCGCTGAGCTCGGCCATGCGCACGCCCATCGCGGTGGGCGCCGAGATGGTGGCCATCGCCGCGATGCCCAGGCGTGCGCACTTGCGCACCAGCTCGTGGCTGCCGCGGCTGGACATCAGCACGAAGCCGGGCTCTGCGAGCCGGCCTGCCGTTGCGAGAGCACCGAGCAGCTTGTCGAGCGCGTTGTGGCGGCCGACGTCTTCCATCAGGTCGGTGAGCTCGCCGTCGACCGTGGCCCATGCCGCCGCATGGATCGCGCCGGCCTCGGCGTTGAGCACCTGGCGCGGCGCCATGGCCGCGAAGGCGCGCAGCACGGTCGCGAGGTCGATGCGTTCGATCCACTCGCGCGGCGGCACGCGCTGCGGCGTGAGGTCGAGCCCCGCGAAGCTCTCGACACCGCACACGCCGCAGCCGGTGCGGCCCGCGAGGCTGCGGCGGCGGTCCTTCAGGCGTTCGAAGCTGCGCGTGGAAATCTCGAGCTGCACCTCGATGCCGGGCATGCCTTCGGGCAGTCCTGCGTCCGACGCATCGACCGCCTGCACATCGATGCCGCGGCAATCGGCCGCGCTGTCGAGGATGCCTTCGCTCAGCGCGAAGCCCAGTGCGAAGGCTTCGACGTCCCTCGGCGTTGCCATCATCACGGCATGCGAGACGCCGTTGAACACCAGCGCCACCGGCACCTCGGACGCCAGCGTGTCGTCGCGCACGACGCCCTCGGGCGCGACGCCGCGCTCGCCGAACACATGCACCGCGTGCCGCGACAGGGGCGACAGCGTGTCGTCGTCTGGTGGGGAGATGCTGGGGTGTTGCATGGCCGCGGCCATTGTCCGCTCAGCCGGTGTTCTCGTCAGCCGGCAGGGCTTCGACCCAGGCACGGCCCGCATCGGTGAGGTGCGCGACCCAGCGGTCGTCCAGCTGCACCACGCGCACCCAGCCCGGCCCGCGCACGCCGCCGATGGCGGCATCGCCCATCAGCGTGAGGTGGCGCATGACCACGCTCGCGCCCTGCCCCAGCCGCTTGCCCAGGCGCGGCAGCGACATGCCGCCCTCGCCCGGCGCCTCGGCGAGCGCGCGCAAGATGGCGATGGAAAAGGAATCGGCGTGGAAGGCGGCAGCGGTCATGCCGCCACAGTATCAGCGTCTGCCGGGGCGGGTGCGGGCGCCGCGTGCAGCGACAGCACCACGGGAATGGACTTCGAGGTCGGCGTGCCCGCGTTCTCGGCCACCGAGGACAGCGGCACCAGCGGGTTGGTCTCGGGGTAGTAGGCCGCGAGGTTGCCGCGCGGGATGTCGTAGGCCACCAGCTTGAAGCGGTCGGCGCGGCGCTCCTGCCCGTCGTTCCACACCGTCTGGATGTCGACCCAGTCACCGTCCTTCATGCCCAGGTGGCGGATGTCTTCCTTGTTGATGAACACCACGCGGCGCTGGCCGAACACGCCGCGATAGCGGTCGTCCATGCCGTAGATGGTGGTGTTGTACTGGTCGTGCGAACGCGTGGTGAGCAGCGTGAAGACCACGGTGTCGGTCTGCTTCGCGAAGCGCGCCCGCGCGCGGTGCGAGTGGGTGTCCAGCGGCACGGCATGGGTGAAGAACACGGCCTTCTTCGAGGCGGTGTTCCACACGCGCTCGCTCGCGGTGTTGCGCAGGCGGAAGCCGCCGGGGTGCGCCACGCGGGTGTTGAAGTCCTTGAAGTCGTCGAACACGGCTTCGATCTTGTCGCGGATGCGCGCGTAGTCCTCGACCAGCCAGAGCCACGGCGTGCTGCTGCGCGCGCCGATGGTGGCGGCCGCCAGGCGCGCCACGATGGCGGGCTCGGACAGCAGGTGCTCGGAGGCCGGCGGGTTGATGCCCATCGAGATGTGCACCATGCTCATCGAGTCCTCCACCGTCACGCCCTGCGGGCCGTTGGCCTGCATGTCGATCTCGGTGCGGCCGAGGCACGGCAGGATGATGGCTTCGCGCCCGTGGATGACGTGGCTGCGGTTGAGCTTGGTGGTCACGTGCACCGTGAGGTCGCAGTTCTGCAGGCCCTTCCAGGTCTGGTAGGTGTCGGGCGTGGCGGCCGCGAAGTTGCCGCCGAGCGCGAAGAACACCTTGCCCTTGCCGTCGAGCATCGCCCGGATGGCCTCGACGGTGTCCACGCCGTTCTGGCGCGGCGGCTCGAAGCCGAACACCTTCTGCAGGCGGTCGAGCAGCGCCGCGGGCGGCTTCTCCCAGATGCCCATGGTGCGGTCGCCCTGCACGTTGCTGTGGCCGCGCACCGGGCAGGCACCCGCGCCTTCGCGGCCCATGTGGCCGCACATCATGAGCCAGTTGCCGATCATCTGGATGGTGGCGACCGAATGCTGGTGCTGCGTGATGCCCATGCCCCAGCAGGCGATGACGCGCCTGGCGCCCAGGTACACATCGGCCGCGGCGCGGATCTGCGCTTCGCTCAGGCCCGACTCCTGCACCAGGATGTCCCACGACTCGGCGCGCAGGTCGGCCGCGAGCGGCTCGAAGCCGATGGTGTGCTCGGCGATGAACGCATGGTCGAGCACCGCGGGTTCGCCGCGCGCCACCGCTTCGTCCTCGCGTTCGATGACGTGCTTCATCATCCCCTTGATGGCGGAGAAGTCGCCGCCCACGCGCAGCTGGAAGTAGTGCGTGCTGATGGGCGTGGAGCCCATGGTGGCCATCTCGAGCTTGTCCTGCGGATCGGCGAAGCGCTCCAGGCCGCGCTCGCGCAGCGGGTTGAAGCTCACGATGCGCGCGCCGCGCTTGGAGGCGGCACGCAGCTCGCCGAGCATGCGCGGGTGGTTGGTGCCGGGGTTCTGGCCGAAGATGAAGATGGCGTCGGCCTTCTCGAAGTCGTCGAGCGTGACCGTGCCCTTGCCCACGCCCAGCTGCGGGCGCATGCCGCTGCCGCTGGGCTCGTGGCACATGTTGGAACAGTCGGGGAAGTTGTTGGTGCCGTATTCGCGCACGAACAGCTGGTACAGGAATGCGGCCTCGTTGCTGGCGCGGCCCGAGGTATAGAAGATGGCCTGGTTCGGATCGGGCAATGCATTGAGGTGCAGCGCGATGCGATCGAAGGCGGCGTCCCATTCGATGGGCACGTAGCGGTCGCTCGCCGCGTCGTAGGCCATGGGGTGCGTGAGGCGGCCCTGGTCCTCGAGCCAGAAGTCGCTCTGCTGGGCCAGTTCGGCCACCGTGTACCTGGCGAACAGCTCCGGGCCCGCGCGGCGCGCGGTGGCCTCGGCGGCCACGGCCTTCACGCCGTTCTCGCAGAACTCGAAGGTCGAGGCATGGTTGCGATCGGGCCAGGCGCAGCCGGGGCAGTCGAAGCCGTCGGGCTGGTTCGCCGAGAGGAGCGTCTTGGCGCCCTTGATGGGAATGTCCTGCCGAAGCAGCGCCTGGGTGACGCTGCGCAACGCACCCCAGCCGCCGGCGGGGCCCTTGTAAAACTCGATCTTCTGCTCGCTCATGCCGGGAGTGTTCGCGCGCGAGGGGCGCACGTCAAATTGGATCGGCACATGCCTTGATTCAAAATGGAAATGAAGGGCCACGGGGTCTCTGCCGCGCGATGCGCCGTGCTCTGTACAGTGGACCGGATGACCCTGGAAGAACAACGCGCCCTCATCCTCCGCGGCGCCGTCTACGACGACCTGACCCCGGAACTGCTGGCCGCCCGCGAAGCCGCCGTGCTGCGCACCGACGAATACAACCGCAGCTTCGGCCGCCCGGCGCAGGAACGCATCGCGCTGCTGCGCCGGCTGCTCCGGCAGGTGGGCGACGGTGCGCACTTCGAGCCCGCCTTCCGCTGCGAATTCGGCTTCAACATCTCGGTGGGCCGGGGCTTCTATGCCAACTTCGACTGCGTGATGCTCGACGGCGGCGGCATCGACATCGGCGACCAGGTGCTGTTCGGCCCACGCGTGGGCATCTACACCACCAACCACGCACTGGACGCGGCCGAGCGCGCCGCGGGCGCCTGCCAGGCCAGGCCGGTGCGCATCGGCCACCGCGTGTGGGTGGGCGCCGGGGTGCACATCAACCCGGGCGTGACCATCGGCGACCACGCGGTGATCGGCTCGGGCAGCGTGGTGACGAAGGACGTGCCGGCGAACATGCTGGCGGCGGGCGTGCCGTGCCGGGTGCTGCGGGAGATCACCGCGGAAGACCGCACGGGTTTCCGCGGCTGACGCGGCAGCTTCAGCCGCCGCGCGCGTCCTGCATCAGCAGGCTGCGCAACCTGCTGCGAAGCGGCGTGTCCTCGACCGCCTGCACGCCGGCAATGTCGCGCAAGGCGAAGTCGCGGCTCTGCGCGTTGTGCAGGTCGATCTCGCGCACCACCTGGCCGTCCTTGTAGACGAAGGCCACATCAGCCAGCGCGAGCACGTCCTCGATGTCGTGCGTGATCATCAGCACCGGGATGCCCCACTGCCTGCGCACCTGGGCGAGTTCGTTGCGCAGCTCGGTGCGCAGCATCGGGTTGAGCGCGGCGAAGGGCTCGTCGAGCAGCAGCACCTGCGGCTCGCAGGCGAGCGCCCGTGCCAGCGCCACGCGCTGCTGCTGGCCGCCCGAGAGGTTCTGAGGCCGGCTGTCGGCGAGCGCGGCGAGACCGAAGCTCTCGAGCAGCGCCTGCACGCGTTCGGCGTCCTTCGCGGGCGGCTTGCGGCGGTGCCAGGCGGTCAACCCGAACGAGACATTCTCGCGCACGCTCAGGTGCGGGAACAGCGCGTAGTCCTGGAACAGGTAGCCGACGCGACGCGCCGGCGCAGGCACGTCGATGCCCTGCGCCGAGTCGTACAGGGTGCGGCCGTCGAGCCTGACGTGGCCCGATGCGGGATGCAGCAGTCCGGCAATGGCCTGCAAGGTCAGCGACTTGCCCGCGCCCGACGGGCCGTAGAGCGCGGCGAACGGCACGTCGGTCTGAAAGCGCACGGCCAGGTCGAAGCGGCGCGCCCCGTCCTTCACCGAGAGCTTCAGATCGACGTCGATCATGGCTTGCCGAAACCGTAGCGCGTGAGCACTTCCTGCGCGGCAGGCGTCGACAGGAAGTTGATGAAATCGCCGGCCAGCGCCTTCTGCTTGCTGTCAGCCACCACGGCGATCGGGTAGGTCACGGGCGTGTGGCCGGTGGGCGTGAAGGCGATCTTGACCTTGTCGCCGGCCACGGCCGCATCGGTGCGGTAGACGAAGCCGGCCTCGACCTCGCCGCGGCTCACGTAGTCGAGCACCTGGCGCACGCTGTCGGCCTGAACGAACTTCGGCTCGAGCGTGGTCCAGAGGTTGGCGTTGTCGAGCACCTGCTTGGTGTAGCGGCCGACCGGCACGGTGGCGACCTTGCCCACGGCGATCTTCTTGACGCTGGCGCCGCTCAGGTCCTGCAGCGTCTTCACGCCGACGGCATCCTTCGCCGGCTCGACGAGCACCAGGCTGTTGGTGACGAAGTCCTTGCGGGTGGCGGTGTCGATCACCTTCTGCTCGACGCCGCGGTTCATGGTGTCCTGATCGGCGCTGGCGAACACATCCACCGGCGCGCCCTGGCCGATCTGCTGCAGCAGCACACCCGAGGCGGCGAAGTTGAAGCGCACCGTGGCGCCCGACTTCGCTGCCTCGAACTTGGGACCGATTTCCTTGAAGGCATCGGTCAGGCTGGCGGCGGCGGACACGGTGATCTGCTGCGCAGTGGCGGCCAGCGGCAGGGCAAGGGCCACCACGGCGGAAGCAAGGAACAAGAGGCGGAACGGGCGCATGGAACTCTCCTGGAAATTATTGAAGGACCGGAAACCGAAAACGTCAGCGGCGCCGTCGGGGACCACCGCGGAACCGGCTTTGCCGGGCCGCAGGCGTTGCCCCCTGCAAGGGGGTTGGCGAAGCGACACGAAGTGCGCGAAGACTGGGGGGTGTACTCATTTCAACGAGAAGAAACGGTTCGACACCACGAGCACGGTGATCGACAGCACCGAGGTCACGATGACCAGCAGCAGCGCGAGGTCGTCGTGCCCGGCCTGCACCGCATCGTAGATCGCCATCGACAGCGTCTGCGTCTGCTTGGGAATGGAGCCCGCCACCATCAGCGACGCGCCGAACTCGCCCATGGCGCGCGCGAACGCGAGCAGCGTGCCCGCCAGGATGCCCGGCCAGGCCAGGGGCAGCGTGACGCGCAGGAACACCGAGAACGGCGACTGCCTCAGCGTGCTGGCCGCGGCCTCGAGCGATCGGTCGACATTCGAGAACGCGGCGCTCGCCGACTTGAGCACCAGCGGCAGCGCCACCACGGCCGAGGCCACCACGGCGCCGTGCCAGCTGAAGATGATGGTGTAGTCCAGGTGCTCGCGCAGCCACGCGCCCAGCGGGCTGCGGCGTCCGGCCGCCACCAGGATGGCGTAGCCGATCACGGTGGGCGGCAGCACCAGCGGCAGCATGAACACGGCCTCGAGCACGCTGCGGCCGAAGAAGCGCTTGCGCGCGAACACCCAGCCCAGCGCCACGCCGACGATCAGTGCCAGCACGGTCGCCACGGCAGCGACCTTGAGCGACAGCACCAGGGGAAACCAGTCGGTGGAGGCGATGAGCGATTTCGTCGTGTTCATGAAAATACGGCGGGATTGTTACACGATGAGGCTCAAGGTTCTCACGGGGATGCGCAAACGAGGGAGTCTCCATATACTGCGGGATACAGCGTAGGAGACATCCCGCCCATGCGCCCCACCGCCCTCGACACCGTTGTCCGCTCGATTTCCGGCAGGCCGGAACGCCGGCGCGTGACGCAGGTGCACGAATGGCGCATCGAGCGGTCGATGGATTCCGAAGGCTTCGTGCTCTCCATCACAGCACCCGACGGCGCCAGCCAGTCGTTCTTCGTCGGGCAGGCCGACGCGGACGACATCGGCGAGGTGCTGCGCCGCCAGTCGGCGTGGGTCGATCACCGGGAACAGTGACACGCATGTGGCGGCACATGACGGGTGCGCAGCGCATCCTCGAAGTCCTGCTGACGCGGCGCTCGGTGTCGCCGCGGCGGCTGCAGCATCCCGGCCCCAATCCCGACGAGCTCGACGCGATCCTGCAGGCCGGCCTGCGTGCGCCCGACCATGGCGGGCTGCACCCGTGGCGCGTCATCGAGTTCCGTCCGCAGAACCGCGAAGCGCTGGCATGGTGCTTCGAACAGGAAAAACTGCGGCGCGACCCCCTGGCCGGCCCCGCCGACCTGAAGCGCGCGCGCGAACATGCCACGCGCCCGCCCCTGCTGCTGGGCTTCGTGGTGTCGCCGCGCGAGCGCAGCAAGATCCCGGCACGCGAGCAATGGCTGAGCGCCGGCGCTGCGCTCGGCAACCTGCTGAGCGCTTCGCACCAGCTGGGCTACGGCGCCATCGTGCTGAGCGGCGAGCGCTGCTTCGACGAGACACTGGCACGCCAGGTGGGCGTGCTGCCGGGCGAGCACCTGGTGGGATTCATCAGCATGGGCAGCGTGAAGGAGGCACCGCCCCCACCGCGCGAGCTGCTGTCGCAGAGCGTGTGGTCGTGCTGGCAGGGGTGGAAAGACCCGGACGCCGCTGCCCTGCCCGAGGCTCAGCCCATCCTGCCGTCGGAGCGCGTGCGGGGCAGCTGATCGAGCCGCGCGCCGAACCAGCCCACGCGGTCGGTCTCGCGCACATCGAATTTCGGCACGTAGGGCTTGATGTCGAGCACGGGGGTGCCGTCCATCATGTCGTTGCCGCTGAAATGCAGCGTCGTGCCTTCGACCGATTCCAGCCGGACGATCGACAGGCCCAGCCGGTTCGGCCGTGCGGGCGCGCGCGTGGCGAACGCGCCGTGCGAGGTTTCGTCGAGAAAGGGCACGACCTCGAGCCGCTCGTGCGGGCAGAGGTGCAGGTGGGTGACGAGGATCAGGTAGTCGAAGCCCTCGATGTCGCGCAGACCCGGCGCGAACTCGGCGAACACTTCGAGGAGGCCCTTTTCTTCCGGTGCGCCGGCCGTCTGGATCGGCATGCCGGTGGCCTCCGTGAAGCGGCTGCGCACGACGCCGACCGGGCGGCACACCACGTTGGCGACCTCGCCAGGGCCGGGCATGTTCGCGGCCGTCATGGTGCAAGCAGGCGCGTGAGCGCACGAATGTCGGCCGAAGCGGCCAGCCGCGCGGCGTTCTCGATGGCACGGTAGTGCTTCACGATCTCCTCGCCCACCGGCGTGAGCGCAGTGCCGCCCCCGCGCGAGCCGCCGGCGGCGGTGTTCACTGCGGGAGAAGCCAGCGTCTGGTTCATCTCGTCGATCAGCATCCATGCACGCCGGTAGGACATGCCGAGCAGCCGGGCGGCCGCGGAAATCGAGCCGGTCTCGGCCACGGCCTCGAGCACCGCGATCTTTCCGGGGCCGATGGCGATGATGTCGTCCCGATAGATGCGCAAGCGGAACTGGGCTTTGGATTTCATGTTGGCGCGAAGCGTAAACCAATGCGGGCCGTCATTGTCCGCCCGCGGTGCCCTGCATCGCTATGCAAGAATGAATACGACGTGCCCCGCTCCGGGGAAACGAGGAGTTCCTGTGACCTACCGCACCCTCTTCCCGCCCGTCGGCGCGGCCCTGGCCGTTGCGGCGTCGATGCTGCTCGCGGGCTGCGCCAACAGCCCGCCGTCAACCGGCATGCCGGCGCATGCGGCGCGCACGGCAACGGTGGCGGACAACGCCGTTTCGCCGTCCTTCACAGTCTCGGGTGCCGTCGGCAGGCGCGCCACCTTCGACCTCGCCGCGCTGCAGGCCCTGCCCGCGGCCACGCAGACGGTCGGCAGCAACAGCTACACCGGCGTGAACCTGTGGACGCTGCTGAACGACGCCTCGGTCGGCCTCAGGCCCGACGCGGCAGTGCGCAATCCGGTGCTGTCGATGTATGCGGTGCTGGTGGGCAGCGACGGCTACCGTGCGGTGGTCTCGCTGGCGGAGATCGCACCCGAGTCCGGCAACCGCGTGGCGCTGGTTGCCTACAGCCTGAACGGCGCGCCGCTGGGTCGCAACGGCATGGCGCGGCTGGTGATGGCCGGCGACATGAAGCCGGGCCGTTCGGTGGCCCGGCTGGCCGCGATCGAGATCTTCGCGGCGCAGCCTTCGGGCCGCTGATCGCTCACGCGACCGGTTGCCGGCGGATCAGTTGAAGAACTTCGCCGCGCTCACGAGTGTCTTGTAGACGCCCCAGGCCAGCGGGATGCCCACCGCCACCCAGGCCAGCACCACCACCATCGGGCTCACCGTGTCGGCGCGGCCCGAGCCGCTGCCCACTTCGGCCGCCGAGGCCTTCTCGTGCGCCAGCTTCTTCTCGACGGCCAGTTCGGCGTCGGTCATGAAGTGCTTGTCGGCCACGGGGCGCACCAGCAGGTTGGCGATGAAGCCGATCACCAGCATGCCCACCAGGATGTACATGGTCTGGTTGTAGACCTGCTCGCGCGGCAGGCCCAGGCCCAGCTGGTATTCGCGCATGTAGTTCACCACCACCGGGCCCAGGATGCCGGCCGTGGCCCATGCTGTCAGCAGGCGGCCATGGATGGCGCCCACGAACTGCGTGCCGAACAGGTCGGCCAGGTAGGCCGGCACGGTGGCGAAGCCGCCGCCGTACATCGACACGATGACGCAGCACGCGCCCACGAACAGCAGCTTGCTGCCCGCGCCGGCCGAGGACGGAATGCTCGCGTACAGCACCGCGCCGAGCACGAAGAACACCGTGTAGGTCATCTTGCGGCCCAGCTTGTCCGACAGGCTGGCCCACACGAAGCGCCCGCCGATGTTGAACAGCGACAGCAGCGCGGTGAAGCCGCCCGCCACCACCGCGATGGCCGCGAGCTGCGCCTTGTCGAGCTCGCCGTACCTGGCCGGCAGGTCGATCAGCGCGCCGCCGAACACTTCCTGCAGCATCGGCGAAGCCATGCCGATCACGCCGATGCCGGCGCTCACGTTCATGCACAGCACCAGCCACACCAGCCAGAACTGCGGAATGCCCCAGACCTTCTTCACATGCACGTGGCGCTGCGTGATCATGGTGTTGGTGACCTGCGCCGGCGGCGGCGTCCAGCCTTCCGGCTTCCAGCCCGAGGGCGGCACGCGGTAGCCGAGCGCGCCGGCCATCATGAACACGAAGTAGCCGATGGCCATGACCACGAAGGTCTGCATCACGCCGACGTCGGTGGCCGTGCTGAAGCGCTTCATGAGGTCCACGGCCAGCGGCGAGCCGATCATCGCGCCGCCGCCGAAGCCCATGATGGCCATGCCGGTGGCCATGCCGCGGCGGTCGGGGAACCACTTGATCAGCGTGCTCACCGGCGAGATGTAGCCCAGCCCCAGGCCGATGCCGCCGATCACGCCCGAGCCGAGGATCATCAGCCAGAACTGGTGCAGGTGGATGCCCAGCGCCGACAGCATCATGCCGCCGCACCAGCACAGCGCCGACACCACGCCGGCCTTGCGCGGGCCGGCGCGTTCGAGCCAGCCGCCCCACAGGGCCGCCGAGCAGCCGAGGAACACGAAGAACAGCGTGTACATCCAGCCGAGCGTGGCCACGCGCCAGTCGCAGTTGGTGGCGAAGAGCTCGGCGAAGAAGCTCATGTCCTTGGCGCACGCCTGTGCGCCGGTGCCGGCGGTGCCGAGCGCCTTCGACAGCGGCAGCCAGAACACCGAGAAGCCGTAGGCCATGCCGATGCAAAGATGGATCGCCAGCGCGGCCGGGGGAACCAGCCAGCGGTTGAAGCCGGGGCCCGCGATGATGCGTTCCTTGTCGAGAAAGCCGGGTTGCTGCTGCAATCCGCTTCCGTTGATGCGATCTCCCTCGAGAACGCCTGCAGATGAGCCTGCCATATTTCTCCTTGAATACCGGATGTGTAACTTTTTGCTGAATCCGGGCCGCGGAGTGTGAGTGAGCGCTTCATGCCGCGTCAAATTCGATCAACGCATGACCCGATTCAATAACTAAATGGAGCCCTTGGCAGGGCGGTGCTTCACTCTCCGAGGGTCCCGCTGTGCTGCTGCACCTGCGCCTGCCATTCGGGCGTGCTCATGAACGCCAGCGCGGCGTCGAGCGCGCGCGAAGCGCGCACGCCGTCCTGCGTCATGAAGCCGATGGGGGTCCGCACCTCGGGCGCCACCAGCGGCAGCGCCTCCAATTCGCGGTGGCTGCGCACAGCGGCCACCATGCCGCCGGGCAGCACGCTGCTGACGGTGCCCACGCTCACGGCCAGCGCCAGTGCGAGCACCGAGTTGGTCTCGATGGCCGGCATCGCCGGCACGCCGGCTTCGCGCAGTGCCTGGTCGACGATGGCGCGGTTGTGCATGTCGGGCGTGAGCAGGCACAGCGGCAGCGCGCCGGCCTCGGCCCAGGTCATGGGCTTGCCGATGCGCAACTGGTCGGCCGAAGACTTCTTCGCGCGCCGCAGCAGGAAGTAGTGCTCGATGCTCTGCGGCCACGCCGTGAGCTTGATGCCGGGCAGGTGCATGCGCTCCGTGTAGCCCAGCGCGAGGTCGATCGACAGGCTCTCGAGCCCCATCTCGAGGTCCTGCGAGCTCATCGACAGCACGGCCGGAACGATGCCCGGATGCCGTTCCTGCAGCATGGCGGCGAAGCGCGAGAGCATGGGGATGGCCGTGGGCACGGCCGCCATGCGCAGGCGCCCGTGCGGGTCGCCCTCCTCGCTGCGCAGTTCCTGCAGCAGCACCTCGTTGTCGCGCAGCATGCGCTGCGCGGTGGCGAGCACGCGCTCGCCCTCGTGCGTGAGGCCGACGTATACGCGAGCCCGCTTCACGATGACCACGCCGAATTCGCTCTCCAGCGCGCGCAGCGCGTTCGACAGCGCCGGCTGCGTGATGTGGCAGGCCTGAGCCGCGCGGCCGAAGTGCTTGTGCTCGTTCAGCGCCACCAGGTAGCGCATCGAGGCGAGCAGGTTCATTCCGCTCGCACTTCAGGTGTTCTTGCTGATCGAGATGGTCGGGAACTTCGAGGAGAAGTCCTTCGCCTTCTCGGCGATGCCCACCGCCACGCGGCGCGCCACTTCCCTGTAGATGCCGGCCACGTCGCCCTCGGGATCGGACACCACGGTGGGTGCGCCGCTGTCGGCCTGCAGTCGGATCCTGATGTCCAGCGGCAGCGCGCCGAGGTATTCCATGCCGTATTCGGCCGCCATCTTCCTGCCGCCGTCGGCGCCGAAGATGTGCTCGGCATGGCCGCAGTTCGAGCAGATGTGCACCGCCATGTTCTCCACGATGCCCAGGATCGGCACGCCGACCTTCTCGAACATCTTGATGCCCTTCTTCGCATCGAGCAGCGCGATGTCCTGCGGCGTGGTGACGATCACCGCGCCCGTCATCGGCACGCGCTGGCTCAGCGTGAGCTGGATGTCGCCGGTGCCCGGTGGCATGTCGACGATCAGGTAGTCGAGGTCCTTCCAGTTGGTCTGGCGCAGCAGCTGCTCCAGCGCCTGCGTGGCCATCGGGCCGCGCCAGATCATGGCCTGGTCGGCATCGACCAGGAAGCCGATCGACATCACCTGCACGCCGTGGCGCTCCATCGGCTCCATGGTCTTGCCGTCGGCGCTGTCGGGGCGGCCCTCGATGCCCATCATCATGGGCTGGCTCGGGCCGTAGATGTCGGCGTCCAGCAGGCCCACGGTGGCGCCTTCCGACGCCAGCGCCAGCGCGAGGTTGGCGGCCGTGGTGCTCTTGCCCACGCCGCCCTTGCCCGAGGCCACCGCGATGATGTTCTTCACGTTGGGCATCAGCTGCACGCCGCGCTGCACCGCGTGGCTGATGACCTTGGTGACGATGTTGACCGACACGTTCTGCACGCCGGGCACCGCCTTGGCGGCCGCCACCAGCGACTTGCGGATGGCCGCGTGCTGGCTGCGGGCGGGGTAGCCGAGCTCGAGGTCGAACGAGACGTCACCCTCGGCGACCTGCAGGTTCCTGAGCGACCGGCTCGCCACGAATTCCTTGCCGGTGTTGGGGTCCGTGACGGCCTTGAGCGCGTCCATGAGCCCTTCTGGGGTGAGTGCCATTGATCAAACTCCTGAATGGCCGGTAGTCTAAGGGGCTCTCCAGGGCCGCATCCGATGGCTGCGCAATAGCCCGACAAGCCCGCCAACCAACAAGAATGAGAATGACAGAGACAAGCCCCGTCACCGGACTGCTGCTCACCGGAGGCGGCGCACGGGCCGCCTACCAGGTCGGCGTGCTGCAGGCCATCGCCGAGATCCGGCGCAGCGCCGGCGCCAGGGTCACCGGCACCGCCAACCCCTTCCACGTGATCACCGGCACCTCCGCCGGCGCCATCAATGCAGCGGCGCTGGCCTGCGGCAGCGACAACTTCGACCGCGTGGTGGCGCACATCGCCGAGGTGTGGGGCCAGTTCCGCGCCGAGCAGGTGTACCGCGCCGATTCGCTGTCCGTCATCGGCAGCGGCGCGCGCTGGCGCATGCTGCTCGGCCTCGGGCGCTTCGCGGCGAACTGGATGCGCATCAAGCCGAAGTCGCTGCTCGACAACCGGCCGCTGGCCGAGCTGCTGCAGCGAATGGTGCCGCTGGACCGCCTGCCCAGGCTCATGGAACAGGGCCACGTGCATGCGCTGGCCGTGACGGCCTCGAGCTACAGCTCCGGCGAGCACGTGACCTTCTTCGAGGCGGCCGTGCCGATGGAGCCCTGGGTGCGCTCGCAGCGGCTGTCGGTGCGCGACCGCATCACGCACCACCACCTGCTGGCCTCGTCGGCCATTCCCTTCGTGTTCCCGGCCACCGCCCTGCCGATGCAGGGCCACACCGAATACTTCGGCGACGGCTCGATGCGGCAGTCGGCGCCCATTGCCGCGGCCATCCACCTGGGCGCGCAGCGCATCCTGGTGATCGGCGCGGGCCGCATGCACGAGCCGCGCGACACGGCCGCCCCCAACACCCACAGCGGCTACCCGACCATGGCGCAGATCGCGGGCCATGCGCTGTCGAGCATCTTCCTGGACGCGCTCGCGGTCGACATCGAGCGCCTGCGCCGCATCAACCACACGCTGGGGCTGATTCCCGAGGAGGTGCGCGCGTCGAGCTCGCTGCGTCCGCTCGACCTGCTGGTGATCTCGCCGTCGGAGCGGCTCGACGTGATCGCGGCGCGCCATGTCGACGCCCTGCCCGGCGCGGTGCGGCACCTGCTGGGCGGCTCGAAGGTGGCGGCCGACGTGAAAGGCGGCGCGCTGGCCAGCTACCTGCTGTTCGAGGCGGCCTACACGCGCGACCTGATGGCGCTCGGGCGCACCGACGCCATGAAGCAGCGCGACGAGGTGCTGCGCTTCTTCGGCTGGGCGCCGGCCTGACCGCGCCTCAGCGGGCTGCGGGCCACGCGGACACCAGCGACGACATCGTCTGCAGCAGCTTCTCGGCCGCCACCGGCTTGAACAGCACCGGCACGCCCGACTCGCGCACGCGCTGCAGCCGGTGCGGCGCCGTCTCGCCGGTCACGAGCAGCAGCGGCACCCGGCCGTCGAGCCGCTGCTGCAGCCGCAGCCCGGCATCGAGTCCGTCCGCGCCGTCGGCCAGCCGGTAGTCGCACAGCAGCATGTCGAAGGGCTGGCGCTCGGCCTCGGCGCGCGCCAGTTCTTCCTCCGCGCCGGCTTCGTCGGCCACGGTGCACACGTCGATCGCATGGAAGTGCAGCAGGCCCGCCATGGCGGCGCGGATGTCGGCTTCGTCGTCGACCAGCAGCACCCGGCGCGGCAAGGCCGCCGGCACGCCGGCGGGCGGCGACTGCGAGGCCGCTTCGCTCGGCACGCTCGCCGCCACGCCCAGCGGCGCTTCGGCGCGCGGCACCACCACGCGGAAATGCGTGCCGCGGCCGAAGCGCGAATGCAGCTCCACCGGATGGCCCAGCAGGCGCGACAGCCGCTGCACGATCGACAGCCCGATGCCCAGCCCGCGCGTGCGGTCGCGCCCCGGATTCCCCACTTGGTAGAACTCTTCGAAGATCCGGCCCGACTGTTCCGGCGCGATGCCCATGCCACTGTCGCGCACCTCGATCCACACCGCGTCGCCGCGCTCGCGCGCCATGACCGTGACACCGCCGCGCGCGGTGTACTTCAGCGCGTTGTCGACCAGGTTCGACAGCATGCGGTGCAGCAGCTCGGGATCGCTGCGCACCCACAGGCGGCTCGCACGCACACGCAGCTGCAGCGCCTTCTGCTCGGCCGACGGCCCGAAGGTGAAGTTCATCCGCAGGAACAGCGCGTCGAGCTGCACCGGACGCACGACGGGCGTGACCACGCCGGCATCGAGGCGCGACACGTCGAGCATGGTGTCCAGCGACATGCCCAGCGCATCGACGGCGCGCATCAGCCGCTCGGCGTTGCGGCCCTCGGGCCGGTCGCTCAGCTCGTTGCGCAGCGCCGCACCGAACAGCGCGATGGCGTGCAGCGGCTGCCGCAGGTCATGGCTGGCGGTGCCCAGGAAGCGGGTCTTCTCGGCGCTGGCGCGCTCGGTGGCGGCGATCTGCTCGCCCAGCCGTGCCGCGAGGGCCTCGTGCTCGAAGCGCAGGATCAGCGCGTCGGTGAGGATGCGGTTCTGCTTGATGCCGGTGCGCAGGGTCAGGCCCAGGTGGGCCGCGCCGAAGGCCGCAAGAAAGACGTGCAGCGCATCGCGCTGCCAGGCCAGCGCCGCGATCAGGCCCAGCATCATGGGCAGCCCGTAGCCGAACAGCGCCGGCTTCAGCGGCCACAGCGCCTGCATGGCACGGGTCCAGCTGCTCATGATGACCACCACCAGCAGCGCGGTGATGGGCAGGTTGTCGTTCGAGATCACGAACATCGGCGCCGGTGCCGTGGCACAGCTCACCATGGTGACCAGCCGCGTGTACTTGCGCGCCCAGTGCCGGCTGTCGGCCGCGGCGATGCCGGCGTGCCAGCCCAGCGTGAACAGGGCGTACAGGTCGACCATCGTGATCAGCGCCAGCCAGAACAGCGCCCACTGCGTGCCGTACTGCCAGTAGAACGCGACGCCCAGCGCCCAGGCGAAGCACAGATGCGCGCTGATGGAGACCCGCCGCGAGGCATACACCGAGGCCACGTGCTCGCGCAGCACGCGCTGGTCGAGATCGCTGTGGATGAAGGGTTCGCCTGCCGCCGGGGTCATGCGCCGATGCTATCGGCGACCCGCTGCGGCGACAGTGCCATTGGTCATGGCCCCCGCGGGGGCTCGTCCGCCAGCGCCAGCAGCACGTCGAGCAGCACATTGGCGCCCTGCAACAGGTCCGCCGGCGCAGTGTGTTCCTTCGGGTTGTGGCTGATGCCGCGCACGCTCGGCACGAAAACCATGGCCGCCGGGCAGATGCGGGCCATCATCTGCGCGTCGTGCCCCGCGCCCGAGGTCATGCGCCGGACGGGCAGCCCGCGCGCGTGGGCGGATGCCTCGATCCGGCGCACCAGGCGTTCGTCGAACTTCACGGGCTCGAAGCGGGCCAGCCGGCGGGCCTCGATGGCCACGCCTTCCTGCTGTTCGAGCGCGCGCAGGAAGGCGTCCAGCTCGGCCTCGGCCTGCTTCAGCAGCGCTTCGTCCGTGTTGCGCAGGTCGACCGTGAGCGTGGCGCGCGCCGCGATCACGTTGATGAGGTTGGGATGCAGCCCGATGGCCCCCACGGTCGCGACCTGGCTGCCGCCGTAGCGCTTCGCCAGTTCGCGCACGAACACCGCGACGGCCGCGGCGCAGTAGCCGGCGTCGTGCCGCATCCGCATCGGGGTGGTGCCGGCGTGGTTCGACTGCCCGGCGATCGACAGCTCCTGCCACGAGATGCCCTGCAGGTCCTGCACCGCGCCGATGGCGAGGCCTTCCGCCTCGAGCACCGGCCCCTGCTCGATGTGCAGTTCGACGAAGGCATGCGGCACGATGCTGCCGCATTCCATGTCGCCGGCGTAGCCGATGCGCGCGAGTTCGTCGCCCAGCCGCGCGCCGTCGGTGCCGGTGGTGTCGAGCGCCGCGTCGAGCGGGTAGCCGCCGGCATGCACCAGCGAACCCATCATGTCGGGCATGAAGCGCACGCCCTCCTCGTTGGTGAAGGCCGCGACCACGATCGGGCGCAGCGTGCGGCGCTGGCGCGCGTCGAGCCAGCGGATCACCTCCAGGCCGGCCATCACGCCATAGTTGCCGTCGTAGCGGCCGCCCGTGGCCACGGTGTCGATGTGGGAGCCCGTCATCACGGGCGCAGCGTCGGTGGTGCCGGCGCGGATGCCGAAGATGTTGCCCAGGCGGTCGACACGCACCTCGAGGCCGAGTTCCCTCATCCACCGCACCAGCTGGTCGCGGCCCTGGCGGTCGGCGTCGGTCAGCGCGATCCGGCAGACGCCGCCGCCCTCGATCGCGCCGATGGCGGCGTGGGTTTCGATGCGCGCCATCAGGTCGCGCCCGGCGATGCCTTCGCGCCGCAGCCACTCGGCTTGCGCGGCAACGACCTCTTCACCGCTGCGCCCTGCAATCGCCCGATAGACGCCGGGCGCGGTCGCGCCTTCGGTGCTCAGGAGCAGCACGCGCGCCTCGGCACCGAGGCCGGCCGCATGCCGCGCCCCGGGGTCGGCCGCGAGCGCCTGCAGTGCCGCCAGCCCGGCCGCGCCCGATTCGCCGCTGAGCACCGGCACGTCGCCGGCGTCCCCGCCGGCCAGCGTGCGCACCGCGTGCTCGGCCTGCGCGTCGGTCACCGTCATGAACACGTCGACGGCCGGCTGCAGGAAGCGCCACGCGAGCGGCGAGGTGTCGCCGCAGGCCAGTCCCGCCATCACCGAATCGACCGAGCCTGTCGCCCGGTCGGGCCGGCCGCTGCGCGCGCTCTGCAGCAGGCAGTCGGCCTGCTCGGGCTCCACCACGATGAACGTGGGGCGCGCCGCGCCGTAGCGCTCCCAGAAATGGCTGACCACGCCCGCGGCCAGCCCGCCCACGCCTCCCTGCACGATGACGTGCGTGAACGGACACGGCGCGCCCGCGGGCGAGTTTTCGAGCAGTTCGTCGGCCAGGATGCCGTAGCCCTGCATCACGTCGCGCGGCACGTCCTCGTAGCCTTCGTACGAGGTGTCCGACACCACCTCCCAGCCGTTGGCCCGCGCCAGCCGCGCGGCCTCCGCCACCGACTCGTCGTAGTTGCCGCGGATGCGCACGATCTCCGCGCCCAGTGCGGCGATGGGCGCCTCGCGCTCCTCGCTGACCTGCGCATGCAGCACGATCACGCAGCGGCAGCCGATGCTCTGCGCGGCCGCCGCCAGCGCGCGGCCATGGTTGCCGTCGGTGGCGCTGACCACCACGAAGCCGCGCAACGCGTCCGCATGCCTGCCCGCGAGCAGGTCTGCGGGCGTCCAGCCGCGCTGCGGCCAGCGGCGCAGCACCAGCCGCAGCAGCGCCACCGGCGCGCCCAGCACCTTGAAGCTGCCGAGCGTGGAGCGCTTCGATTCGTCCTTGACCACGACCTGCGCCACGCCGAGCCGCGCCGCCAGCCGGGGCAACGGCCATGCGGGCGTGGCGTGCGGCGCCAGCCGGCTCCAGCCCGAGAGCCAGCGCCGGCTCTCCTGGCCGCGCGCGATGTTCATCACCTCGCTCAACGAGGGGTCATAGGCGCGCCGCTGCGCGTGTGGATTGGTGAACAGCATGCCCGTCAGTTCCCGTGGTCGGTGCGCCGGGGCAGGCGCAGTCGGACGATTTCCGCGAAGTAACGCGCGCCCGTGTCGAGCACCGCGTCGTTGAAGTCGTAGCTCCCGTTGTGCAGCGGCGTTCCGCCGGGCTCGCCATCGGCGCCGTTGCCGAGGAACACGAAGGCGCCGGGCACGGCCTCGAGGAATGCGCCGAAGTCCTCCGAGATCATCATCGGCGCCACGTCGGCATCGACGTTGCCGGCGCCCACCACCGTCGTGGCGGCCGCCAGCGCGGTGGGCACGCATTCGGCCCAGTTCACGGTGGGCGCGAACTCGTGCGTGTAGCTGAACTCGCAGCCCGCGCCGTGCATGCGGCAGATGCCCTCGCTGATCTCGCGCATGCGCCCGCCCAGCATGCGCTGCACGGCCGGGTCGTAGCTGCGCGTGTCGCCCTTGATGACCACGTTCGAAGGGATCGCGTTGCGGATGCCGTCGGTGATGAACTCGGTGCACGACACCACCGCCTGCGCGCCGGGGTCGAGCGTGCGCGACACCACGGTCTGCAGCGCCAGCACGATCTGTGCGCCGATCACGATCGGGTCGATGCCCATGTGCGGCCGCGCGGCATGCGTGCCGCGGCCCTTCACATGGATCACGAAGTTGTCCTCGCTCGCCATCAGGCCGCCGATGCGCGTGGCGAACGTGCCCGCGCGCATGCCGGGCATGTTGTGCAGCCCGTAGATCTCGTCGACCGGGAAGCGTTCGAACAGGCCGTCGTCCATCATCGCCTTCGCGCCGCGGCCATGCTCCTCGGCCGGCTGGAAGATGAAGCGCACGGTGCCGTCGAAGTCCTGCCGCTCGCGCAGCAGCCGCGCGGCACCGAGCACGATCGACATGTGGCCGTCGTGGCCGCAGGCGTGCATCTTGCCGGGCGTCGCGGAGGCGTAGGGGCGATCGGCCGGCAGCTCGGTGATGTTCAGCGCGTCCATCTCGGCGCGCAGGCCGATCACGCCCGTGCCTTCGCCCACCTTGAGGTTGGCCACGAGGCCGGTGCCGCCGATGCCGGTGTGCACCTCGAGGCCGAGCGCCCTGAGCACGCGCACGACGAAGGCAGAGGTCTTCGCCTCCTCGAAGCCGGTCTCGGGAATGGCGTGCAGCTGGCGGCGCCAGTGGGTCAATGTGTCGCGCAGGGTGGCATCGGTCGGGTGCATGGCGAGATGCTATTGACAATGGCGCGGGACAGGTGCGCAAAATCCGCGTCCTCGACGCAACGTTTTTGCGTGCACATGGCCATTATTTCGTCTTCGCTGCATGACTCCTCTCGATGCCCTCGACCTTCGCCTGCTGGAGCTGATCCAGGCCGACAGCCGCGTGCCGCAGAGCGAACTCGGCGAACGGGTACACCTCTCGACAGCGGCGGTGAACCGGCGCCTCAAACGCATGCGCGACGAAGGCGTGATCCAGCGCTACGGCGCGGTGCTGTCGCCCGCGGCGCTGGGCCATCCGCTGACCATCGTGGCCGAAGTGGAAGCGGAGAGCGAGCAGATCGAGCTGCTCGATGCGATGAAACGCAGCTTCAGGGCCTGCCCGCAGGTGCAGCAGTGCTACTACGTGACCGGCGAGTGGGACTTCATCCTGGTCCTCGTGGTGCGCGACATGGCGCAGTACACGGCGCTGACGCGGCAGCTCTTCTTCCAGAGCAACAACGTCAGGCGCTTCCGCACGCTGGTCACCATGGACCCGGTGAAGCTCAGCCTCGACGTGCCGGTGTCCGGGGGCTGAACGCCGCGCCCCGCGCCTGCGCGCACGGCATCAGCATCGAACGCAGCAGCAGCGCCATCACGCAGACGATGGGTGCGAGCGCCAGCAGCCGGCCGGGCTCGAAGGCCAGCCCGGCGGCGATGCCGACGGCGCAGCCGGTCTTGACCCACGGCGCCACCGCGTCCCAGCCGCGGCGGTGCGTGGCCGCGAACCCGATGAGCGCGGCCCAGCCGTAGAGACCGCCGAACACCGAGGCGATCCAGCTCGACAGGTAGTACACGGTGCCCAGGTCGCGGAACGCGATCGCCGTGCCAAGGCCTTGCCAGGTGTGGCGATAGCCGTCGAACAGGAAGAAGCCGGTGGCCGACGCGGCCCACCAGAAGAAGGCGTACAGGCTCGCGATGCCGGCCAGCACGGCAAGGCACGCGAGCGCACGGCGGGTGACGTCGTCGAAGGGCGTGTGGTCCCGCCACGCGGCGGTGTGTCCGTTGTCCATGCAGGGCTCCAAGTGTTCGCAAAGGAGGCCGACGTTAGGGACGCAATGTGCGGTGAGCGTGAAGACCGCGTGAAATGGTGTGAACAGATGCCGGCGCGCGCATGCCGGCATGCCCGGCGGCGGCTACTGGAACAGCGCCAGGAAAGCGTAGATGCCGGCCAGCGTCCAGTGCACCTTGCCGGCGAGCGAGGCGGCCTCGGCCGAGATCGGATACATCTTCGCGCGCCTCCAGGCCCAGATGTTCAGCGCCACCGCCAGCACCAGGCCGCTGGCGAAGAAGAGCGCCGAATGCAGCCCGAGCGCGCCGATCAGCGACACCAGCAGGATCACGACGCCCGCGGCCCAGATGCCGCTGTCGGTGCTGGCCAGCACATGCGACAGGCCGCCGCAGACCGTGCACTCGGCCGGCGCAGCGCGGCTGGACCAGCGCTTGGCGAGGGCGCCGATGCCGGGGCGGTTGCAGCGCGGGCAGGTGTGCGTCATGTGCCGCGCAAGATACCGCAGCGCGGGTGCGGCTGGCAATGGCCGCAACGGGGAGTTCAGCCTTCCGCCGATATCCCGAGCTCCGAACACACGCGACCCAGCAGCGCCTTCAACGACGCCACCTCGGCCTCGAGCCGTGCCACGTTGGCCTTCAGCGCGGCCACTTCGCCCAGCGAAACGTCGCTCGCCGCATGGAAGGCGTCGGACGATGCGGCGCCCGGCGCGGCGACCTCTTCGGCCGGCGTGCCGCTCAGCAGGTGGGCCCAGCGGCTCTCCCGGGCGCCCGGCAACCGGGCCAGCTTGGCCACCAGCGCGCCGGCCGGCCGCTCGGCGAGTTCGTTCAGGAAGCCCTCGACCGACGAGATGTCCGCGAAGTTGTGCATGCGGTCGCAGGCAATGCGCAGCTCGCCGGCCGTCTGCGGCCCGCGCAGCATGAGCACCGTGAGCAGGATGACCGACTGCGAAGGGATGCGCAGCACGCGGTCGATGTTGTGCTCGTAGCGGAAGGCGCGCCCGCCGCTGGTCTCGGCGACGAGGCTGTAGCCCTTCAGGCTGTCGACCGTGGCCTGCACCTGCGACTCGGTGAGCTCGAGCACCGGGTTGCGGCTGGTCTTCTGGTTGCAGCCCGACACCAGCGAGTTGAGCGTCAGCGGATAGCTGTCCGGCACGGTGCGCTGCTTCTCGGCAAGCACGCCGAGCACGCGGGTTTCGAGGAGGGACAGGACGGGAAGGGACGTCGAGGACATGACTGCTCACAAAAGAAACGCCACCGGAGCATGGCCCCGGCAGCGTACACGTGTTCGGCGATGGCCCGGGGCCATCGATGGCGTTCGGGCGCCCGCTGCGCTCAGCCGCCGTTGATGCGGCTGACCAGCGCCTTGGTGAACGCCTGCGTGCCCGCCGTGCCGCCGAGGTCGCCCGTGCGCACCTTGTCGATGTTCAGCGTCTCGTCGATGGCCGTGCGCAGGCGCGTGGCCAGTTCGGGCAGCCTCACGTGGTCGAGCATGAGCGCGGCAGCCAGCAGCAATGCGGTGGGATTGGCGATGCCCTTGCCCGCGATGTCGGGCGCGGAGCCGTGCACGGCCTCGAAGATCGCCGCGTCGGCGCCGATGTTGGCGCCCGGCGCCATGCCCAGGCCGCCGACCAGGCCGGCCACCAGGTCGGACAGGATGTCGCCGAACAGGTTGGTGGTGACCAGCATGTCGAACTGCCAGGGGTTGAGCACCAGCTTCATCGCGCAGGCGTCGATGATGACGGTGTCGAGCTCGAACTGGCCCTTGTACTTCTTCTCGTAGAGGTCCAGGCCGGTCTCGAGGAAGATGCCCGTGAGCGCCTTCATGATGTTGGCCTTGTGCACGAGGGTGACCTTCTTGCGGCCCGTGGCCACGGCGGTCTGGAAGGCGTACTCCAGCAGGCGGCGGCTGCCCTGGCGGGTGTTGATGCCGGTGGCCATCGCCACGGCGTGCGGGTCGCCGTCGATCGGCACGTAGTGCTCGTGGCCGATGTACAGGCCCTCGAGGTTCTCGCGCACGACCACCAGGTCGATCTTGTCGAAGCGTCCGCCCGGAATGATGGTGCGCGCGGGGCGCAGGTTGGCGTACAGCTGGAACTCCTCGCGCAGCCGCACGTTCGACGAGCGGTAGCCTCCACCCGAAGGCGTTTCCAGCGGGCCCTTCAGCGCCAGCCGGGTGCGGCGGATGCTGTCGAGCGTGGCGACGGGCAGCGGGTCGCCAGCTGCCACCACGCCGCCGAGGCCGGCGATCTGGCGGTCCCACACGAAGGGCGCTTTCAGCGCGTCGAGCGCGGCCAGCGTGGCGTCGACGATTTCCGGGCCGATGCCATCGCCGGGGATCAGGGTTGCGGGAATGGAAGTGGTCATCGGCTGGTCTCGCGTGGTGTGGTGTGTTGGGGGCTGGAGCATACGTCGCGCACAAGACACCCTGCGCTCACGTGGGTCACTGCCGCCGCCGGCTCGTCATTCGCGGCCGGGCAGCTCCTGGTCGAGCAGCGCCGTGCGGCCCACGACGCGGCCCGGCGCCAGCAGCGCGCCGGGCGCGATCACCGCGTTGGCACCGATGCGTACGCCGTCGCCCATCAAAGCGCCGAATTTCTCGCAGCTGGCGGATTGCAAGGCGCCCCCCTCCCCGCTGCGCACGAAGATCCGCTTGTCCGCGCGCTCGTTGCGGTGGTTGCAGACGATGCTGCCGGCCTCCATGTTGACGCCCGCGCCCAGCACCGAATCGCCCACGAAGTTGAAGTGCGCGAGCGCCGTGCCCGCGAACACGAAGGACGATTTCAGCTCCACGCCGGGGCCGATGCTGCAGCGCGCATCCACCCAGTTGCCGCTGCGCAGGTAAGCACCGGCGGCGACGAAACAGCCGGGCCCGAGGATCAGCGGCCCCTTGAGCACCGCCCCGGGCTCGACGCGGGCGCTGCGGTGGATGGCCACTTCGCCGTCGATGGCGTACTCGCCCGGCGGCAGCGCGGCGAGCAGCTCGCGCACGATCTCCGGCGCCTGCGACGTCAGCTCCCATGGCAGCGAGGCGGCCCACGGCGCGAGCGGCGACGAGGAGATTCCGGCAACATGGGCGCGGAGGTCGATGGCATGCGGCATGAGGGCGATGCTGCCATCAAACCCGCGCGGCGACCGGGCCACCTAAAATGCCCGGTTCCGTCCGTACCACTCCCGAAAGCGCCCTCCCGATGTCCGCCCCGCGCAAGCTCTTCGTCACCACCGCCCTGCCGTACGCCAACGGCAAGTTCCACATCGGCCACATGATGGAGTACATCCAGGCCGACATCTGGGTGCGGAACCAGCGGATGAACGGTGCCGAGGTCAACTTCGTGTGCGCCGACGACGCACACGGCGCGGCCATCACCATCGCGGCCGACAAGGCCGGCGTGACGCCGCAGGCCTTCGTGGCCGAGATCGCCGCGGGCCGCAAGCCCTACCTGGACGGCTACCACATCTCCTTTGACAACTGGCACTCGACCGACGCGCCCGAGAACCACCAGCTGGCCCAGGACATCTACCGCGACCTGCGCGCCAACGGCCTGATCAGCACGAAGAGCGTCGAGCAGTTCTACGACCCCGAAAAGGGCATGTTCCTGGCCGACCGCTTCATCAAGGGCGAGTGCCCCAACTGCCACGCCAAGGACCAGTACGGCGACAACTGCGAGGTGTGCGGCGCCGTGTACGCGCCGACCGAGCTGATCAACCCCTACTCGGCACTGTCGGGCGCCAAGCCCGAGCTGCGCAGCTCGGAGCACTTCTTCTTCAAGCTGTCCGACCCGCGCTGCGAGGCCTACCTCAAGGAATGGACCGCCGCGCCCGGCCATGTGCAGAGCGAAGTGCAGAACAAGATCCGCGAGTGGCTCTACAAGGACGACGAAGGCAAGGGCGGCCTCGGCGACTGGGACATCAGCCGCGACGCGCCCTACTTCGGCATCGAGATTCCCGATGCGCCGGGCAAGTACTTCTACGTGTGGCTCGATGCGCCCGTGGGCTACCTGGCATCGCTGAAGAACCTGCTGGACAAGCGCTGCATCGAGCTCGGCGGCGACGGCATCTCGTACACCGAGTACATGGCCGACCCCGACCTGGAGCAGGTGCACTTCATCGGCAAGGACATCATCACCTTCCACACGCTGTTCTGGCCCGCGATGCTGCACTTCAGCGGCCGCAAGGCGCCCGACGCGGTGTATGTGCACGGCCACCTCACGGTGAGCGGCGAGAAGATGAGCAAGAGCCGCGGCACCGGCATCGACCCGCTCAAGTACCTCTCGATCGGCCTCGACCCCGAATGGCTGCGCTACTACATCGCGGCCAAGCTCAACGGCCGCAACGAGGACATTGACTTCAACCCCGAGGACTTCGTCGCCCGCGTCAACAGCGACCTGGTGGGCAAGTACATCAACATCGCCAGCCGCGCGGCGGGCTTCATCGGCAAGCGCTTCGAGGGCAAGCTGGGCGAGGTGTCGGCCGACGGCGACGCACTGCTGTTCGCGCTGCGCGAGGCGGCCGGCCAGATCCATTCGCTCTACGACGGCCGCGACTACGCCCGCGCGCTGCGCGAGGTGATGGCGCTGGCCGACAAGGTGAACGAGTACGTCGACCAGAACAAGCCCTGGGAGCTGGCCAAGAAGGAAGGCGCCGAGGCGCGGCTGCACGATGTGTGCACCGTCTGCATCGAAGCCTTCCGGCTGCTCACGCTGTACCTGAAGCCGGTGCTGCCGGCGCTGGCGGTGAACGTCGAGGCCTTCCTGAAGATCGCTCCGCTGGCCTGGCCGGACGCCGCGCAGGCGCTGCCTGCCGGCCACGCCATCGGCGACTACAAGCACCTGATGCAGCGCGCCGACGCGAAGCAGGTCGACAAGCTGTTCGACGCGCCCGAAGCTCCCGCCGCCGCGTCCGCCGCGGTGGACACGCAGACGCTGCCGGGCGGCGAGGCCATCGCTCCTACCATCACCATCGACGACTTCGCGAAGATCGACCTGCGCATCGCGAAGATCGTGGCCTGCGAGAAGGTCGAGGGCTCGACCAAGCTGCTGCGCCTGACGCTCGACGCCGGCGAAGGCAAGACCCGCAACGTCTTCAGCGGCATCGCGTCGGCCTACCAGCCCGAGCAGCTGGTAGGCAAGCTCACGGTGCTGGTCGCCAACCTCGCGCCGCGCAAGATGAAGTTCGGCGTGAGCGAAGGCATGGTGCTGGCGGCCAGCCACGGCGACGAAAAGGCCCACCCGGGCATCCACGTGCTCGAACCCTGGCCGGGCGCCACGCCGGGCATGCGCGTTCGCTGAACTGCGAGGACCACACCATGACCACCACGCTGCTGCGCCGCGCCCTCCTGCTGCTGTCGCTCTGCGCCGCGTTGAGCGGCTGCGCGGTCGTGTCGGTGGCGAGTACCGCGGTGAGCGTGGGTGCCGGCGCGGTCGGCCTCGCGGCCGATGCGGCGATCGGCACCGCGCGCATCACCGGCAAGGCCGTGGGCGCCGCGGCCGATGCGGTGATTCCCGACGGCCAGTGAACCACAGGCCCCGCCGGATCAGGGGGCTTCGGTGCCCCGGTCGGGCGAAGAGCCGCTGCGCACGACGCGCTGGTCGTCGTTCAGCGTGGCGGTGAAGACCATGGGGGAGTTCGGCGGCTGCACCCAGCGCCATTCCCATTCGGTCTCGCGCTTGAGCGCATAGGGCGTGACCTTGGCGGGCTTGCCGAGCAGCTTGCGCAGGTCTTCCATCATCAGGCCGGGCTGCACGCGGGCGAAGTTCTCCGGCGTGAGCACCTGGCGCAGCGCGCTCATCTTTCCGTCGGCGCCGATGGTGATCATGTAGTTCTTCTGGCCCGCGGGCTGGCGGTTGTACTCGAACACGCGGGCACCGGCGGGCGCGTCCCAGACGTTCTCGGGCTGCCCGAAACGGGCGCGCACGTCGGCCTCGGTGGAGACGCCTTCCTCAAGCTCGCTGATGTTGTTCGTGTCGCATGCGGCAAGGCCGGCGACAGCCGCCAGGAACGCCGTTGCCATGCCGATCTGCCATCCTCGCCGTTGCGTCATGCCGACCCCGGTAAAATTCGCGCCATAAAGGTCCAGTCTATGTCCATCTTCCGTCGCCCCCACTACTCTTCCGAGATCACCAACTTCATCGAGGAGATGAAGGAAAAGAAGCCCACGCTCGAAGCCGAACAGCGCGCCGGCCGCGCCCTGCTCTGGGACAAGCACCTCGACCGCAGCCTGCTCGAGGAATACAGCGAAGCCCGCGTGCCCCAGCAGCCCTACGTCTACCAGACCCAGACGAAGTAACCCGCGCCAATGCCGAATTGGCAGCAAACGTCCATCCTTCCTGCGTGTCTCGCTATTGAATCAATAGCAAGCATCCGATGAACGGCGACGAGGACAACGGCACGCTGGTGGTCGCCATGCCCGACGTGGTGGACCAGGTCGCGCTCGCGAGGCTCTATGGCGAGCCGCTCTTCGCGATGCCGAAGGACCTGTACATCCCGCCCGAGGCGCTGCAGGTGTTCCTCGAGGCCTTCGAAGGCCCGCTGGACCTGCTGCTCTACCTGATCCGCAAGCAGAACTTCAACATCCTCGACATCCCGATGGCGGGGCTCACGCGGCAGTACCTGAGCTACGTCGACGAGATCCGCCAGACGAACCTCGAGCTCGCGGCCGAGTACCTGCTGATGGCCGCGATGCTCATCGAGATCAAGTCGCGCATGCTGCTGCCACCCAAGAAGGTGGCCGACGGCGAAGAAGCAGAAGACCCGCGCGCCGAACTCGTGCGCCGCCTGCTCGAATACGAGCAGACCAAGCTGCAGGCGGCCGCCATCAGTGCCATGCCGACCTACGGGCGCGACTTCTGGAAGGCGCAGGTCTACATCGAGCAGTCGCTCAAGCCGCGCTTCCCGGAGGTCGACGTGGTCGAGCTGCGCGATGCGTGGGCCGACATCATGAAGCGCGCCAAGCTTGTGCAGCACCACAAGATCTCGCGCGAAGAACTCAACGTGCGCGAGCACATGAGCATCGTGCTGCGCCACTTGCAGGGCCAGCGCTTCGTCGAATTCGAGAAACTGTTCGACGTGTCGCGCGGCACGCCGGTCCTGATCGTCACCTTCATCGCGATGCTCGAACTCGCGAAGGAGACGCTGATCGACATCACGCAGGCGGAAGCCTTCGCTCCCATCTACGTGCGGCTGGCCTACTCGCCCGCCTGACCGTTCGCCGGCTGATTTCCATGACGTCCGCCGTGCGCGACCTCGACGCTTCCATTACCAGCGGCCGCACGCATTGCGGCCCTGATCGTTCGCCGCCTGCCGAGCCGGCCGCAACCGCGGTGCCGGCGCCGCCGGCCGGCTGATCGCCCTCCCTCACCCTTTCCGTTTTTCTTTCCAGGATGCCCGGCCACCGACGCCCGCAGGGAAAGACCCAACCATCATGAGCTACAGCGTCAAGGAAATCTTCTACACCCTGCAGGGCGAAGGCGGACAGGCCGGCATGCCGGCCGTGTTCTGCCGCTTCGCCGGCTGCAACCTCTGGAGCGGCCGCGAGGCCGATCGCGACACCGCCGTGTGCCGGTTCTGCGACACCGACTTCGTCGGCACCGACGGAACGCTGGGCGGCAAGTTCAGGACCGCCGAGCTGCTGGCCGACACCATCGCCGCGCAGTGGCCGGCCGATGACCCGATGAGCGCCGGCCATCGCCTGGTGGTGCTGACCGGCGGAGAGCCGCTGCTGCAGGTCGACACGGCGCTGGTCGATGCGCTGCATGCGCGGCGCTTCCGCATCGCGGTGGAGAGCAACGGCACGGTCGAGGCGCCCGCGGGCATCGACTGGCTGTGCATCAGCCCCAAGGCCGGCGCGCCGTGGGTGCAGCAGTGCGGACAGGAACTGAAGCTGGTGTGGCCGCAACCCGGGTTCGACCTCGACGCGATGGCGCGCGCCGGCGAATTCACCCATCGCTTCCTGCAGCCGATGGACGGACCCGAACGGGCCGCGAACACCGAGCTGTGCATTGCGCAATGCATGCGGCAGCCCGCATGGCGCCTGAGCGTGCAGACGCACAAGATCACCGGCATCCGCTGAAGCGGCCGCCTTTTTCCTGGACTTTCCGACGATGCGATTCACCATCAGCCAACGCTTTTTCTTCGACGCCGCCCACACGCTGAAGCGCGAGATCGAAGTGGAAGGCAGCCGCCGTATCCACGGCCACACGTACCACGCCGAGGTCTGGCTCGCCGGAGAACGGGATCCCGCGACCGGCATGGTGGTGGACCTGGGATTGCTGCGGCGGCGCCTGGAAGACGTCCGCGGGCAGCTCGACCATCATCTGCTGGACGACGTGCCGGGTTTGCACCCGCCGACGCTGGAGAACCTGTGCGTGTTCATCGCGCAGGCGCTGCCCGACCTGAGGGCGTCGCTGGCGCGGGTGAAAGTCTGGCGCGAGGCGCTGGGGGACTCCTGCAGCGTCGAGTTTTAGGCAGAACGCGGTCCTGCACCCTTCCCGCGAGCGACAGGAGGCCCGCGAAGAAGGCTCGGCTTCAAGGGAGTTGACGAGGAACCGCAGGCCCGGCCGCCTGGACCGACTCCGGCACCGGATCGCGGCCGGTGAGCGCGGCCACAGCGTCCTGCGGGCTCACGCGACCGTCGAGCAAGGCGACCACGCCCTCGGCGATGGGCATCTCGATGCCGAGGCCGCGCGCGCGCTGCACCACGGTACGGGCGCAATACACGCCTTCGGCGACATGGCCGAGCGAATCGACGGCCTGGGCCAGTGTGCGGCCCTGGGCCAGCAGCAAGCCGACCTTGCGATTGCGCGAAAGGTCGCCAGTGGCGGTCAGCACCAGATCGCCCAGGCCCGAGAGACCCATGAATGTCTCGGCGCGAGCGCCCAGCGCGAGGCCGAAGCGGGTCATCTCGGCCAGGCCGCGGGTGATGAGCGCCGCTCGCGCGTTCAGGCCCAGTGCAAGCCCGTCGCACAGGCCCGTGGCGATGGCGAGCACGTTCTTGACCGCGCCGCCCACTTCCACGCCGACGATGTCCTCGTTGGCATAGACGCGCAGCGCGGGACCGTGGAAAGCGTCGACCAGTGCATCGCGCACGCCGGCGTGCGGGCTGGCAGCCACCAGCGCGGTCGGACGGCCTTCGGCGACCTCCTGCGCAAAGCTGGGGCCGCTAAGCACGCCCGCTCTCAAATCAGGAGCGACCTGGGTCCAGATCTCGTGGGCAAGCAGGCCGACCGATGTTGGAGACGTGTCGAGCGCGGGCTCGACGCCCTTGCACAGCCAGGCCACCTGCGCCGCAGTGCCGCGCAGGGCAACGAGCTGTTCGCGCAGGGCGGCCATGGGCGTGGCCACGATGACGAGGTCGGCGCCAGCCTGCGCTTGGGCGATGTCGCCGGCGCGCACGGCCAGCGAGGCTGGCAGGGCCAGCCCGGGCAGGTAGCGGGTGTTTTCACGCGCGGCCGACATGGCGTCGGCCTGGGCGGCATCGCGCGCCCAGAGCGTGACCTCGTGGCGGGCGGCCGCATTGACCGCGACGGCCGTGCCCCAGGCACCGGCGCCATGAACGCAGATCTTCATCGGCGTTGGCGTCGTCGGGCCGGTTTACTGGGCCAGGGTCGGAGCGGCCTGGCCGGCGGCCTGAGCCTGCTGCTGTTCGTACATCGCCTGGAAGTTGATTTCGGCCAGGTGCACGGGTGGGAAGCCGCCGCGCTGGATCACGTCGGCCACGTTGCCGCGCAGATAGGGGTACACGATCTGCGGGCAGGCGATGCCGAGGATGGCACCCATCTGCTCTTCCGGCAGGTTGCGGATCTCGAAGATGCCAGCCTGCTTGGCTTCGACCAGGAACACGGTCTTGTCCTGGATCTTGGTCTGCACGGTGGCCGACACGGTGATCTCGAAGATGCCGTCAGCCACGGGCTGGGCGTCCACGCCGAGCTGGATGTCGACGGTGGGCTGCTCCTGCTCCAGCAGGATCGCGGGCGAATTGGGCTGCTCGAGCGACAGGTCCTTGAGGTAGACGCGCTGGATCTGGAAAACGGGATCTTGGGCTTGCTGGTCGGCCATGGCTGAACTTTCGAGGATCAAAACAATGCCCGCCGGGGAGAGGTTCCCGCAGCGGGCTGCAGATGGATGAGCGAACGATTATCGCCCCACGACCGGGCCACCTTCGTGACGCCGGTTGCTTTGTGTTTCAGGCGCCCTGCAGAAGAGGGACGAGGCCGCCGCGGCTGTCGAGGGCCATCAGGTCGTCGCAGCCGCCGACGTGCGTCTCGCCGATGAAGATCTGCGGCACCGTGCGGCGCTGGGTGATTTCCATCATCGTGGCGCGGGCCTGGGGGTCGCTGTCGATGCGGATTTCTTCGATCTGCTCGACACCCTTGGACTTCAGGATCTGCTTTGCACGGATGCAATAGGGGCAGACGGCGGTGGTGTACATCTTGACGGCTTGCATGCTCTCTACCTTGGGAAGACCCTAAGCTTTTTCAACCGGCAGGTTAGCGTCTTTCCAGGCCTTGAGCCCGCCGGACACGGCTTGGGCCTGCTCGTAACCGAGCTTTTTGGCGATGGCCACGGCGCGCTGGGCGCGGGCCCCGGTGGCACAGACCAGGAGCAGCGGCACGTTCTTGTTCTTGACGGCGGCTGCGAGCTTTTCCTCGAGCTGGTTGAGCGGCACGTTCTTCGCGCCGATCATGTGGCCGGTGGCGAACTCCTCGGGCTCGCGCACGTCGACGAGCACTGCGCGCTCGCGGTTGATGAGCTGGACGGCACCCTGCGCCGTGAGCGTTCCGCCGCCTGCCCCGCGCACCAGCGGCCAGGCCAGCATGGCTCCCGAGCTGAGCGCGATCAGGATCAGCATCCAGTTCGCGGTGACGAATTCGATCAATTTCACGGGGGTTCCTTGAATGGCAAACCGGGGATTTTAGAATGCGAGGTTTCCGCAAGCGCAGCCAAAGGCCTCCCACATGCACAAACTGGTATTGATCCGCCATGGCGAATCGACCTGGAATCTCGAAAACCGCTTCACCGGCTGGACCGACGTCGACCTGACCGAGACCGGCGTGGAGCAGGCCAAGCAGGCCGGCCGGCTGCTCAAGGCTGAAGGTTACGATTTCGACGTCGCCTACACGAGCGTGCTCAAGCGCGCCACCCGCACCCTGTGGCACACGCTCGACGAGCTTGACCGCACCTGGCTGCCCGTGGTGCATTCCTGGCGCCTGAACGAGCGCCACTACGGCGGCCTGCAAGGCCTGAACAAGGCCGAAACCGCCAAGAAGTACGGCGACGACCAGGTGCTGGTGTGGCGGCGCAGCTACGGCACCCCGCCCCCGCCGCTGGAAGCCGACGACCCGCGCAGCGAGCGCGGCGACGTGCGCTACGCCAAGCTGTCGCCCGAGCAGATCCCCCTCACGGAATGCCTGAAGGACACGGTCGCGCGGGTGCTGCCCTTCTGGAACGAGTCGATGGCCCCGGCCATCCGCACCGGCCGCCGGCTGGTGGTGGCGGCCCACGGCAACTCGATCCGCGCCCTGGTGAAGTACCTCGACGGCATCTCGGACGACGCCATCGTCGGCCTGAACATCCCGAACGGCATTCCGCTGGTCTACGAGCTCGACGACGACCTCAAGCCCCTGCGCCACTACTACCTGGGCGACGCCGCCGCCGCCGAACAGGCCGCCGCTGCAGTCGCTTCGCAGGGCAAGGGCTGAAGAAACCCCAGCCTGCCGGCCACTTCGTGGAACCCCGGCAGGCAATTTGCTTCCAAGCTGTGTATATTGGTTCGACAGCCGCCGACAAGGACAAGCACTCATGATGGGCCACAAACTGAAGATCACCGGCTGGGTCGCCGCCGGCGCCGTTGCCGGCGTCCTGACCACCGTTTCGCTGCAGACAGTCGCACGCGGATCGCTTGCGCCGCTGCCGCTCGAGGAGCTCCAGCAACTCGCTGCCGTCTTCGGCATGGTCAAGAGCGATTACGTGGAGCCGGTCGATGAGAAGAAGCTCATCTCCGACGCCATTTCCGGCATGGTTGCCGGGCTCGACCCGCACTCCCAGTACTTCGACAAGAAGTCCTTCAAGGAATTCAGGGAAGGCACCACCGGCCGGTTCGTCGGCGTGGGCATCGAGATTTCCCAGGAAGACGGCCTGATCAAGGTCGTCTCGCCCATCGAGGGCTCCCCGGCGTTCCGCGCCGGCCTGAAGCCGAACGACCTGATCACCAAGATCGACGACACCGCGGTGCGCGGCCTGTCGCTGAACGAGGCGGTCAAGCGCATGCGCGGCGAAGCCAACACCAAGGTGCTGCTGACCATCTTCCGCAAGGACGAGAGCCGCACCTTCCCGGTGACGATCACGCGCGAAGAGATCCGCACGCAATCGGTCCGCGGCAAGATGATCGAACCCGGCTACGGCTGGATCCGCCTGTCGCAGTTCCAGGAACGCACCGTCGATGACTTCGTCAAGAAGATCGACGAGCTGTACAAGGAAGACCCGAACCTCAAGGGCTTGGTGCTCGACCTGCGCAACGACCCGGGCGGCCTGCTCGACGCAGCGGTGGCGGTGTCGTCGGCCTTCCTGCCCGAGAACGTCACGGTGGTCACCACGGACGGCCAGCTCGCGGAAAGCAAGTCGGTCTACAAGGCGGCGCCGGAGTTCTACCAGCGCCGTTCGGGCAGCGACCCTCTGCGCAGCCTGCCGGCCGCGCTGAAGAACGTGCCCCTGGTGGTGCTGGTGAACGAGGGTTCCGCTTCGGCCAGCGAGATCGTGGCCGGTGCGCTGCAGGACCACAAGCGCGCCACCATCATGGGCAGCCAGACCTTCGGCAAGGGCTCGGTGCAGACGGTTCGCCCGCTCGGCCCCGACACCGGCCTGAAGATCACCACGGCGCGCTACTACACGCCGAGCGGCACCTCGATCCAGGCCAAGGGCATCGTGCCCAACGTGCTGGTCGACGAAAGCGCCGAAGGCAGCCCGTTCGCGGCCCTGCGCATGCGCGAGGCCGACCTCGAGAAGCACCTGGCCAGCGGCCAGGGCCCCGAAGTCAAGGACCCGGAACGCGAGAAGGCCCGCGACGAAGCCCGCAAGCGCCTCGAGGAAGAAGCCAAGAAGCCGCCGCAGGACCGCAAGGTGCCCGAGTTCGGCACCGACAAGGACTTCCCGCTGGTTCAGGCGCTCAACCGCCTGAAGGGCCAGCCGGTGCTGGTCAGCAAGACGCAGGTGATCGTCGACAACAAGGAAGAGAAGAAGGAAAACTGATCCGGTGGCGCATGGAAGATAGCGAGCTGCTGCGCTACTCGCGCCACATCCTTCTCGAGGAATTCGGCATCGACGGGCAAGAGCGCGTCAGTGCCTCGAAGGTTCTCGTCATCGGCGCCGGCGGGCTGGGCTCGCCGGTGGCGTTGTATCTCGCGGCAGCAGGCGTCGGCCACATCGCGCTGGTCGACGACGACGAGGTCGATCTCACCAATCTCCAGCGCCAGGTGGCCCACACGCAGGCGCGCGTCGGGCTGGCCAAGGTCGAATCCGCTGCGCAGGCCATGCGCGACATCAATCCGGACATTTCCATCGCCACCCACGCGCTGCGCGCGGACGAGGCGCTGTTGTCGCGCCTGGTCGCGGAGTCCGACGTGGTGGTCGATTGCTGCGACAACTTCGCCACCCGGCAGGCCGTCAACCGGGCCTGTGTGATGCACGCCAGGCCACTGGTCGCCGGTGCGGCAATCCGCTTCGACGGGCAGCTGAGCGTCTACGACACGCGCGATCCTTCCTCACCCTGCTACGCCTGCCTGTTCCCGCCCGACGCGGCCTTCGAGGAAACGAGGTGTGCTGTGCTGGGCGTCTTCGGCCCGGTGGTGGGCACCATCGGCACGCTGCAGGCGAGCGAGGCGCTCAAGCTGCTGGCCGGCATCGGCCCGTCGCTGGCGGGCAAGCTGCTGATGTTCGACGGGCGAAGCACCTCGTTCGACACGCTGCGCGTCGCACGCGACCCCGGCTGCAGCGTTTGCGCACAGCGCCCTGCCGCGGCGCACCCACCCGCCGTCGCCTAACCCCCTCAGGGCTGCTTCGCGCTCTTGGCGCGCGCGGCGCCATTGGCGGCCGCGCCTGCCGTGGGCTTGTTCGCGTCGGCCAGCACGCTCTTGCAATCGGCGTCCTCCCCCGGACCGTTCTCGATGGTCGCGGCGAGCGCCAGCAGCGGATTGATCGCCCCCAGCGCCAGCGCCGCCAGGCCCCGTTCGGCCAGCGGAGCGACCTGCAGGCCCCCGCGCGGATTGCCGAAGGTGCCGCTCACCACCAGGGGCGTACGGATCGACAGGATGTTCTTGCTCTTCGGCTCCGGGCGGACCACGAAGTCCAGCGACTCGGTGGCGAGATTGGCCTGGCCGGCGGCGGTGAACACCGCGTTGGTGGTGTCCAGCACCACGGTGCGGCTGTTCATCAGGCCCTTGCTCACGTCGAATGCGATGGCAGCGCAGCGCAGTTCCACATTGCGGTCGCCGCGCAGCAGGAACTTGATGATGTCGCCGCCCACCAGCGTAGCGAACACCGGCAGCAGGTTGCCGAACTGCCCGCGTCCCGAAATGATCGCCACGTCGCCCGACACGCCGCCCAGCCAGTTCGCCACGGTGCTGCCGGAGCCCGACAGATTGATCCGGCCATCCAGCCGGCCGACGCTGTTGCCTGTGGTTTCGAGCTTGGGAATCAGGCGCGCCAGCTGCATGGCGCGCACGTCGAGCGAAGCGCGGATGTCCGCCGGATTCTTCGAGGCGTCGATGCGGATCGCGCCGGCCAGCTTGCCGCCCGCCACGCCAAGGTCGAGCGGATCGAGCGTGAGAACGCCGTTGTCGAGCTTGACCTGCACGCTGCCGCGGTCGAGCGGGATGTCGCGCACGTTCTGGATCCTGTCCGCCGTGTACTTCACATCGGCATTCATGGCGCGCAGACGCTCGAAGTCCAGTGGCGCGGTGGGCAGCACCTTGCCGCCGGGGCGCTTGACCTGCGTCACGGTCGGTGGCGGGGCCACGCCCTCGACCGTGCTCGCCGTGCGCGCCGTCGGCGGCAAACCGATCAGCGGACCGAGGTCGTCCATGTCCATGACGCGCGAACGCAGGTCGCCCGTGAGGTGCGGCAGCTTGCCGGCTTGGTCGAATTTCATGTCGCCGGAAATGTCGGAGAGGCCCAGCTTGCCTTTCAGGGCGTTGGCCTCCCAGAGCTTGCCGCGCTTGCCCAGCTTGCCGCTCAGCGCGTACGGGGAGGTCTGCGGCAGTGCGATGCCCAGCAGCGGGAACAGCGCACCCAGCGTCTGGCCCTTGATCTGGAAGGTGGCGTCGATGCCGTCGAGATCGGACAGCGCAGCCACGGTGCCTGCGGCCTTGAGCTGGGTCTGCCCGGCGGCAGCGTTGATCTCTATCGGAAACGGCGGCGCGCCAGCGGCATTGATCTGCAGAACATTGCCGGTGCGCCCGTTGGCGGTCAGCGGCTGCCCCTTGTAGCGGCCCTTGATGCGGTAGTCCAGCGGCAACTCACCGCGCGAGGTGTCGTAGCTCAGGTCGGCATGGACATCGACGCCCAGGTGCTTGGCGAGGAAGTCGACAGCGCCGGTGTCGACCTGGATCGTGCCGATGTCGGGCACGGTACCGCCGTCGGATGTGTCCTTGCCGAACGCCCAGGTGCGGCGCCCGTCGGCTTCCATCTGCAGGCCCACTGTCGGAGAAGACAGCGAAAGCCGCGGTATCACGATCTTGCTCGAGATGAGCGGCCAGATGCGGATGTCGAATTCGGCCCGGTCGGCCTTTACCAGATAGGGATCGCGCGCCCACGACGGGTTGGCGAACTCGATGCCGTCGAACTTCACCGTGGCCTGCCGCCAGCCCACGCCGACATCGAGGCGCCGGGTGATCTCGAACTTGCGCCCCGTCTTCTCGCTGACGTAACGGTTCAGCGGCTCGCGCAGAACGTCCCATGGGAAAAAGATGACCACGAGGACCAGCGCCGCTAACAGCAGCACGACCGACGCCAGCAACTTCTGCCAGAGCGGCCAGGAGAAACGCCGGGTGCGAAGGGTGTTCGTTGCCATGTTGTGCTTGTTAACCCGCCCGAGCGACGCCCCGGGTCGGCCATGCACCGCACGGACCGTGAGGTATCGCCTACGGAAATCGGCGGGATTGCGAATGCGTCGGAACCCGCCTACAGCATGCGGTCCACGAAGCTTGCATGATGCGTGACGGCATGCTTCCACCCTCCCTGGTCAGGCATTCCGATCAGCGGGACGCTGCGAACGCAACTGCCAACGACATAGGAAGCGCGGTTCGGCATGGATTCCAGATTGCAGACATACGTCGTCGAAGACAACCTCACGATCCGTGAAAACCTCATTGGCACTCTGGAAGAGCTCACCTGTACCACCGTCGTCGGCTTTGCCGAGACGGAGAACGACGCGCGCACATGGCTTGGAACCCACGACGGCGAGTGGGACCTGGTCATCGTCGACCTGTTCCTCAAGCAGGGGAGCGGCCTTGGCATCCTGCAGGCCTGCCAGCAACGCAGGCCGGTCCAGAAGGTGGTGGTGCTCAGCAATTACGCGACGCCCGACATCCGTCGGCGCTGCGCCGAATTCGGCGTCGACGCAGTGTTCGACAAGTCGAACGAAATCGACGCGCTTGTCGATTTTTGCCTGGTGCAGGCGCGGGCCTTGCGCCCGGCCCCAGGGGCGGACTGAGGCGGAAGGCGGGGTTGTCCCTGCTGCCGCCGTGGCGCCCTCAGTCGATCAGCTTGTTCTTCAGCGCGTAGTAGGTGAGGTCGCTGTTGGAAGAGAGGTTCATCTTCTCCATCAGACGTGTGCGGTAGGTGCTCACCGTCTTCACCGACAGCGACAAGGTCTTGGCGATATCGCCGGCCGTTTCGCCCTTGGCCAGCTTCAGGAACACCTGGAACTCGCGTTCCGACAGTTGTTCGTGCGGGGCGGCATCGTCCTTGCGGTCAAGCTGGCGGGCCAGCAGTTCGGCCACGGCGGGGGTGATGTAGCGCCGGCCAAGCGAAATGGTGCGAATGGCATTGACGATCTCGATCGGATCGCACTCCTTGTTGAGGTAGCCGCTCGCGCCCTGACGGATCAGGTTCATCGCGTAGTGCTCCTCGGGGTAGCCGCTCAGGATGAGGATGCCCACGTCCGGCGCCTTGGCGCGGATCATGGCGAGCGCGTCGATACCGCTTTGCCCGGGCATCGAAAGGTCCATGACCAGCACGTCCAGCTCCGTGGTGCGCACCAGTTCGATGGCTTCGCGCCCGCTGGCCGCCTCACCCGCCACGCGCAGGTCCACGTGCTCGGAGAAGAACTGCCGGAGGCCAGATCGCACGATGGCGTGGTCGTCCACAATTCCAATTTTGATCATCTGTTACTTTCGTCGTTGTGTTGCGGACTTGCGGGTCGCAACATGCCGGGTCCCTGAATGTTGTCAATTATTCACGATCTTGCACTGCAAGCATCCCTGAAAGTTTCATGCACTGGCTAGCCCCTCCAAAAATGGCCGTGAGCCTGCTGCTCGCGGCGCTGGCCGCGCTGGCGCTCGTCGGCATCAACGAGGCCGGCTACCGGCAGTCGAGCCGTGCGCTTGCCGACATCGAAGAGGCGCAGCAGGTGCGCAGCACGCTCAACCAGATCCTGCAGAACATGCTGGACGCCGAGACCGGACAGAGAGGCTACCTGCTGACCGGCGAGGCCAGCTACAGACAACCCTACGACAACGCAGTCAAGGAGGTCGACGGCCACCTGGCCACCCTGCGCCGCCTCTACGCCGGCCGATCCGCCGAACTCACGCAGCTCACCGAGCTCTCCAAGCACGTGCTGCGCAAGGTGGCCGAGATGGACATGAGCGTGCGGCTGCGCCAGGACGGCAAGGAAGACGCGTGGAAGTTCGTCATCACCACCGACGTCGGCCGCGAGGAAATGGATGCCATCCGCACGACGGCCGGCGAGCTGGTCCGCATCAGCAACACCACGCTGCACCAGCGTCAGGACCAGGTGCTGCGCTCGCTGCGGCTGGCGCGCATCGGTACCGCCATCGTCGCCCTGGCTGCGCTGATCGCATTCTTCCTGTACCTGCGGCAGACCCATGCGCTTCGCTCCATCGGCGAACGCCAGCAGGAGGCGCTGCAACGCGAGCGCAATGCACTGGAGGGCGAAGTGCGCGAGCGCACCGCCTCGCTGGCCGAGCTGGCGACCCACCTGCAGGACGTCCGCGAGACCGAGCGCGGCTATCTCGCCCGCGAGCTGCACGACGAACTGGGCTCGCTGCTGACCGCCGCCAAGCTCGACGTGGCGCGCCTGAAGTCGCGCCTGGCCGATACGCCCGATGCGATCCAGCGGCTGCAGCATCTGACCGAGCTGCTCAACAGCGGCATCGCCCTGAAGCGCCGCATCATCGAGGACCTGCGGCCGTCGTCGCTGTCCAACCTCGGGCTGGTGGCTTCGCTGGAGATCCTGGGCCGGGAGTTTGCCGAGCGCTCGGGCCTGGAGATCGAGATGGCGCTGGAACCGGTGACCATGGACGAGTCGCGCCAGCTCACCATCTATCGCATGGTTCAGGAAAGCCTGACCAACATCGGCAAGTACGCCGATGCGAGCGAGGCCACCATCGTGATGAAGAACTACGAGAACCACGTGATCGTCGAGGTGGCGGACAACGGCAAGGGCTTCGACACGCAGCGCGTGCGGCCGTCCACCCACGGGCTGGCCGGCATGCGGCACCGGGTGGAGGCGGCGCGCGGCAAGCTCACGATCGCCTCGACGCCCGGCGAGGGAACACGCCTCAGCGCGATGCTGCCGGTGGTCAAGCCGGCGGCGTGATCCGGCCCGCAGAACCGGGCTGGTATGCGGGCCGCGGCACGCTTCGCGGCTGCCTCGCCGGGTGACTCGGCCATCTCCTACGCACCCCGCCCCCGACCGCTGACAGGTCCGGCCGGCACCCCCACTTAATGTTGCTCCTGTGCCATCCGTTTCTCCCCGTAAGGGGGTGGCGGACGGGGCTTTAATTCAAGACAACAACGAGGCCAGCCTCGAAGGAGTTCCGCATGTTGCATTACGCAGTGGTGTTTCTGGTCATTGCGCTGATCGCCGCCTTGCTCGGCTTCAGCGGCATCGCCGCCAGCGCGGTGGGCATCGCGAAGATCCTGTTCGTGATCTTCGCCATCCTCGCGATTGCCAGCTTCCTTGCCGGCTTGCTCCGACGCAAGTAGCGTCGTTACGATCAACAGGCTTCCGCATTTCATCTTCCCGGAAAGGACTTTCACATGAACACGACCAAGACCCCCTCGCAACTCGCCGACGACGCACGCCAGACCGCCAACGACGCGGTGGAATCGACGCGCGCCTATGCACAGAACGCGGTGAATGCGGCGGGCGAAAAGGTCCGCGAACTGCGTCGCGACGCAGAGCCGGCCGTCGAGCAACTCGCAGCCCGCGTGCAGCAGGCCGTGCAGCGCGGCCTGGACGCCGCGTCCACCACCAGCGCACGCGCACAGCGCCGCTTGGAGGCTGCCGCCGACGTGACCGGCCGCTACATCTCCGACCAGCCGGTGCGCTCCGTGCTCATCGCGGCTGCCGCCGGTGCCGCCATCACCGCACTCATCGTGCTGGCCAGCCGCCGCAGCCGGGACGACTACTGATCCGCTGAGTCCCTGTCGTTCCACCGATTCCCGGCACCATGCTTCATCCGATTTTTTCCACGGTGCTCGGGCATCCGGAACTCGTCGCTGACCACCTCGCCAACTACGCCGCCCTCGTCCGCCAGGAAACTGCGCAAGCCGGGCGCGGCATCGTCGCCCGAGTCGTAGCGGGCGTCCTGGCGGCGGCCAGCGCCATGCTGGCCTTGGGGCTCATCGGCGTGGCCGTGCTGCTCGGTGTGCTTCACGGCAGCTTCCATTGGGTGCTGGTGATCGTTCCCGGCATGGCCGTGCTGATCGCCGCTATCTGCGGCTGGTACGCGGCGCGGCCGAGCCCCGGCCACGGCTTCGACGACCTGCGCGCGCAACTCGACGCAGACCTGCAGGCCTTGCACGAAGCCGGAGCGCGTCGTGAGCGTTGAGCGCCTGCCCCTCACGCCGCAGCAGCGCTTGGCGCTTTCGCGCCGCGCATTCGTGCGGCAGCTGCACGGAGGCGCAGACGCACCTCGCGAACACGTTCGCCAGCCGGCGCCGTCCGGCCTCCTGCAGGATGACGGAGGCGACGACCTCGAGTACGAACACCATGACCCGGCAGACGCAACCCCCCGGACCGGCCGTCGCGGTGGTCTCGGCGGGAACGTCTGGTTCTCCGTCGGCCGCAGCCTGGCCGAGCGATGGTGGCAGCGCCATCCCGCGCATGCCGCTGGACAGCTGGCTCGCCCGCTGCTCGAGAACTACGCGCGCAAGCAGCCTGCCAAGCTCATGGCGATCGCCGCGGCCACCGGTGCGGTAGTGGTGCTCGTCAAGCCGTGGCGGCTGCTGTCGGTCACGGCAGTGCTGGCAGCGGTACTCAAGACATCCGACGTGGCGGACATCGTGACCACGTTGATGCAGAAAACCACAAGCCCCCCACGAAAGGATCCACCATGAAAGCCGATGTTTCATCATCCAAGGACCAGGCGCACAAGCACCTGGAACTGGACCAGCGCGGCCTCGATGCCGCGCGCAACAGCCTCGACGAAGGTGCCGTCACGCCAAGCTACGGTCCCTGGCGCGACGACGTAGTCAAGCTGCTGAACGACGCGCTGGCCACCGAGCTGGTCTGCGTGCTGCGCTACAAGCGCCACTACTTCACGGCCAACGGCGTCGAGTCGCCGGCCATTGCCGACGAATTCCTGGTGCACGCCAACGAAGAGTCCGCCCACGCCGACCGCATCGCGGAACGCATCGTGCAACTGGGCGGCGAACCCGACTTCGCGCCCGATCACCTGCAACAGCGCAGCCACGCTTCGTACGACGAGTCGACCGACCTGCAGTCGATGGTGCGCGCCAACCTGATCGCCGAACGCATCGCCGTGGAGTCGTACCGCCAGATGATCAACCTGATCGGCGACAAGGACCCGACCACGCGCCGCATGCTCGAGGACATTCTTTCCGACGAGGAAGAGCATGCCGACGAACTGAAGGACTGGCTGGGCCACTGACGAGGCCAGCCTCCAATGAAAAAGCCCGGGACATCCCGGGCTTTTTTGTGGGTCGGGCCACTGCGGCGACCGAACGATCCTGTCGCCGCCGGAGCTCAGCCCTTCACTTCGAGCTGGTTGTCTACCGAGGTCACGCCCTGCACGCCCTTGGCGATCTCTTCGGCACGGGCCTTGGCTGCAGCCGTGGGAGCCGGTCCCTTCAGACTCACGGCACCTGCCTTGGTGTCGACATTGATCTTGATCGCGCTGAGGTCGGGGTCCTTGGCCAGGCCTGCAGAGACGGAGGCCGTGATGGCCGCGTCGTCAACGGTGGCGCTCACTGCGGCACCGGCGTCCTTGGCGGCCTCCTTGACGTTGGCCATGCCTTCCTTCACTTCGGTCGTGGTGCCCGAGGCATCGACCTTCGCCTTGGCTTCTTTCATGGCTTCGCCGGTCTTGGCAGCGGCGGTCTGTGCGGCCTGTTCGGTCTTGGCGACCGCGCTGTCGAGCTTCTCGCCGGCGGTGCGGTTGTCGGACTTGTCGCAGCCGGCCAGCGCCAGCACGGCGCCGGCGGCAACAACGGCCAACCAGGCACGCGAACGCGGCATGGCGGCAAACGGAATGCGAGTGTCTTGTGTCTTGCGCATGGAAACCTCCTGTCGACGCATGTCTGTCGGTCAACCCATGAAAAAGGGGCTGCGGACGCCCGAAGCGGGCGCGCGCAGCCCCCTTTGCCGGATCACAGCTTGTCGGCGCCGTCCTTGATGGCGTCCTTGGTCTTCTCCTTCACGTCGCCGTAGGTCTTCTGGACCTTGCCGGCGGCCTGGTCGGCCAGACCTTCGCCCTGCAGCTTTTCATTGCCGACGACCTTGCCGGCGGCTTCCTTGACCTTGCCCTTGGCTTCCTCGACACGGCCTGCGACTTGATCCTTGTTCATGATGCTTTCCTTCCTTTGAGTGAAATGCGTGGACCCGGAATGAGCCACCGGTTTCAATCTAGGCGCTGGCCGGAAAACGGGAACGCCGCCGGAAGCCCGAAGCGATGTAGGACAACAAGGCTCAGGCAGTGACGATCCATCCTTCAAGCGGATCGACGGCTTTCGGCAGCCCGAACCCGGGGCCGGGACTGTCCGCCCGCAGCAAGCCCCACGCGGCCTGCAGCAGGCACAGCACGGCATCGATGTCGTCGCCGCGCCCATCTGCACACAGCTCCGCGCGCTGCGCCGCGGTGGTGTCCAGCGCGAGGCCCAGGCGTCCGGAGCCGGCTTCAAGTGCAGCCAGCAGGTCGGTGCGGGCGAGCAGCCGCTCGGGTGTCTGTTTCGCGAGGTCATCGCTCTTGTAGCTGCGGCGTCCGACCAGGTCGCGCGCCAGCAGACCCGGGTAGGCCTCCAGTGCCACGCGCCCGGCCTGAGCGCCTTCGTGCAGCCCCGGAATGCGCGCGCCGGCGGCCAGCAGCCGCGGCACGCCCGCGTGGAGCATGTAGGCCACCGGCGGATTGACCCATTTCATCGACGGGCTGGAGCCCGCCGGAAGGTCCGCCGCGCGGTGTGCGAACTTGCCGCCGACGGGGCGGGCCGCGCAGAAGGCGGCGAAGGTGGTTCGGATTTCGGCGCGGCTCAGGCCGGCATAGTGCGCCATCAGCGGCTCCCACGCCGAAGGCCAGCCCAGGTGCTCGACCAGTTCGCGCGGCAGCCCGAAAGGAAAGTCGAAACCGGCGACCCATTCGGGCGTGGTGCACAGCCATTCGCCCCATTCATCGAGCGTGTTGAACCGCTTCAGGCCAGTCAGCCGCACACGGCCGGCGTCGGCCATCTCGCCGGTCGCCACCACGATGGGCTTGCGCCGCGTCGGCGCGCTCGAGAAGTCGCAGCCGAACAGCAGCATGGCTCAGCCCAGGGCCAGCGCCACCACGCCCGCTGCGATGAACAGCGCGCCCAGCACGCGCAGCAGCCGGTCGCCCTCGCGCAGCAGGTGGCCGCCAATCAGCGCAGCGAACAGCATCGAGACCTCGCGCGCCGGTGCGACATGCGAGATCGGCGCCTGCTGCACCGCATACAGCACCAGCACATACGACACGGGACTCACCGTCGCCACCAGCAGCGCGTACTTCCATTGCGCGCGCCACATGCGCACGGTGGTCGCACGGTCCTTCAGCGCGACGGGCGCCAGGAGCACCATGCGCACGAGGTTGCCGAAATAGTCGAGCAGGATGGGCGACATCGCGAGGAACTTGACCGCGTAGCTGTCAGCCACCGTATATGCCGCAATGAAGCCGCCGGTGAGAACCCCGTAGCGGATGCCCTTGTGCACGCGCTCGCGCTGCGCCGGGTCGTGCGCCTTGCGCCACAGCTTCGGCCCGCCGGCCACGAGGAACACGCCCCCCACCACGCCCAGGATGCCTGCCACGCCGACGAGGCTGATCTTCTCGCCGAGGAAAAGCACGGCCACCAGCGACGACAGCAGCGGCCCCGAGCCGCGCGCCAGCGGATAGACCACCGTGAGGTCGGACTTGCGGTAGCCGCGCAGCAGCACGATGAAATAGAAGATGTGGAGCACGGCGCTGAGCACCACGAAGCCCCACTCGTTGAGCCCCCAGCCCGGCACCACGTTCCACCCCAGGGTGATGCCCACGGGCGCCCAGACGAGCATGTTGAACACGCTGGTCTGAAAACTGAAGCGCGCATCGCCGTTCGCCTTCTTGGCGGCGATGTTCCAGGCGGCGTGGATGATCCCGGCCAGCAGGATCAGGGCGAACGCGGAGAGCGGCACCTCGGGCTATGCGAGGCCGTGCGCCACCGGAGTGCCCGGATGCGCGAGCGGCCCCTTCGGGAAGCGCGGACGAGACGAAATGCCGGGCGTGAAAGCCACGTTCTAGTGGCGCCCGACGATGGCGGCGGTGGCCATCAGTTCTTCCAGCAGCGCCAGCGAGACCTTGCCCGATACCGCGTACGGGTTGAGCTCGGGCTTCTCGGAGTACTTCAGCAGCGTCGAGGCGTTGAGCTTCGACAGGTTGACCTGCCCCATGGTCCAGCCGCCGAAGCGGCGTTCGGAGATCTCTTCGTAGTGCAGCAGCACCACGTCCTTGTGGCGCGCGTCACGCTGGATATGGCCGTAGAGCTCGCTGATCGCCATGCGGCCGCCTTCGATGGCCTGCAGGAAGGTGCCGGCGCCATAGCAGAGGATGCCGGTGATGCCGCACGCGGTGTTGTGCGTGCGCGATTGCGAAAGGATCGCTTCGATGGCCTGCGGGCTGGTGTCGACGGCGCGGCTGGCGTAGAGAAGTCGGACCAGCATGGCTCAGCTCTTTCGGGGAAGGAGAGAAAGGAATTCGCGGCGCAGGCTCGGGTCCTTGAGGAACACGCCGCGCATCACGGAATTGATCATCTTGCTGTCCATTTCCTTCACGCCGCGCCAGGCCATGCAGAAATGCTCGGCTTCCATGACCAGCGCGAGCCCGTCGGGCTGCGTCTTTTCCTGGATCAGGTCGGCCAGCTGCACCACGGCTTCTTCCTGGATCTGCGGACGACCCATGACCCATTCGGCCAGGCGCGCGTACTTCGACAGGCCGATCACGTTGGTGTGCTCGTTGGGCATCACGCCGATCCAGAGCTTGCCGATGATCGGGCAGAAATGGTGCGAGCAGGCGCTGCGCACCGTGATCGGGCCGACGATCATCAGCTCGTTCAGGTGCTCGGCGTTGGGGAATTCGGTGAGCGAGGGGCCGGTGACGTAGCGGCCGCGGAACACCTCGTTGACGTACATCTTGGCGACGCGGCGCGCGGTGTTGTCGGTGTTGTGGTCGTTCTCGACGTCGATGACCAGGCTTTCGAGCACGCCCTTCATCTTGACTTCGACCTCGTCGAGCAGCGCCTCGAGCTCGCCGGGCTCGATGAACTCGGCAATGTTGTCGTTGGCATTGAAGCGCTTGCGCGCGGCGGTGATGCGCTCGCGGATCTTCACGGAGACGGGCGTACCCTCGTCATCGTCGTTTCGATCGGGGCGCGGTTCGACGTCGGTTTTCCTCAGCATGGCGGGATCGTACCAGTGAATGACTCCAGGGCATTCGGGCCGCTAGCGCCCGCCCCTTCTTGGAGTGTTGCTATCAATTGAGTAGCGTGAAATCGGCGACCAACGGCAGGTGGTCGGACATGCGGGCCCAGATGGGACCGCGCGGAACCGCGCACGCCATCGGCTGCAGCCTGCGTCCGTAGACGAAGTCCAGCTGCGCCACCGGCAGGCGCGACGGGTACGTGAGCGTGCGCGCACCGCGCAGGTCGCTGGTATCGCGCAGGCCCATGGCATTCATGGCGTAGCGCATGCGCGCGCCCCAGTCGTTGAAGTCGCCCGCGACCACCACGGCTTCGTCCGGCGGCACCTCGCGGTCGATGAACTCGCGCAGGCGGGCGATCTGCCGCACCCGGCTTCCCTTGATGAGCCCCAGGTGCACCACGATGGCGTGCACCGGCTGGCCCTCGACGTCGATCACCACGTGCAGCAGCCCGCGCTGCTCGAAGCGGTGGTCGGAAATGTCCTGGTGGCTGGTCCGGATCACCGGCCAGCGCGTAAGCAGGGCGTTGCCGTGTTCGCCGTGCCGCGTGACGGCATTGGTCTCGTAGACGGCGGTGTAGCCCTCGGGTGCGAGGAAATCGGCCTGCGGCAGTTCGGGCCAGCGGGCGAAGCGCGCCGCGGCCTGCCGGTTCATCTTGCGCACCTCCTGGAGGCAGACGATGTCCGCGTCGAGCTGCTCGATGGCGTGGCCGAGGTTGTGGATCTCCAGGCGCCGCGCGGGCCCGATGCCCTGCACGCCCTTGTGGATGTTGTAGGTGGCCACACGCAGATGCTGCGCTGCCGAGGATGCTGCTGCGGTTGCCGGCTGGTTCATCGCACAAATTCTGGCAGCAACAGGATGGCTTCGGCGTTCGATGGGGAAAAACAGGCATCGGCCGCCTCGCGGTATGGCAGCCATCGCCAGTCGGTGTGCTCGCGCGGGTCGAGAACGGGCGTGAGGCGATCGGGTACGCACAGGCCAAACAGATGTTCGGTGTTGCGGGTCACGCCGGGCGCGTAGCGGGCCCGCCAACGCGGATAGATCTCGTAGACATTGCGCAGCTGCCAGTCGACGAGCTGGGCGGCCAGGCCGGTGCCCTCGCCGCACTGGATGCCGGTTTCCTCGCCGACCTCGCGGGCCGCGGTGAGCGCGAGCGGCTCGTCGATGGCGTCCTTGCTGCCGGTGACCGACTGCCAGAAGTCGGTCTCGGCATCCGCACGCCGGATCAGCAGCACATCGAGCGCCGGCGTGTGGATCACGACCAGCACCGACTCCGGAATCTTCCAGGGCCGGGGACCGGTCGTCATGGCGCTGTCAGGCGGCCTGGGGGTTGTTGCGCAGCTTGATGTGCAGTTCGCGCAGCTGCTTCTCGTCGACCGGGCTCGGCGCCTGCGTCAGAAGGTCCTGCGCGCGCTGGGTCTTGGGGAAGGCGATCACGTCGCGGATCGACTCGGCGCCGGTCATCAGCATGACCAGGCGGTCCAGGCCGATGGCGATGCCGCCGTGCGGAGGCGCGCCGTACTGCAGCGCGTCCAGCAGGAAGCCGAACTTGAGCTGCGCGTCTTCCGCGCTGATCTTCAGCGCGCGGAACACCTTGCTCTGCACTTCCTCGCGGTGGATACGCACCGAGCCGCCGCCCATCTCGATGCCGTTGAGCACCATGTCGTAGGCCTTGGCGATGCACTTCTCGGGCGCGGTGTCCATGAGGTCTTCATGGCCGTCCTTCGGTGCGGTGAACGGGTGGTGCACGGCGCTCCAGCGCTGGCCTTCCTCGTCGAACTCGAACATCGGGAAATCGACCACCCACAGCGGTGCCCAGCGGTCGTCGAACAGGCCGCTCTTCTTGCCGAAGGCGCTGTGGCCGATCTTGATGCGCAGCGCGCCGATGGCGTCGTTGACGACCTTTTCCTTGTCGGCGCCGAAGAACAGGATGTCGCCGTTGCGCGCACCCGTGCGGGCGATGATCTCGGCCAGCGCGTTGTCGTCGAGGTTCTTCACGATCGGGCTCTGCAGGCCTTCGCGACCGGCGGCGGCGTCATTGACCTTGATGTAGGCCAGGCCCTTGGCGCCGTAGATCTTGACGAATTCCTGGTATGCGTCGATTTCACCGCGCGACAGGCCGCCCTCGGCACCGCCGCCGGGCACGCGCAGCGCGACCACGCGGCCGCCGGCCATGGTGGCGGCGTTGGAGAACACCTTGAATTCCACGCGCTTCATCAGCTCGGTGAGTTCCGTGAACTCGAGCTTCACGCGCAGGTCGGGCTTGTCCGAACCGTACTTGAACATCGCGTCCGCGTACGTCATGGTCGGGAACACCGGCAGGTCGATGTCCGCGGCGTTGCGGAACACGTTGCGGATCATGCCTTCGAACATCTCGCGGATCTCTTCTTCGGCAAGGAAGGAGGTCTCGATGTCGATCTGCGTGAATTCGGGCTGGCGGTCGGCGCGCAGGTCTTCGTCGCGGAAGCACTTGACGATCTGGTAGTAGCGGTCGTAGCCGGCCACCATCAGCAGTTGCTTGAACAGCTGGGGCGACTGCGGCAGCGCGAAGAAGCTGCCGTCGTGCACGCGGCTGGGCACGAGGTAGTCGCGCGCGCCTTCGGGCGTGGACTTGCCGAGCATCGGGGTCTCGATGTCGATGAAGCCGTTGGCGTCGAGGAACTTGCGCGTCTCCATCGTCACCTTGTAGCGCAGCATCATGTTGCGCTGCATGGCCGGACGGCGCAGGTCGAGCACGCGGTGCGTGAGGCGCGTGGTTTCCGACAGGTTGTCGTCGTCCAGCAGGAACGGGGGCGTGACCGAGGGGTTGAGCACCTTGAGCTCGTGGCACAGCACTTCGATCTTGCCGCTCTTGAGCTGGTCGTTGGTCGTGCCTTCGGGGCGCGAGCGCACGAGACCGGTGATCTGAACGCAGAACTCGTTGCGCAGGTTCTCGGCCACGCCGAAGGTCGAGGCGCGATCGGGGTCGCACACCACCTGCACGTAGCCTTCGCGGTCGCGCACGTCGACGAAGATCACGCCGCCGTGGTCGCGGCGACGGTTGACCCAGCCGCACAGGGTGACGGTCTGGCCCAACAGGGCTTCGGTCACAAGACCGCAATAGTGAGTACGCATGGCCATAGGAATCCAATCCGGCGCCTTGTGGGCGCGTTCGTTCTTTTATGAGTTGGAAGACTTCACCGCCACCGCGGAAGGGCCGCCTGGAACGACCACCCCCATCGAGACGATGTACTTGAGCGCTTCGTCCACGCTCATCTTCAGTTCGATGCAGTCGCTGCGCTTGAGCATCACGAAGTAACCGCCCGTGGGATTGGGCGTGGTGGGCACGTAGACACCGAGGTAGTCGCCGCCGCCCAGGTGCTCGACCACGTCGGCGCCGGGCGTGCCGGTGACGAAAGCGATGGTCCAGACCCCTTCACGCGGCCACTGCACCAGCACCGCGGTGCGGAACGCGTTGCCGTTCTCCGAGAACAGCGTGTCCGACACCTGCTTGACGCTCGAATAGATCGAGCGCACGACCGGGATGCGCCGCACCACGGCGTCGCCCCAGCCCAGCAGGCGCTTGCCCACGAAATTGCTGGCGATGGCGCCCACCACGAGCAGGATCGCCAGCGTGAGCAGCACGCCGAGGCCACGGATGTTGTTCTCGTAGAGCCAGTGCTGCCAGGCACCGGGCAGCACCCAGAGCGTCTGGTCGAGCGTGTCGATGATCCACTTCAGCACCGCGAGGGTGATGAACAGCGGAACGATCACCAGCAGGCCGGAGAACAACCATTTGCGCAGGGCGAGCATGGCAGCGCGGTGTCAGTCGCCGCTCTTGGCGGCAGGGGCCGGCGCGGGAGCCGGGGCAGGGGGCGCAGGCGCCGGGCTCGGCGCAGCGGCGGTGGAAGACGATTCGCCGGATTTGGCGGTGTCGCTCGACGCGGGCGCCGTGGCGGGTTCGGACTTCTTGCCGCCGCTGTCGCGGAAATCGGTCACGTACCAGCCCGAGCCCTTGAGCTGGAAGCCGGCGGCGGTGACCTGTTTTTCGAACGCACTCGCGCCACAGTTCGGACACACCGTGAGGGGCGCGTCGGACATCTTCTGCAAAGCGTCCTTGGCAAAGCCGCAGGCGCTGCACTTGTAGGCGTAGATGGGCATGGGAAATGGGGTCAAAAAAGCGGCGCAGCTGCCGCTCGCAAAGCCCTCGATTATAGGGCCGCACCCGCCGCAGGGCCCGCGCCCGTGGCGCCGAGCCCCTGCTTCAGGCGGGCTCGGTGGCCAGCGGTCGGTGCGGCGTGTGAGTGTTCGCCAACCATTGCGGCAGCAGCGAGCCGGCCACCATGCCGGCGAACGAGCACAGCACGCCGGCCAGTTGCGCGGGGAACGCATTGCCCCAGGGCATCCACAGGAACAGCAGCCACACGCCGATGCCCAGCACGATCGACGCGATGGCGCCCTGCGTGGTGGCACGGCGCCAGTAGAGCCCGCTCACCAGCGGCACGAAGGCACCCACCAACGGCACCTGGTAGGCGCCCGAGACCAGCTCGTAGATCGGCGTGCCCTGCATGCGGATGGCATAGGCCAGCACCGCGGCGCTGAACAGCAGCACCGTGATGCGCATCGTCATGAGGTTCTGGCGGTCGGTGCCGGCCGGGCGGAACTGCCGCCAGATGTTCTCGGTGAAGGTGACGCTGGGCGCCAGCAAGGTGGCCGAGGCGGTCGACTTGATGGCCGAGAGCAGCGCGCCGAAGAACAGCACCTGCATCACGAAGGGCATCTTCTCGAGCACCAGCGTCGGCAGCACCTTCTGCGGATCTTCCTTGAGCAGCGTGGCGGTCTGCTCCGGCATGATGAGCAGCGCGCTGGCCACCAGGAACATCGGCACGAAGGCGAACAGGATGTACGCCACGCCGCCGATCACCGGGCCGCGCTGCGCCGCCTTCACGCTGTTGGCCGACATGACGCGCTGGAACACGTCCTGCTGTGGAATCGAGCCCAGCATCATCGTGATGGCCGCGGCGAAGAAGAACACCATGTCGTGCCAGCTCGGCTCGGGCCAGAACTTGAAGAGGTCCTTGCTCACCGCGAAAGCCACCACCTTCTCGGGACCGCCGGCCATGCTGCCCGCGAACATCGCGATCACGGCAAGGCCGGCCACCAGGATGATCATCTGGATGAAGTCGGTGACGGCCACCGACCACATGCCGCCGAACAGCGTGTACGCCAGGATCGAGATCACCCCGATCACCATGCCCATCGGAATGCTGATGGCGCCAGCCGACAGCAGGTTGAACACCAGTCCCAGCGCCGTTACCTGCGCCGAGACCCAGCCCAGGTAGCTCAGCATGATGATGAGCGAGCAGGCCACTTCCACCGTGCGGCCGTAGCGCTCGCGGTAGTAGTCGCTGATGGTCAGCAGCGTCATGCGGTAGAGCTTGCCGGCGAAGAACAGGCCCACCAGGATCAGGCAAGTGCCTGCGCCGAACGGGTCCTCGACCACGCCGTTCAGCCCGCCCTCGATGAACTTGGCCGGGATGCCGAGCACCGTCTCGGAGCCGAACCATGTCGCAAAGGTCGTCGTGACGATCATGAACAGCGGCAGGTGCCGCCCGGCAATGGCGAAGTCGGTGGTGTTCTTCACCCGCTTGGCGGCATAGAGGCCGATGGCGATGGTGACCAGCAGATAGACGATGACCAGCGTCAACAGCACGGCGGAAACTCCTCTAGAAAATGCTCACGCGCACCAGCAATTGCATGGCGAGCAACCCCAATACAAAACCTATGCCACCGTAGACGATGGTCTGGAGCAACCTGTTGGTGCGCTTCTGCTCGGCCAGCAGCTCGAGCAGTTCGCGCCGGTTGTCGGCGGGGCGATTCTCCAGGAAATCGTGCAGGAGCCGCGGCAATTGCGGCAGCAACTTGGCGTAGCGCGGCGCCTCGGCCTTCAGTTGCTGCAGGAGCTTCTTCGGGCCGATCTGGTCGACCATCCACTTCTCGAGGAAGGGCTTGGCCGTGGCCCACAGGTCGAGTTCGGGGTCGATGTTGCGGCCCAGGCCCTCGATATTGAGCAGCGTCTTCTGCAGCAGCACGAGCTGCGGCTGGATCTCGACGTGGAAGCGGCGCGAGGTCTGGAACAGCCGCATCAGCACCATGCCGAGCGAGATCTCCTTCAGCGGCCGGTCGAAGTAAGGCTCGCACACGGTGCGGATCGCCGCCTCGAGTTCGTCGATGCGCGTGCCCACCGGCACCCACCCGCTCTCGAGGTGCAGTTCGGCCACGCGCTTGTAGTCGCGCCGGAAGAAGGCCACGAAGTTCTGTGCAAGGTATTCCTTGTCCGACTCGGTCAGCGTGCCGATGATCCCGAAATCCAGCGAGATGTAGCGCCCGAAGGATTCGGGCTCCAGGCTCACCTGGATGTTGCCGGGGTGCATGTCGGCGTGGAAGAAGCCGTCGCGAAACACCTGCGTGAAGAAGATGGTGACGCCATCGCGCGCCAGCTTCGGGATGTCGACACCGGCTGCGCGCAGGCGGTCCATCTGCGCGATGGGCACGCCTTTCATGCGCTCCATCACGATGACCTCGGGATGGCAGAAGTCCCAGAACATCTCGGGAATCAGCACCAGGTCGAGCGCGGCCATGTTGCGGCGCAACTGGGCCGCGTTGGCGGCCTCGCGCACCAGGTCGAGCTCGTCATGCAGGTACTTGTCGAACTCGCCGACCACCTCGCGCGGTTTCAGGCGCTTGCCGTCGGCCGAGAGGCCTTCGATCCAGCCGGCCATCATGGCCATGAGCGCCAGATCCTTCTCGATCACGCCGCGCATGTTCGGACGCAGCACCTTCACCGCCACCTCGCGCACATCGCCCTGGCTGGTGCGGATGGTGGCGAAGTGGACCTGCGCGATCGACGCGCTGGCGATGGGTGTTTCGTCGAACTGGATGAACACGTCGCCCACCGGGCGACGGAACGCGCGCTCGATGGTGGCGATCGCCACGGCCGATGGGAACGGCGGCACACGGTCCTGCAGGTAGGCCAGTTCGTCGGCGATGTCGGGCGGCAGCAGGTCGCGCCGGGTCGACAGCACCTGTCCGAACTTCACGAAGATGGGACCGAGCCGTTCGAGCGCCTCGCGCAGCCGCTGGCCGCGCGGCGCATCGAGGTTGCGCCCGAAGGACACGACGCGCGCCACCACGCGCAGCCAGGGCTTCTGGAAGCTCGTGAGCACGAGCTCATCGAGGCCGTAGCGCAGCGCGACCCAGACGATGAACAGGCCGCGATAGAAGCGCCTCATTCCAGCGTGCCCGTCGAACCGCCGGCCTTGCTGGCCGTGCGGTCACCGACGAACTGGCGCAGCGCGCCCACCACCCGGCGCACGGCATTGCCCAGCGTATGCGCGGGCACATCGCCGATCACGCGAGCGAGGTCGTCCTCGATGTCCCATCGCACATGGTCGACGAGCCAATTGACTTCGGCGGCCAACTGCACGTCGCCGATGATCTGCACAGAAGGCTTGTCGCCGCGCAGCGTGGCGCGAGCGATGTCGAAGGGCGAATCCTCGGTGACAGTGAGCGTGAGTTCGGGCACCGAGCCGGCAGGGGCCAGGTCGAGCAGACCGGCCGGCGTGGCCACCAGCTCCATCGTGACGAACCGCCACTGGAAGCGCACCACCCTGCCCTGCTGGCGCAGCAGCCGCTGCTGGGCCTCGGGCTCCTGCTGCAGCACATGGTTCAGGAACAGCACCGCGCGGTGCTGGATCTCGTGGACGGCCCAGTCCGGCGGCTGGAGGCGCTCGCCGATGCGGTTGAAGAGGTCGCCGAGAAAAGAAAATGGGGACGATGGTGTGGCCATGTCCCCATTATCCCGTCTGTGCCACAGCCCCGCGAGGGCTGTGTTCCGGCTTTTTACTGCAGCGCCTGCACGCCTGCCACCAGCCAGCCACCGTTGCCGCTGGTCGGCTTGGTCATGTTCCACACTTCGCGGAACGGACCCGGGCCCGTCGAGGCGTCTTCGCGGATCATGCCGGAGAACTCCACGCTGGCCATGTAGGCGTCAGGAAGCTCCTCGATCCCGAGCAGCTTGGCGTCGAGCATCACGACCTCGGTTTTGTTCGAGGCACCGCCCGTGTGGCTGGCGCGGTCTGCCAGTTGCACGCGGATCTCGTCGATCATGCTGTCGGTCATCATCGAACGAAGCGTCGACACGTCGGCGCGGTCCCATGCGTCCTGCAGCGTCACGAAGTTGCGCTTCGCAGCGCCGAGGAAACCGTCGACATCGAAGCCCGCAGGAATACCCCAGGACTGCGAACCGCCGAGCGCCGAACCGATCATGCTGCCGCCGGCCGCGGCACCCGCTGCAGAGAGGCTGCTGCCGTGCGGCACGTCGCTCGAAGGCGAGGCATCGAATGCCGCGTTGTTGCGCTCCCACGGACGTGCCGATGCATCGTTGCCCACGTTCGCGGGGCTGTACTGCGCCGGAGCGCTGGGGTTGCCCGGACCGGCACCCTGGAAGGCAAAGCCGCCCTGGCGGTTGCCGGCAGGTTGCGAGCGCGACTTGATCATGCGCCACACCACCACGGCAGCAAGCACCAGCAGGCCGATCAACAGGATGTTGCCGAAGCCGGCACCGAGGCCCAGCGAATGCGCGAGCCATGCGAGGCCGAGGCCGGCGGCCAGGCCGCCGAGCATCGCGCCCCACGGACGCTTCGGTGCAGCGGCAGCAGGTGCGGGCGTTGCCGGCTTGGCAGCTGCGGCGTTGGTCGCGTTCTGCTGCGCAGGTGCGCCGGGCGCTGCAGGCGGCGTCGCCTGGCGTTGCGTCACGTTGGACGACTGGCGGCCGAACGACTTGCCGCCGCCCATGCGCGCTGCTTCGGCCTGGACACTCACCAGCACCAATGCAGCCGCCAGAAACAAAGAACCCAAACTCTTCATGTCGTCTCCTCTCGAGCGAAAGATTCGCGTCATCAACACTTGATTCCAACATGGAGGGCGGCAATTCCCCCAGTCATGTTGTGATAGTCCACATGTCCGAAGCCGCCTTCTTTCATGAGGGTCTTGAGCTCCTCCTGCGAGGGATGCATCCGGATCGATTCGGCCAGGTAGCGATAGCTAGCGTCGTCGCCGGCCACGAGCTTGCCCAGTCGCGGCAGCACGTTGAAGGAGTACCAGTCGTAGGCTTTGGCCAGCGGCTTGGCAACCTTCGAGAACTCGAGCACGAGCAGCTTGCCGCGCGGCTTGATGACGCGGTTCATCTCCTTGAGGGCGGCGTCCTTGTGCGTCATGTTGCGCAGGCCGAAGGCCACCGTGACAACGTCGAAGTGGTTGTCGGGAAAGGGCAGCTTCTCAGCGTCGCAGACCATGGTGGGCAGCACCACGCCGGCGTCGAGCAGGCGATCGCGGCCGGTGCGCAGCATGGCCTCGTTGATGTCGGTGTGAACCACCTGGCCGGTGGCGCCGACCTTCTTCGCGAAGGCCAGGGCGAGGTCGCCGGTGCCGCCTGCGATGTCGAGGACGCGCGAGCCTTCGCCCACGTTCGCGACCATGACGGTGTACGCCTTCCAGGCGCGGTGCAGGCCGGCCGACATCAGGTCGTTCATGATGTCGTAGCGCGATGCGACCGAATCGAAGACACCGCGAACGCGGCGGGCCTTCTCGCTTTCGTCGACTGTTTCGAAGCCGAAGTGTGTGGTACTCATGCGACCGATGTTAGGCCGGAAGCCTTCACATCAAGCCGACGACCCCGCGCGTACGGCGGGCATTTGTTGCTTTTTCCGTCCCGCCCTTCCTGGGCGTAGGGCTATCTTTTCGATAGCAACGCCCGGAGCTCGGACGCTTGCACGACGCCTCAATGACTGCCGCAGGCGTGGCCGTTCTTGTCGATCATCGGCGCGTCGCGATCGACGCCGGCGTCGGCCAGACGCTGCTCGTAGGCTGCCCACAGCTCGGCCTGTTTGGCGCCGAGCTCATAGAGCAGGTCCCACGAATAGATGCCGGTGTTGTGACCGTCGCTGAAGGTCGGCTGCACGGCGTAGTTGCCGACGGCCTCGAGGTCGACGAGCTCCACGTCGCGCTTGCCCGTCTGCAGGACCTCCTGGCCGGGGCCGTGCCCCTGCACTTCGGCCGAGGGCGAGCAGATGCGCATCAGCTCGAAAGGAATGCGGAAAGTCGCGCCGTCCGAGAAACCTACCTCGAGCACGCGCGACTGCCCGTGCACGGTGATCGACTGCGGCGTCGGTGCGCCCGGTTTCAAGCCTGCCATCAGAAGCTCCTGTTGCCCAAGTGCTCGATCATCGCAGCCTCGGCGGCGGGCAACCGCGCGGCGATATCCGCCTCGTGTGCGGCATTGCGATCGCGTTGCGCAGTCGCCCACACGGCGCCAGGGAAGTGGCTGTCTTCGGCGAATCGCGCGATCACGTGCCAGTGCAGGTGCGCCACCATGTTGCCGAGCGCGGCGAGGTTGATCTTGGCTGGCTTCAGATGCTCGCGAAGGCACCGCTCCACCACGACCACGGCCTCCATGCAGAGCGCGCGGTCCGCTGCATCGAGGTCGGAGAACTCGGCCGCATGGTCGCGCCACACCACGCGATAGAAGCCCGGGAAACCCGCCTCCTGGGCATGGATGACGCGCAGCTTCGCGCCTTCGAACACGAGGCGCCCGCCCGGCCCCTCGCACAGCACGCAGCCCTGCACTGCCGTCACACCAGCACCCGCTCGATCCCGCCCTGGTTGGCAGCCGCGACGTAGGCAGGCATCCAGTCCTTGCCGAGGATCTTGTTGGCCATCTCGACGACGATGTAGTCGGCTTCGAGCAGGCCGTTGTTCAGGTCGTTGCCGTAGCGCGAGAGGCCCTGCAGGCAGCTCGGGCAGCTCGTGAGGATCTTCACGTTGTCGCTCTCGCCGACCTTGCCGGCCTCGCGCAGCGCCGCTTCACCCTTCTTCAGCTCTTCTTCCTTGCGGAATCGGATCTGCGTGGAGATGTCCGGCCGCGACACACCCAGCGTGCCCGACTCGCCGCAGCAGCGGTCGTTCTTGAGCACGTTGTCGCCCACCAGCGCCTTCACCGTCTTCATCGGATCCTGCTGCTTCATCGGCGAATGGCAGGGGTCGTGGTACAGGTAGCCGCCACCGCCCGCATCGGCCAGGGTGATGCCCTTCTCGAGCAGGTATTCGTGGATGTCGATGATCCGGCAGCCCGGGAAGATCTTGTCGAACTGGTAGCCCTGCAGCTGGTCGTAGCAGGTGCCGCAGCTCACCACCACGGTCTTGATGTCGAGGTAGTTCAGCGTGTTGGCCACGCGGTGGAAGAGCACGCGGTTGTCCGTGATCATCTTCTCGGCCTTGTCGAACTGCCCGCTGCCGCGCTGCGGATAGCCGCAGCACAGGTAACCCGGCGGCAGCACGGTCTGCACGCCCGCATGCCAGAGCATGGCCTGCGTGGCGAGCCCCACCTGCGAGAACAGGCGCTCCGAGCCGCACCCCGGGAAGTAGAAGACCGCTTCGGTCTCCGACGTGGTCGCCTTCGGGTTGCGGATGATCGGCACGTAGTCGGCGTCTTCGATGTCGAGCAGTGCACGCGCGGTCTGCTTTGGCAGGTTGCCCGGCATCTTCTTGTTGATGAAGTGGATCACCTGTTCCTTGACCGGCGCCGCGCCGAGCGACGCCGGCGGTGCCGATGTCTGCTTCTTCGCGAGACCGCGCAGCAGGTCGTTGGCCAGGCGCTGCGCCTTGAAGCCCACGCCCACCATGCCCGCGCGCACCGTCTTGATGGTTTGCGGGCTGGTGGCGTTGAGGAAGAACATGGCGGCCGCATTGCCGGGACGGAAGCTCTTCTGGCCCATCTTGCGCAGCAGGTTGCGCATGTTCATCGACACGTCGCCGAAGTCGATCTTCACCGGGCACGGCGTGAGGCACTTGTGGCACACGGTGCAATGGTCGGCCACGTCCTCGAACTCTTCCCAGTGCTTGATGCTCACGCCGCGGCGCGTCTGCTCCTCGTAGAGGAAGGCCTCCACCAGCAGCGAGGTCGCAAGGATCTTGTTGCGCGGGCTGTACAGCAGGTTGGCTCGCGGCACGTGCGTGGCGCACACCGGCTTGCACTTGCCGCAGCGCAGGCAGTCCTTCACGCTGTCGGCAATCGCGCCGATGTCGCTCTGCTGCATGATGAGCGACTCGTGCCCCATCAGGCCGAAGCTCGGCGTGTAGGCGTTGGTCAGGTCGGCATGCAGCGTCTCGGCCTGGCCGGCCGGCGCACGCAGCAGCTTGCCCTTGTTGAAGCGCCCTTCCGGATCGACCTTGGCCTTGTACTCGGTGAAGGGGCGCAGTTCCTCGTCGCTCAGGAACTCGAGCTTGGTGATGCCGATGCCGTGCTCGCCCGAGATCACGCCGTCGAGGCTGCGCGCCAGCGCCATGATGCGCACCACCGCGGCATGCGCGGTCTGCAGCATGTCGTAGTTGTCGCTGTTGACGGGGATGTTGGTGTGCACGTTGCCGTCGCCCGCGTGCATGTGCAGCGCGACCCACACGCGGCCCTTGAGCACGCGCTTGTGGATGGCCGTGCATTCGGCCAGGATCGGCGCGAACTCGGCGCCCGCGAAGATGGCCTGCAGCGGCTGGCGCAACTGGGTCTTCCAGCTCGCGCGCAGGCTGTGGTCCTGCAGCTGCGGGAAGAGCGTGTCGACGTTCTGCAGCCAGCCGGCCCACAGCGCGCGCACGTCCTGCACCAGCGCCACGGCCTGCGCCACGCGGTCTTCCAGCAGCTCGGCCGCAGGAATCTCGTGCGCGTCGTCGGTCTTGCCCAGCGGCAGGTTGCCGCGCACGAGGAAGGCCTCGAGCTCGTCGGTAAGCGCGAGCTTGTTCTGCAGCGACAGCTCGATGTTGATGCGCTCGATGCCGTCGCTGTACTCGGCCATGCGCGGCAGCGGGATCACGACGTCTTCGTTGATCTTGAAGGCGTTCGTGTGCTTGCTGATGGCGGCCGTGCGCTTGCGGTCGAGCCAGAACTTCTTGCGCGCCTCGGGGCTGATGGCAATGAAGCCTTCGCCGCTGCGCGAGTTGGCGATGCGCACCACTTCGGAAGTGACGCGCGCCACGTCGTCGGCGTCGTCGCCGGCGATGTCGCCGAACAGCACCATCTTCGGCAGCCCGCCATGCTTCTTCGACTTGGTGGCGTAGCCCACCGCCTTCAGGTAGCGGTCGTCGAGGTGCTCGAGGCCGGCCAGCAGCACGCCCGAGCGCTTCTGCTCGGCGAACATGAAGTCCTTGATCTCGACGATGCTGGGCACTGCATCCTTCGCGTTGCCGAAGAATTCCAGGCACACGGTGCGGGTGTGCGACGGCATCTTGTGCACCACCCAGCGGCAGCTGGTGATCAGACCGTCGCAGCCCTCTTTCTGGATGCCCGGCAGGCCCGAGAGGAACTTGTCGGTCACGTCCTTGCCGAGGCCCTCCTTGCGGAAAGTGCGGCCCGGGATGTCGAGGCGCTCGGTGCGCAGTTTCGTCCTGCCGTCGGCGGCGTAGTACTGCAGCTCGAACACGGCGCTCTCGGCGTCGTGGATTTTGCCGAGGTTGTGGCCGACGCGCGTCACCTCGAGCCATTCGGCCTGCGGCGTCACCATGCGCCACGAGGCGAGGTTGTCGAGCGCCGTGCCCCACAGCACGGCCTTCTTGCCGCCCGCGTTCATGGCGACGTTGCCGCCGACGCAGGAGGCTTCGGCCGAGGTCGGGTCGACCGCGAAGACGAAGCCCGCGCGCTCGGCCGCGTCGGCCACGCGCTGCGTGACCACGCCGGCTTCGGTCCAGATCGTGGGCACCTGGGCGTCGAGCCCGGGCAGCGCGACGTGCTCGACCTCGGTCATCGCTTCGAGCTTCTCGGTGTTGATGACCACGCTCTTCCAGGTCAGCGGGATCGCGCCGCCGGTGTAGCCGGTGCCGCCTCCGCGTGGAATGATGGTCAGGCCGAGCTCGATGCAGCCCTTCACCAGGAGCGCCATCTCGGCTTCGGTGTCGGGGCACAGCACGACGAACGGGTATTCGACGCGCCAGTCGGTGGCATCGGTCACGTGCGACACGCGCGAAAGGCCGTCGAACTTGATGTTGTCCTTGGCGGTGAGCCGGCGCAGCACCCGGGTGGCCTTGCGGCGCAGGGCGGCGACTTCGCGGAAGGTGGTGTCGAAGGCGGCCACCGCATCGCCCACCAGCGCGGTGAGTTCGCCCACGAGCTGGTCGCGCGGCAGGTCGTTGTCGGGGGTGCGGCGCTTCTGGACTTCGGCCAGGCGATGCCTCAGCGCATCGACGAGTTGCCCGCGGCGGCGCGGGTTGTCGAGCAGGTCGTCGACCAGGTACGGGTTGCGCTGGACCACCCAGATGTCGCCCAGCACCTCGTAGAGCATGCGCGCCGACCGGCCGGTGCGGCGCTCGGCGCGCAGGGTCTGCAGCAGTTGCCAGCCCCGTTCGCCCAGCAGGCGAATCACGATCTCGCGATCGGAGAAGCTGGTGTAGTTGTACGGGATCTCGCGCAGTCGGACAGGCTCTGCGGCCTGTGCCAACAGCGTGTTCAACGCGGTCGGAGCATTCATCGGGTGGGGCGCCTCGGCCGGGCGCTGCGCGCCCATAGCCGGGCTGGGGATTTTAGGCCAGCCCTCGGGGTCTTGCCTCGTGGCGGTTACCGCGGCTTGTGCTAGGCGCGGCAACCGGGGGCATCCCCGCCCCCATGCGAACTCAGAACAGGACGCGGCTGCGGATCGTGCCGGCGACCTTCGCCAGCTTTTCCAGTGCCAGGTCGGACGAGGCGGCGTCGACGTCCATCACCACGTAGCCGATCTTCTCGTTCGTCTGCAGGAACTGCGAAGAGATGTTGATGTGGTTGTCCGAGAAGATCTTGTTGATCTCCGACAGCACGCCCGGCACGTTGCGGTGGACGTGCAGCAGGCGGTGCTTGCCCGGGTGCGCCGGCAGCGCCACCTCGGGGAAGTTGACCGACGAGGTCGAGGTGCCGTTGTCGCTGTACTTCACCAGCTTCTCGGCCACTTCGAGACCGATGTTGGCCTGCGCCTCCATGGTCGAGCCGCCGATGTGCGGCGTGAGGATGACGTTGTCGAGCCCGCGCAGGGGCGACAGGAACTCGTCCTTGTTGCTGCGCGGCTCCACCGGGAAGACGTCGATGGCGGCACCCAGCAGCTTGCGCGCCTTGAGCGCCTCAGCCAGCGGCTCGATCTCGACCACCGTGCCGCGAGAGGCATTGATGAGGATCGCGCCGGGCTTCATCGCCGCGATCTCGGCCGCGCCGATCATCCATTGCGTGGCCTGCGTCTCGGGCACGTGCAGGGTCACGATGTCGCTCTGCGCCAGCAGCTGGTGCAGGTCGCGCACCTGGCGCGCGTTGCCCAGCGGCAGCTTGGTGACCACGTCGTAGAAAGCCACCTGCATGCCCAGCGCCTCGGCGAGCACCGAGAGCTGCGCGCCGATCGAGCCGTAGCCCACGATGCCCAGCGTCTTGCCACGGATCTCGTACGCGTTGTCGGCCGACTTGAGCCAGCCGCCGCGGTGCGCCACCGCGCTCTTCTCCGGCACGCCGCGCAGCAGCAGGATGGCCTCGGCCAGCACCAGCTCGGCCACCGAGCGGGTATTGGAATAGGGAGCGTTGAACACGGCCACGCCGTGTTCGCGGGCGGCCTCCAGGTCGACCTGGTTGGTGCCGATGCAGAAGCAGCCGGCGGCCACCAGCTTGTGGGCAGCGGCGAACACCTCGGCCGTGAGCTGGGTGCGCGAGCGGATGCCCAGGAAATGCACGTCGGCGATCTTCGCCTTCAGTTCTGCGTCGGGCAATGCGCCCGGCAGCGACTCGATGTTGGTGTAGCCGGCGGCGCGCAGCACCTCCACGGCCGATGGGTGGATGCCTTCGAGCAAGAGGAACTTGATCCTGCTTTTGTCGAGGGAGGTTTTGCTGCTCATGGCGGTCTCGCGAAAGCCCCGGCCATGGCGACAAGCTAGGCCAAAAAAGGGAGGGCGATGCTAGCATGGTGCGGCGCAACAAGCTGGTTCTCCATGCGTGCGCGCCACTACGGCCAAGGGGGTTTACCCGGGTTTCGTGGGCTGTGGACTCCGTGCGACAAACGCCGCAGAACCGTCACGTATGTAACCTAACATCGCCGGTTTACTTTTTCTCTACAGGAGTCCTATGCGCATCAAGACGCTTGCCATCGCCTCGGCGCTGGCCACATTGCTGGCCGCGCCAGCCATTGCACAAGCCCAGACCGAGATCCAGTGGTGGCACTCGATGGACGGCGCACTGAACGACTGGGTCAACGACCTCGCCAAGCAGTTCAACGAGAGCCAGAAGGAATACAAGGTCGTGCCGACCTACAAGGGCGAGTACGACCAGTCGATGGCCGCCGGCATCGCCGCCTTCCGCTCGGGCAACGCGCCCGACATCCTGCAGGTGTTCGAAGTGGGCACCGCCACCATGATGTATTCCAAGGGCGCCATCAAGCCCGTGGCCGACGTCATGAAGGAAGGCGGCCAGAAGTTCGACCCGAAGGCCTACATCCCCGCCGTGGCCGGCTACTACACGGCGCCCAACGGCCAGATGCTGTCGTTCCCGTTCAACAGCTCGACCACGGTGTTCTATTACAACAAGGACGCTTTCAAGAACGCCGGCCTCGACCCCGAAAAGGCGCCCGCCACCTGGCCCGAAGTGGTTTCGGCCGCTGCCAAGCTGAAGGCCAGCGGCAACCAGTGCCCGTTCACCACGTCATGGATGAGCTGGGCCCAGCTCGAGAGCTTCTCGGCCTGGCACAACACCTCGTACGCGACCAAGAACAACGGTTTCGGCGGCCTCGATGCACGCCTAGAGTTCAACTCGCCGCTGCACGTGCGCCACTTCGAGAACCTGGCCAACATGTCCAAGCAGGGCCTGTTCGTCTACAAGGGCCGCGCCAGCAAGCCGATCACCTCGTTCACCTCGGGTGAATGCGCGATGTTCATCGGTTCGTCGGGCAGCTACGCCAGCGTGAAGCGCGACGCCAAGTTCAAGTTCGCGGAATCGGCACTGCCGTACTACCCGGACGTGCAGGGCGCGCCGCAGAACACGATCGTCGGCGGCGCCAGCCTGTGGGTGATGTCGGGCAAGCCCGCCGCCAACTACAAGGGCGTGGCCGCGTTCTTCACCTTCCTGTCGAGCCCGAAGGTGCAGTCGGACAGCCACATGCGCACCGGCTATCTGCCGATCACCACGGCTGCCTATGAGCTGACAGAGAAGACCGGCTTCTACAAGGAAAACCCGGGCACCGACGTGGCCGTGAACCAGATGATCAAGAAGACCACCGACAAGTCGCGTGGCGTGCGCCTGGGCAACCTGCCCCAGATCCGCGCCATCGAAGACGAGGAAACCGAACTGATCTGGACCGGCAAGAAGACCCCGAAGGAAGCGCTCGACAGCGCCGTAAAGCGCGGAAACGAACTTTTGGTGAAATTCCAGTCCGCAAACAAGTAAGCTCTGCACCCGGACCGGCGCGAACGAATGTTCGTTTCGGTTCGTTTATCCTCCGATAGCCAGGCTGCCGCCGTGCAGTGCTGGCTGTTTGCTTATTTAGTGTGTCCGTGACCTGAACGCTCCTCACCCATGGAAAAACGCGTCCTCTTCCGTTCGAGCTGGCTGCCCTGGGCGCTTCTCGCGCCGCAGCTGATCATCGTCGGCGTCTTCTTCTTCTGGCCGGCCGGCCAGGCGCTGGTGCAATCCCTGCAGCAGCAGGACGCGTTCGGCAACTCGGTGACCTGGGTCGGCCTGGACAACTTCAAGGCGCTGTGGGACGACAGCACCTACATGGCCTCGTTCCACACCACCATCATCTTCTCGGTGCTGGTGACGGTGCTGGGCCTGAGCATCGCGCTGGTGCTGGCGGTGTTCGCAGACCGCGTGGTGCGCGGCTCGCGCTTCTACCGCAGCGTGCTGATCCTGCCGTACGCCGTGGCGCCGGTGGTCACCGGCCTGCTGTGGTCTTTCATGTTCTCCTCGTCCATCGGCATCGTGGCCTACTGGCTCAAGAAGATGGGCTTCAGCTGGAACCACCTGCTCAACGGCAACGACGCCATGGCGCTGGTCGTGATGGCCGCCGTCTGGAAGCAGATTTCGTACAACTTCCTGTTCTTCCTGGCGGGCCTGCAGTCGATCCCGAAGTCGCTGATCGAGGCCGCCGCCATCGACGGCGCGCGCCCGATGCGACGCTTCTGGACCATCCAGTTCCCGCTGCTCACGCCCACCACCTTCTTCCTGCTGGTGATCAACATGGTGTACGCCTTCTTCGACACCTTCGCGATCATCGACGCCACCACCCAGGGCGGCCCCGGCAAGGACACCGCCACGCTGGTCTACCGCGTGTACTTCGACGGCTTCCGCGGCATGGACTTCGGCGGTGCCGCGGCCCAGTCGGTGGTGCTCATGGCCATCGTCATCGGGCTGACGGTGCTGCAGTTCCGATACGTCGAGAAGAAGGTCCAGTACTGATGGCCACCCCGATGCAACTCCTTCCCACTCCCATTCCCTCCACGGAGGCCCGTCATGGTTGAGCGCCGGCCTTCCCTCGGCATCCTCGCGCACGCCATCATGATCTTCGGCGTGCTGCTGGTGGTGTTCCCCATCTACCTGGCCTTCGTCGCATCGACGCACACGCCGCAGGAAATCATGCAGGCGCCGATGCCGATCCTGCCCGGCGGCAACTTCTGGGAAAGCTACAAGGCCGCGCTGACCGGCGGCGGCCACACCAGCACCAACGTTTCCGTGGCGCGCATGATCTGGGTGAGCACGGTGATCACGTTCATCATCACCTTCGGCAAGATCAGCATCTCGCTGCTGTCGGCCTTCGCGGTGGTGTACTTCCGCTTCCCGCTGCGCAGCCTGTGCTTCTGGCTGATCTTCATCACGCTGATGCTGCCGGTGGAAGTGCGCATCGGCCCGACCTACCAGGTGGTGGCCAGCCTCGGCATGATCAACACCTTCGCCGGGCTCTCGGTGCCGCTGATCGCCTCGGCCACCGCCACCTTCCTGTTCCGCCAGTTCTTCCTGACCGTGCCCGACGAGCTGGTGGAAGCCGCGCGCGTGGACGGCGCGGGCGCGATGCGCTTCTTCAAGGACATCCTGCTGCCGCTGTCGAAGACCAGCATCGCGGCGCTGTTCGTGATCCAGTTCATCTACGGCTGGAACCAGTACCTGTGGCCGCTGATCGCCGCCACCAGCGAGAACATGTACCCGATCGTGGTCGGCATCAAGGCGATGACCGGCAACGGCGAATCGCCGGTCGACTGGAACGTGGTGATGGCCACGGCCGTGCTGGCCATGCTGCCGCCCGCCGTGGTGGTGGTTCTCATGCAGAAATGGTTCGTCAAGGGCCTGGTCGACACCGACAAATAAAACGCTGAACGAAAAATGGCTGCTCTTTCCCTACGCAACGTCATCAAGCGCTACGGCCACGGGCCGAAAGCCAACCAGGTCATCCACGGCGTGAGCGCCGAGATCTCCGACCACGAATTCATCGTCATCGTCGGCCCGTCGGGCTGCGGCAAGTCGACGCTGCTGCGCATGGTGGCCGGCCTCGAGGAAATCTCGGCCGGCGAGATCCGCATCGGCGACCGCGTGGTGAACAACCTCGAACCCTCCGAGCGCGATATCGCGATGGTGTTCCAGAACTACGCGCTCTATCCGCACATGACCGTGTTCGCGAACATGGCCTATGGCCTGAAGATCCTCAAGGTGCCGGCGCCCGAGATCAAGGCGCGCGTCGACAAGGCCGCCAAGATCCTCGAACTCGGCCACCTGCTCGAGCGCAAGCCGCGCGAGCTCTCCGGCGGCCAGCGCCAGCGCGTGGCCATGGGCCGCGCCATCGTGCGCCAGCCGCAGGTGTTCCTGTTCGACGAGCCGCTGTCGAACCTCGACGCCAAGCTGCGCGCGCAGACGCGCCTCGAGATCCAGAAGCTGCACCGCGAACTGGGCATCACCTCGCTGTTCGTCACGCACGACCAGGTCGAGGCCATGACGCTGGCGCAGCGCATCATCGTGATGAACGGCGGCGTGATGGACCAGTTCGCCACGCCGGAAGAGGTCTACAACCGCCCCGCGACCACCTTCGTGGCCAGCTTCATCGGCTCGCCGCCGATGAACCTGCTCAGGCACGCGCCGGGCGTGCGTCCGGGCCAGATCCTGGGCATCCGCCCCGAGCACATGAAGCTCGACGAGAGCGGCTGGACGGTACAGGTCGAGCAGGTCGAACTGCTGGGCGCGGAGCGCCTGGTGTACGGCCGGATCGGCGACGAGCAGATCATCATGCGCACCGACGAAGGCGACCATCCGCCAGTGGCCGGCGACACGGTGAAGATCGCCGCGCGCGAGGACAAGCTGCACTGGTTCGACGCCGGTTCCGGCAAGAGAGCCGACTGACACTCGCCCCCAGGCTGCGCGCACTTCGTATCGCGTCGCCAGCCCGCTGCCCGGGGGCGGCACCGGCGGCCCGGCAAGGCCGGTTTCGCAGGCCCCCACGACGAAGCCGGGCCCCACTCAAGGAATGATCATGAATCCCTGGCCCTACCCCCGCTGGGTCGCTCACCGCGGCGCCGGCAAGCTGGCGCCCGAGAACACGCTGGCCGCCTTCAAGCTGGGTGCCGCGCACGGCTACCGCATGTTCGAGTGCGACGCGAAACTCAGCGCCGACGGCGTGCCCTTCCTGATGCACGACGCCAGGCTCGACCGCACCACCAGCGGCCGCGGCATCGGCGGCGAACAGCCATGGAGCGCGCTGGCGCAGCTCGATGCGGGCAGCTGGCATTCGCGCAGCCATGCGGGCGAGCCGCTGCCCACGCTGGAAAACATCGCGCGCTTCTGCCTGGCCAACGGCTACCTGCTGAACATCGAGATCAAGCCCACGCCGGGCGTCGAGCGCGAGACCGGCGAAGCGGTGGCCCGCGAGGCCGCGCGCCTGTGGCAGGGCGCGGCCGTGCCGCCGCTGCTCACGTCGTTCCAGGTCGCCTCGCTCGAAGGCGCGCACGCCGTGCAGCCCGACCTGCCGTGCGGCCTGCTGCTCGACAAGCTGTGGGACGGTTGGCTCGAGGCCGCGAAGCGGCTCGGCTGTGTCGCCATCGTGTGCAACCACGCGCTGTGGGACGCCGCCACCGTGGCGCTGGCGCACGACGCCGGCATGCGTGCGCTGAGCTACACAGTGAACGACGACTGGGCCGCGCAGCGCCTGATCGACCTGGGCACCGACGGCATCATCACCGACCGGGTCGACCTGTTCAGCCCGGCCGGCTGAAGCGCAGCAGCCTCACGGGCCGGGGTGCACGCTTCTTACAGGCGCTTACGCCATGGCCGCTTCTATGATGCGGCCATGAATCGGACCTCTCGCCTGGCAGGCCTCGGCCTCGCCATCCTGCTGGCCCTGTCGCTGTGCGGCGCCGCGCTGGCACAGCCCGATGCCAGCATGAACGCCGGCATCGGCAACCCCAACAACAGCGCCAATACCGCCACGGCGTCGGCACCGGCGCCCACGGTCGCCGAGCTGCGCGCACAGTTCAACAAGATCGCCGCCAGCGCAGGCACCGGCGCGAACGCCGACGAAGACCCTCGCAGGCAGCTCGGGCAGATCAACGACATCGGCGCGCAGGCAGACAAGTTCGTCGCCGCGCGCACCGGCGAGCTGGCCGACCTCAACGCCCGGCTCGGCGAGCTCGGCAATCCGCCCGCCGCCGGCACCACCGAAGACCCCGACATCACGCGGCAGCGCGCGAGCCTGACCAAGGAGCGCAACGCGCTCGATGCCGATATCCGGCTCGCCAAGCTGCTGTCGATCGACGTCCGCCAGCGCGGCGCCGACCTCGTGACGCAGCGTCGAGCGCTGTTCGAGGCGCAGCTCACCGAGCGCGCCCCCTCCCCGTTGAGCGAAGCCTTCTGGAACGACCTGCAGGAAGCGTGGCCCGACGACCTCGAACGGCTGCAGGCCATGGTGACGGCACTGGGCGACGGCTTCGACCAGGCGCTGGCGAGCGCGTCGCGCACACCGGTGATCGCCGCGCTGATCGGCGCGTTGCTGCTGGCCTTCGCCGGCGTCTGGGGCGCCGAACGCCTGCTGGCGCGCCTGGCCATGCGCGTGCTGCCGGCCGGGCGGCTGCGCCGCTCGCTGCTGGTGATCGCCATCGTCGCAACCCACGTGCTGCTGGTGGCCGTGGCCGCGCACGGCTTCGTGGAAGTGCTCAAGACCTACGCCACCTGGGACTCGCAGGCACGCAAGGCGCTGCAGTCGGCCGCGCAGGCGCTGACCTTCATGGCTTTCGTCATCGGCCTGGGCCGCGCGCTGCTGGCCACCGCGCGGCCATCGTGGCGGCTGCCGCCCATCCCCGACGCCACGGCCAGCAAGCTCGCCGTGCTGCCGTGGCTGGTGGCGCTGGTCGCGGCGCTGGCCTGGACGCCGGCGGAGATCAACGCGCTCGTCGACGCCAGCTTCGCGGCCGTGGTGGCCACGCACGTGCTCACGGCGCTGGTGCTCACGGCGCTGGTGGGCACCGTGATCTACCGGCTCAAGGCGCTGCGCGCCGACGCTCCGGAGGCCGGCCTGCCCGAGCGGCCGATGTGGGTCGGCCTGCTGGTCGCGCTGATCGGCATGCTGATGATCGCGATCTGGGTGCTGGTGGGGCTGGGCTACGTGGCGCTCGGCAGCTTCCTCGCGTCGCAGCTGACCTGGAGCGGCATCGTGGCCGCGGCCTTCTACGTGCTGTTCAAGTTCGCGGACGACGTGTTCATGGCCACCGTGGCGTCGCGCAGCGCCTTCGGCCAGAAGCTGCAGAAGAGCTTCGGGCTCGCGCCGCAGACGCTGGACCAGTCGGCCACGGTGCTGTCGGGCATCAGCCGCGTGGCGCTGTTCGTCTACATGCTGATCGCGCTCGCCGCGCCGCTCGGCACCACGCCGGGCGAGGTGTTCCAGCGCAGCGGCAAGCTCGGCACGGGCGTGAAGGTGGGCGAGTTCCAGCTGGTGCCGGGCGCGATCCTGAGCGCGATCGCGGTGGCGGTCGTCGGCTTCATCGTGCTGCGCGTGTTCAAACGGTGGCTGACGCGCAGCTACCTGCCGAACACGCAGTTCGAGCCGGGCATGCAGAGCTCGATCACCACATTGCTGGGTTATGTGGGCGGCATCCTCGTGATCGCCTTTTCGCTGTCGGCACTGGGCATCGGCATCGAGCGCATCGCGTGGGTCGCGAGCGCGCTGTCGGTGGGCATCGGCTTCGGCCTGCAGGCGATCGTGCAGAACTTCATCTCGGGGCTGATATTGCTCGCCGAGCAGCCGGTGAAGGTCGGCGACTGGGTGGTGCTGGGCACGGCCGAGGGCGACGTGCGGCGCATCAACGTGCGCGCCACCGAGATCCAGCTGGGCGACCGTTCCACGCTGATCGTCCCGAATTCCGAGTTCATCACCAAGACCGTGCGCAACATGACGCTGGCCAACGCCGAAGGCCGCGTGCTGATCCGCCTGCCGATGCCGCTGACCACCGACGCGCAGCGCGTGCGCGAGCTGATCCTGGGCGCCTGCAAGGCGCACGAAGGCGTGCTGGAGACGCCGGCGCCGTCGCTCACGCTCGAAGGCATCGAGAACGGGCTGCTGATCTTCCAGGCCATTGCCTACGTGCCGAGCCCCCGCCTGGCGGGCGGCGTGCGCAGCGACCTGCTGTTCGTGATCCTCGACGAGCTGAAGAAGGCCTCGCTGCCGCTGGCGGTGCCCACGATGGTGATGGCAGCCTCCACCGCGCCGGAGCCTCTCGCCACGCCGATCGTGCCTTCGTCGCCCGCATCGCCGATTCCGGGCGTGCAGAGCTGAGCGCGGCCCGCGGGCCTACTCCAGCGGCGGGGCCGTGGTGAACTTGACCTCGTTGAGGCACACGCTCGAACGCACCGCCGACACACCGGGCATGTGCATCAGCGTGTGCATGAGGAACTGCGAGAGCGACTCCAGGTCGTGCGCGACCACCTTGAGGACGTAGTCGAAATCGCCGGTGACCGAATAGCACTCCAGGATCTGCTTCATGTCGGCGATCAGGTCCTGGAACTTGGGCAGCTCGTCGACATGGCCGCGCGCCATGGTCACGTGGATGAAGGCCGTCACGCCAAGCCCGATGCGCCGTGCATTCAGCCGCGCCGCGTAGCCGTGGATCAGGCCCAGCTCCTCCAGGCGCCGGTGGCGCCGCAGGCATTGCGCTGGCGAGAGATTGGCCACGTCGGCAAGCTCCAGGTTCGACACCCGGCCGTTCACCTGCAGGTGCTCGAGGATCTTGCGGTCGATCCGGTCCAAGGCGATGTCATGCAATTTTCTCTCCTGATGCACCAAAGTAATGCAATCTTATGGCGCAAAGCGGGGTAAGCCCGGGCCTTTCATGCACCTTAATTGTGCAAAGTACGATCTAGACTTCGAGCGCCCTGGAGCCGCGTGCCGCGATCCAGGGCCGCTGAATCCTTCGCCGCCAGCCTTCATCGGCGGCTTCAGACGCATTCCATTCCCTACCTCCGGAGATCCCTTTTCGTGAAAAACGCTTTGCTTCGCACTTCCCTCAACGCAGCCACCCTGGCCTTCGGCATGCTGGCGACCACTGCGTCCTTCGCGGCGGACACCAAGTCGGTGGCCGTGACGGCCATCGTCGAGCATCCGGCGCTGGACGCGGTGCGCGACGGCGTGAAGGCGGAACTGAAGGCCGCCGGCTACGAAGAAGGCAAGAACCTCAAGTTCACCTACCAGAGCGCGCAAGGCAATGTCGGCACGGCCGCCCAGATCGCGCGCAAGTACGTGGGCGACCAGCCCGATGCGATCGTCGCCATTGCCACGCCGTCGGCGCAGGCCGTGGTGGCGGCCACCAAGACGATTCCGGTGGTCTATTCGGCCATCACCGACCCGGTGGCCGCCAGGCTGGTGAAGAACTGGGAAGCGTCCGGCACCAACGTCACGGGTGTGTCGGACCTGTCGCCGCTCGAGAAGCACATTGCGCTCATCAAGCAGGTGGTGCCCGCCGCCAAGCGCGTCGGCGTGATCTACAGCCCGGGCGAAGCCAACTCGGTGGCCATCGTGGCCTCGCTGAAGAAGGCCGCTGCCGACGCGGGCATGACGGTGGTCGAGGCCGCCGCCGCCCGCACGGTGGACGTGCCGACCGCCGCCCAGAGCCTGGTCGGCAAGGCCGACGTGATCTACACGCCCACCGACAACAACGTGGTCTCGGCTTTCGAGGGCATCGTGAAAGTGGCGCAACAGGCCAAGCTCCCGGTGGTGGCGGCCGACACGGCCACCGTGGAACGCGGCGCGGTGGCCGCCCTGGGCCTGAACTACAGCGACATCGGCCGCCAGACCGGCAAGATCGTGGTGCGCATCCTGAAGGGCGAGAAGCCCGGCGCCATCGCCTCGCAGACCAGCACCAACTTCGAGCTGGTGGTGAACCCGGGCGCAGCCAAGCTGCAGGGCGTGACGCTGTCGGAAGAACTGCTGAAGACCGCCAAGGTCGTGAACACCAAGTAAGTCCCGCGCTCATCGCCCCCGACGGGCCGTCCTGCGGGCGGCCCGTCCTTTCGTCTTCGCCGGGAGCTTCTTCCTCATGTCCCTCATCGCCTCGCTGGGCGCCATCGAGATCGGTCTGATATTCGGACTGGTCGCGCTGGGCGTCTTCATGTCGTTCCGCATCATCAATTTTCCCGACCTCACGGTGGACGGCAGCTTTCCGCTCGGCGCCGCCGTGGCCGCGACGCTGATCGTCGCCGGCTGGAACCCGGTGGCCGCCACCGCGGTGGCCTGCGTGGCCGGCGCCATCTCGGGCTGGGTCACGGCCTGGCTCAACGTGAAGCTGAAGATCATGCAGCTGCTCGCGAGCATCCTGGTGATGATCGCGCTGTACTCCATCAACCTGCGCGTGATGGGCAAGCCCAACGTGGCGCTCATCACCGAGCCCACGGTGTTCAGCATGGCCAGCTTCGGCGGCATGCCCGAGCAGTGGGCCAAGCCGCTGCTGCTGCTGCTCGTCGTGATCGCCGCGAAGATCGTGGTCGACATGTTCTTCGCCTCGGAAGCCGGCCTGGCGATGCGCGCCACGGGCGGCAACGCGCGCATGGCGCGGGCCCAGGGCATTTCCACCGACTTCCACACCATGGCGGGCCTGGCGCTGTCGAACGCGCTGGTGGCGCTGGCCGGCGCACTGTTCGCGCAGAGCCAGGGCACGGCCGACATCTCGATGGGCGTCGGCACCATCGTGATTGGCCTGGCCGCGGTGATCATCGGCGAAACCCTGCTGCCCGCGCGCAGCATGGTGATCACCACGCTGGCGTGCATCCTGGGCGCGCTGCTGTACCGCTTCTTCATCGCCATGGCGCTGAACACCGACTTCATGGGTCTCCAGGCGCAGGACCTGAACCTGGTGACCGCCGTGCTGGTGGCCTGCGCACTGCTGGTGCCGGCCTACAAGCGCAAGCTGGGCGGGCTTTTCAAGGGGAAGAACTGATGCTGCGCGCCCAACAACTCGAGATGACCTTCAACCCGGGCACGCCGATCGAGAACCGCGTGCTGCGCGGCCTGAGCCTGGAGATTCCCACCGGCCAGTTCGTCACCGTGATCGGCTCGAACGGCGCGGGCAAGTCGACCTTCCTCAATGCGGTGAGCGGCGACCTGATCGTCGACAAGGGCCGCATCGAGATCGACGGCAAGGAAGTGACGCGCATGAACGCCTGGCAGCGCTCGGGCATGGTGGCCCGCGTGTTCCAGGACCCGATGGCGGGCACCTGCGAGGCGCTGACCATCGAGGAGAACATGGCGCTGGCCTGGAAGCGCGGCGAGCGCCGGGCCTTCGGCTTTGCGCTCAACCGCGGCCTGCGCGAGCTGTTCCGAGAGAAGCTGTCGATCCTGAAACTGGGGCTCGAGAACCGGCTGGCCGATCGCATCGGCCTGCTGTCGGGCGGCCAGCGCCAGGCGGTGAGCCTGCTGATGGCATCGCTGAAGCCGTCGCGCATCCTGCTGCTGGACGAGCACACCGCGGCACTCGATCCGAAGACCGCGGCCTTCGTGCTGGAGCTGACGGCCAAGATCGTCGAGGCCGGCCAGCTCACCGCGATGATGGTGACGCACAGCATGCGCCAGGCGCTGGACTATGGTTCGCGCACGGTGATGCTGCACGAGGGCCAGGTGATCCTCGACGTGGCCGGGCCGCAGCGCGCGGGGCTGGACGTGCCCGACCTGCTGCGCATGTTCGAGCAGACGCGCGGCGAGAAGCTCGACGACGACAAGCTGCTGCTGGCCTGATGACGCAGCCGGACGCCATGGCCGTGCGCGCCATGCGCGCAGACGATCTCGACGCCGTGCTGGCGGTGCAGCTCGCCTGCTACGGCGCGGGGTTCGTGGAGGACGGCGGGCTGATCGCGCGGCGCCTCGCGGCCGCGCCGCACACCGGCTGGGTAGTGGAATACAAGGGCCGCGTGCAGGCCTACCTGGTGGGCTATCCGTCGACGGTGGGCAAGCTCACGCCCTTGCACGGCGAGTTCGAGGTGGCTGCCGAAGCCGATTCGCTGTATCTGCATGACCTGGCCGTGCACCCCGATGCCTCGGGGCTCGGCCTCGGGCCGCGGCTGGTTCGCCATGCCTGGGCATACGCGGCAGGCGCCGGCTGGCTGCATTCCACGCTGGTGTCGGTGCAATCATCGGTCGGGTTCTGGGAACGCCAGGGTTATGCGCCGGCGCAGCCCGCGAATGCCGGCCAGCAGGCCCGGCTCGCCACGTACCCGGGCGACTCGGTCTACATGAGCCGCCGGCTGGGCTGAGTCGCTTTCAGCGGCGCTAGCCGCGCATCGCCAGCCACTGGACGACGCCGCAGACCACCACCAGCGCGGCGTAGGTCACCATCATCCCGTCGCGACCGGAAGCCAGGAGGCCGACCACCAGCACCGCGACGCCGGCCAGGAAGGTCATCCCGCATTGCACCCACCAGCGCGGCACCCCCGCGCGCCGGCCACCCAGGAAGCGTCCGGCAACAACCAGCACCAGGGCCAGGAAGGCCGCGGGTGCCACGAAATTGAGCAGGTGATTCAGGAGGGCCAGCAGGTCCATCGGGAGGGGCGCCGCATGCGGCAGGTCATGCGGCCAGGGTTATGGCTGTCATAGGGAAAGCCATTTGTCCCTTTGCAAGCCTGGTGCGGCTGCTGATTTTATAATCACGCGCATGTCAGTCTGGGCTCTCGGCTTGAACCACACGACCGCGCCGCTCGATCTGCGCGGTCGTTTCGCGTTCGCGCTCGACCAGATCGCCCCCACGCTGCAGAGCCTTCGCAGTTCCTTCGCTTCCGGCCGCCACCCCCAGGTCGAGGCCGCGATCATTTCCACCTGCAACCGCACCGAGATCTATTGCGCCTCGGAACACGCCGCGCTGGACCACACCTTCGGCTGGCTGGCGCAAAGCGGCGGCGTGGCGCCGGCGCTGCTGCGCTCGCATGCCTACACGCTGCACGATGACGAAGCCGCGCGCCACGCCTTCCGCGTGGCCAGCGGGCTCGACTCGATGGTGCTCGGCGAGGCGCAGATCCTCGGCCAGATGAAGGACGCCGTGCGCGCGGCGGAAACCGCCGGCGCGCTCGGCAGCACGCTCAACCAGCTGTTCCAGCGCTCGTTCGCCGTGGCCAAGGAAGTGCGCACCGCCACCGAGATCGGCGCGCATTCCATCAGCATGGCCGCCGCGGCGGTGCGCCTGGCCGGCCAGCTGTTCGAAGACCTGCGCACCACGCGCGTGCTGTTCGTCGGCGCGGGCGAAATGATCGACCTCGCGGCCACGCACTTCGCTGCCAAGGACCCCAAGTCGATCGCCATTGCCAATCGCACGCTCGAGCGCGGCGAAAAGCTCGCCTCCCGCTTCGGCGGCGAAGCCATGCGCCTGGCGGACCTCCCCTCGCGATTGGCGGAATTCGACATCGTCGTGAGCTGCACCGCCAGCACGCTGCCGATCATCGGTCTCGGCGCCGTGGAACGCGCGCTCAAGGCGCGCAAGCACCGCCCGATGTTCATGGTCGACCTGGCCGTACCGCGCGACATCGAGCCCGAAGTGAAGGCGCTCGAGGACATCTACCTCTACACCGTCGACGACCTCGCCCAGGTGGTGCAGCAAGGCCAAGCCAACCGCCAGGCCGCCGTGGCGCAGGCCGAAGTCATCATCGATGCGGGCGTGCAAAGCTTCATGCACTGGCTGGGCCAGCGCGGCACCGTGCCGCTGATCCAGCAGCTCAATGCGCAGGCCGACGAATGGCGCGCCGCCGAAATGGCGCGCGCCCGCAAGCTGCTGGCCAAGGGCGAATCGGTCGAGGCCGTGCTCGAAGCCATGTCTCGCGGGCTCACGCAGAAGATGATGCACGGCGCCATGGCCGAGCTGCACGCGGGCGACGCCGCCTCGCGCGAGCAGACCGCGCAGGCCATCTCGCGCCTGTTCCTGCGCAAAGAGCGTTAGCGACGCTGGTCAGCGACCGGCCCGGCCTGGGTGCCGCGGCCTGCAGGCGCCGTGCCGCTGCAGCGGCATCTTCCTTTCATCTTGTCGAGCCTCTTCCGCCGTGAAACCCTTTCTGCGCCATCAACTCGAACGCTATGCCCAGCGCCTGGGCGAACTCGACTTCCTGCTCTCGCGCGAAGACATCATGAGCGACATGGCGCAGTACCGCACCATCTCGCGCGAGCACGCCGAAGTGACGCAGATCGCCGGCCGCTACGAGCGCTACAGGCAGCGCGAATCGGACATCGCAGGCGCCAAGGAGATGCTCGACGACCCCGACATGGCCGAGATGGCGAAGGAAGAGATCGCCAGCGCCGAGGCCGAGCTGGTGCAGCTCGAGGAAGAGCTGCAGCGCCTGCTGCTGCCGAAGGACCCGGACGACGCGCGCAACGCCTTCCTCGAAATCCGCGCCGGCACCGGCGGCGACGAATCGGCCCTTTTCGCGGGCGACCTGCTGCGCATGTACACGCGCTACTGCGAGCGCGCCGGATGGCGCTGCGAGATCGTGAGCGAGAGCGAGAGCGAACTCGGTGGCTACAAGGAAGTGGTGATCCGCGTCGTCGGCGACGATGTGTTCGGGCACCTGCGCTTCGAGTCGGGCGGCCACCGTGTACAGCGCGTGCCGGCGACCGAGACGCAGGGCCGCATCCACACCAGTGCCTGCACGGTCGCCGTGCTGGCCGAGCCCGACGAAGCCGTGGCGGTGCAGATCAACCCGGCCGACCTGCGCATCGACACCTACCGCGCGAGCGGCGCCGGCGGCCAGCACATCAACAAGACCGATTCGGCCGTTCGCATCACGCACATCCCGACCGGCATCGTGGCCGAGTGCCAGGACGACCGCAGCCAGCACCGCAACAAGGCCAAGGCGCTGCAGGTGCTGTCGGCGCGCATCCAGGAAAAGGACCGCAACGAGCGCGCCGCCAAGGACGCGGCGATGCGCAAGGGCCTGATCGGCAGCGGCGACCGCTCGGACCGCATCCGCACGTACAACTTTCCGCAAGGCCGGCTGACCGACCACCGCATCAACCTCACGCTCTACAAGCTGCTGGCCATCATGGAGGGCGACCTGGGCGACGTGCTCGAGGCCCTGCGCGCGGCGCGCGAAGCCGAACAACTGGCCGAGCTCGAATCGAGCCTGCCGGCATGATGGACAGCACCGAAAACCCGCTGCCCTCGACCGTGGCGCAGGCACTGGCCGCGGCCGTGGCGCTGGGCGTGGAACGGCTCGACGCACAGCTGCTGCTGCTGCATGCGCTCGGCCGCGCGCCACACGACCGGGCCTGGCTGCTGGCGCACGACACCGACACGATGCCCGAGGCGGCATGGTCGGTGCTGGCAGCGCACCTGTCGCGCCGCCTTGCCGGCGAGCCGGTCGCCTACCTGCTCGGCAGCAAGGAATTCCGCGGGCTCGACCTGCATGTCGATGCCCGCGTGCTGGTGCCGCGTCCTGACACCGAGACGCTGGTCGAATGGGCGCTGCAGTGCCTGGAAGGCCGGGCCGCACCGCGCGTGCTGGACCTCGGCACGGGCAGCGGCGCGATCGCGCTGGCCCTGCAGCACGCCCGCGCCGATGCGCAAGTCGACGCGGTCGACGCCAGCGCCGATGCCCTCGAAGTCGCAGAGGCAAATGCCCGGCGCCTCGGCCTGCCGGTGCGCTTCGCCCAGGCGAACTGGCTCGAGGACGCCGGCACCGGCTACACGGTCATCGCCAGCAATCCGCCGTATATCGCCGCCGGCGATCCCCATCTGCCCGCTTTGCGACACGAGCCGACGTCCGCGCTGGAGGCAGGCATCGATGGCCTCGACGACATCCGCCAGATCGTCCGGCAGTCGCCCGCCCATCTCGCCGATGGAGGCTGGCTGCTCCTCGAGCACGGCCACGACCAGGCCCACGCCGTGCGGCAACTGCTCGCCGAACGCGGTTTCGCCGAAGTGCAAAGCCGCGAAGACCTCGCCGGCATCCAGCGCTGTTCCGGCGGAATCTGGCGCGCGGTGAAATAATCCCTCCAGCCCACTTTTCAGGAGTCCCCATGTCCGACGCTCAACAACGCATCGACGATCTCGTCAAGACCAACGAACTCGTGCTCTTCATGAAGGGCAACGCCAGTTTCCCGATGTGCGGTTTCTCCGGCCGCGCGATCCAGATCCTCAAGGCGATCGGTGTCGACACCAAGTCGCTCAAGACCGTCAACGTGCTCGAGGACGACGGCATCCGCCAGGGCATCAAGGAATACAGCAACTGGCCCACCATTCCGCAGCTCTACGTCAAGGGCGAGTTCATCGGCGGCTCGGACATCATGATGGAGATGTACGAGTCGGGCGAACTGCAGCAGGTCGTCGGCGGCGGCGCGGCGGCCTGATACCGAGGGCTCTGGAATGAGCCACGATCACGGCGATGCCGGTCACGGCCATTCGCACGACGAAGAAGGCAGCGATGCCGCCGCGCCAGCCTGGAAGCACGACGGCGTGCGCGTCATCGGCGCCGGGCAGCTCGATGTCAACACCGCCCAGACACCGGGCATGAACAGGGCGGCGGCCATCAACTTCGCGCGCGTCGGCGCACAGAAGCTGTGGGCCGGCACCGTGACCATCCACGCCGATGCCAAGACCGGCGCCCACCACCACGGCCACCTCGAATCGGTGATCTACGTGGTGCGCGGGCGGGCCCGCATGCGCTGGGGCGAGAAGCTCGAGTTCACCGCGGAGGCCGGGCCGGGCGACTTCATCTACGTGCCGCCCTATGTGCCGCACCAAGAGATCAACGCCAGCCCCACCGAAACGCTCGAATGCGTGCTCTGCCGCAGCGACGGTGAAGCGGTGGCCGTGAACCTCGACATCGAGCCGGTCGAGAAGCCGGAATCGGTGCTCTGGGTCGATCCGACCCACCCTCACGGCGGAACTTAGTCTCGCCCCCAGGCGTTGCGCACTTCGTGTCGCCACGCCACCCCTTTCCGGGGGCACACCGGCGGCCCGGCAAAGCCGGTTCCGCGGTGCCGCTGAATGCGCTCCAGTCATGGCACCATGGCAACCTTCGACGTGCCACCATGACTCTGACCCAAAGCCTGCTCATCATCGCCTTGCTGATCGCGATGAGCGCGTTCTTCTCGCTTGCCGAAATCACCCTGGCTGCCTCGCGCCGCCTGCGCCTGCGCCAGATGGCCGACGAGGGCGACCCGCGCGCGGAGAAGGTGCTGCGCGTGCAGGAGCAGCCGGGCCACTACTTCACCGTCGTGCAGATCGGGCTCAACGCAGTGGCCATCCTCGGCGGCGTGGTCGGCGAAGGATCGCTCAGTCCGTACTTCGCGGTGTTCTTCGAGAGATGGCTGAGCGTGGAAGCCTCGGCCAACGTGGCTTTCCTGTGCTCGTTCGTGATCGTGATCGCCGTGTTCCTGGTGTTCGCCGATCTCTTCCCCAAACGGCTCGGCATGAGCAACCCCGAGCAGCTGGCGGTGCGCATGGTCGGGCCGATGCAGTTCCTCATCACCACCTTCAAGCCGCTGGTGTGGTTCTTCACGCGCTGCACCGACCTGCTGTTCAAGATGCTCGGCATGCCCATGGCGCGCGACGACAAGATCACCTCGGCCGACATCCTCGCGATGACGGAGGCCGGCGCGCGGGCCGGCGTGCTGGCGGTGCGCGAGCAGCAGGTGATCGCCAACGTTTTCGAGCTCGACACGCGCCTCGTCAGCAGCGTGATGACCGTGCGCGACAACATCGCATGGTTCCTGCACGACGACCCCGAGACGGTGCTGCGGGCGCGCATCGTGGCCGAGCCCTTCTCGGCCTATCCGGTGTGCGACGGCGACATCGACCATGTGCTCGGCTACGTGGACGCCAAGGACATGTTCCAGCGCGTGCTCAGCGGGCAGCCGCTGGCCTTCGACCAGGGCCTGCCGCTGCACAAGGCGCTGGTCATCCCCGACCGGCTTTCCCTCACCGAGGTGCTCGAGCAGTTCCAGCAGGCCCACGAGGACTTCGCGATCATCGTCAACGAATACAGCCTGGTGGTGGGCGTGATCACGCTCAACGACGTGATGAGCACGGTGATGGGCGACCTCGTGTCGACGCCCGACGAAGAGCAGATCGTGCAGCGCGACGAGAACTCGTGGCTGATCGACGGCGTCACGCCGATCCAGGACGTGCAGCGCGCACTGCACATCGACGAGCTGCCGCACTCGGAGGAATACGAGACGCTGGCGGGCTTCCTGATGGTGATGCTGCGCCGCGTGCCGAAGCGCACCGACAACGTGACCTGGGGCGGCTACACCTTCGAGGTGATGGACGTCGACAGCTACCGCATCGACCAGGTGATGGTCACGAAGGGTTCGGGCACCGCGAAGGCTCCGGCTAACTGACGGCGCTCGGCCCTCAGCCCGCCGCGGAGGCGCGGTCCTTGTCCTTCTCGCGTTCCTGCGGCCTGTCGTTGAACACCCAGAGCCGCTGGTTGGCAAACACGGCATTGGGGTACGGCGACTTGCCGCGGCTGCCGTTGTAGCGCCCGAGCGTCATGTACAGGTCGCCGTTCTCGCGGTCGAGGTAGTGACGCAGGATCACGCAGCCGAAGCGCAGGTTGGTCTGCATGTGGAAGAGCTTGGCCGGGTCGCTGTCGCCGATCACGCGCGTCCAGAACGGCATGACCTGCATGTAGCCTCGCGCGCCGGCGCTCGAGACGGCGAACTTGCGGAAGTTGCTCTCGACCTGCACCAGCCCCAGCACCAGGCTCACCTCCAGCCCCGAGCGCTTGGCCTCGTACCAGACGGTCTGCAGGAATTCGATGCGCGACGGCGCGTCGGCAATCTTCTTTTTCAGGCGCTCGCTCATCTCCCCGAGCCAGCGCAGGTAGGCGAGGCGCGTCTCCGTGCTCGGGAACTGCGGCACCGGCGGTGCCTTGTTGTGGATGGCCGAACTCAGCGCGGTGCGCACCGAGTCGATCAGCGGCTCCTCGATCTGCGCGCCTGCATGGGCGGCTCGCGACAACGACAGCAGCCCAAGGGCGCCCGTCGTCAGGGCGCCGCCGAGGCACTGGCGCCGCGAGAGGCCGCCCTCCAGGCTCATGCCGAGAGCTTGCCGGCGATGAAGTCGGCAATGCCGGCCACAGGGACCTTGGTGGCCGCGGTGTCGCGGCGATGCTGGTATTCGAGCTGGCCTTCCTTGAGGCCACGGTCGGAGATGACCACGCGGTGCGGCACGCCGATCAGCTCCCAGTCGGCGAACATCGCGCCGGGGCGTTCGCCGCGATCGTCGAGCAGCACGTCGACGCCCTTGGCGAGCAGTTCTTCGTAGAGCGCCTCGGCCGCGGTCTTGACCTCGGCACTGCGGTCCATGCCGATCGGGCAGACAACGACGGTGAACGGCGCGATCGCGTCGGGCCAGATGATGCCGCGCTCGTCGTGGTTCTGTTCGATGGCTGCGGCCGGCAGTCGCGTGATGCCGATGCCGTAGCAGCCCATCTCGAGGAACTGCGGCTTGCCGCCTTCGTCGAGGTAGGTGGCATTCATGTCCTTGCTGTACTTGGTGCCCAGCACGAAGACGTGGCCCACCTCGATGCCGCGCTCGATGGCCAGCACGCCCTTGCCGTCCGGCGAGGCGTCGCCGGCGACCACGTTGCGCAGGTCGGCGACGAGGTCGGGCTCGGGCAGGTCGCGGCCCCAGTTGACGCCGGTCATGTGGAAGTCGGCCTCGTTGGCGCCGGTGATCCAGTCGGCCATGACGGCCACTTCGCGGTCGGCCACCATCTTCACAGGCTTCTTCAGGTTCAGCGGACCGAGGTAGCCCGGCTTGCAGCCGAAGTGCTCGTCGATCTCGGCCAGGGTGGCGAACCGGAAGCCCTTGTCGAGGCCTGGCAGCTTGCTCACCTTGATCTCGTTCATTTCATGGTCGCCGCGCAGCAGCAGCAGCCAGACTTGCGAGCCCTTGGGATTTCCGGCGGCGTCGACGATGTCGGTGGCCAGCACGAGCGACTTGACGGTGGTCGACAGCGGCACGCCAAGCAGCACCGCCACGTCTTCGCAGGTGGCCTTGCCGGGCGTCGGCGTCTTCTCGAGCGCCTTGGCGGCAGCGGGACGCGGGCCCGATGGCGCCAGGGCTTCCGCCTTTTCCATGTTCGCGGCGTAGCTGCTGTCGGGGCAGTAGACGATGGCGTCTTCGCCGGTGGCGGCAATCACCTGGAACTCTTCGCTCAGGTCGCCGCCGATGGCGCCGCTGTCGGCCGCCACGGCACGGTAGCGCAGGCCGAAGCGGTCGAAGATGGTGCGATAGGCCTGCGCCATGACCTGGTAGCTGGCCTTGGCGGCGTCGAGGTCGCGGTCGAAGCTGTAGGCGTCCTTCATGATGAATTCGCGCCCGCGCATCAGGCCGAAGCGCGGACGGCGCTCGTCACGGAACTTGGTCTGGATCTGGTAGAAGTTCTTCGGCAGCTGCTTGTAGCTGCGGATTTCCTGGCGCGCGATGTCTGTCACGACCTCTTCGCTGGTCGGCTGGATCACGAAGTCGCGATCGTGGCGGTCCTTGATGCGCAGCAGCTCGGGGCCCATCTTCTCGAAACGGCCGGTTTCCTGCCAGAACTCGGCGGGCTGCACCACGGGCATCGTCATCTCGACAGCACCGGCGCGGTTCATCTCCTCGCGCACGATCGCCTCGACCTTGCGGATCACGCGCAGGCCCATGGGCATGTAGGTGTAGATGCCCGTGCCGAGCTTCTTGATCATGCCGGCACGCATCATGAGCCGGTGGCTCGCGACCTCTGCGTCAGCGGGCGCTTCCTTGAGGGTGGAGACAAAAAATCGGGAAGCTTTCATCGGGATGGCAGTGATGGAGTCGCGGGATTCGAAGTTGGGAAGTGGGGGACTGCTCCCCCGGAGAGACCCTGAGAGCCTGGCATCGGCAGCTTGCCGAGGGCACCCCGGCATGCATAATCGACTCAGTTCAAAAATTGGGGTTTGATTATGCTCGACCGGGACGGCTTCAGGCCCAACGTCGGCATCATCCTGCTCAACCAGAGAAACCAGGTTTTCTGGGGCAAGCGCATACGCACACATTCCTGGCAGTTTCCGCAAGGCGGCATAGATCGCGGCGAAAGTCCCGAACAGGCCATGTTCCGGGAACTGCACGAGGAAGTGGGGCTCCACCCGGAGCACGTGCGCATCGTGGCCCGTACCCGCGACTGGTTGCGCTACGAGGTGCCGGATCGGTTCATCCGCCGTGACGCACGGGGCCACTACAAGGGCCAGAAACAAATCTGGTATCTGCTGCAACTCGTCGGCCACGACTGGGATCTCAACCTGCGTGCCACCGACCATCCCGAATTCGACGCTTGGCGCTGGCACGACTACTGGGTGCCGCTCGACGTGGTCGTCGAGTTCAAGCGCGGCGTCTACGAGATGGCGCTCACCGAGCTTGCTCGCTACCTGCCGCGGCAGGATTTCCGCAACCGCTTCCTGCGCAGCAACGTGCGCGCTCGCGAGTTCGAGCGCCACCCGCTGGACGCCGGAGCCCCTCCCGGACTCGACCTGCCGCCCGGCGGGAGCTTCGATCCGCATCCCGACATTCCTTCAGCGAGCGATGAACCTTCCCTTCCCCACAACAAAGCGCCCTTCCTTCCGACGCAACGCTGAGCGCGCCCTTCTGCTTCTGTGCTTCGGCGTGCTGGCAGGCTGCGCCTCGGGCACGCACGACACCGACAACGCCGACTGGGCTCAATCGGGTTTGCCGCCGCCGCCCAAGCGCTACGAAACGGACAAGGAATGGGAGGAAACTGCCACACCGCCACCTCCGGCCTTCAGCGAAAGCCGGTTGCTGCCGATCCAGATGCCCTCATACATGAGCCTCCAGTTCGGCCTGGACCCGAAGACGATCGCCATCACCGGCGACGGCATCGTGCGCTATGTGGTCGTGGCGCACAACAAGAGCGGCGGCGCACTCAATGCCTTCTACGAAGGCGTCCGTTGCTCGACTGCGGAAATGAAAAGCTATGCCCGCTACAACAATGGCGCCTGGCAGGATTCGCCCAAGCCCGAGTGGAAGCGTCTGAACGACATGAATTCGAGCTATACCCGGGCGCTGGCAACGCAGGCACTGTGCCGCGGCAATGCGCCGCGTGCGTCGGTCGGCGACATGGTCCAGAACATCCGCAATCCGATTCGGGAAGTGCAGTAGCCTGCACCGGGTCAAACAAGAACGGGGCCTTGAGCCCCGTTGTTTTTTGATCAGCCTGGCATCAACACCATGTTGTCGCGGTGGACCATTTCGGGTTCCGCCACATAGCCCAGCAGCCGCTCGAATTCGGTCGATGGCTTGCGGCACAGCAACCGCGCCTCCACGCTCGAGTAGTTGGCCAGGCCGCGGGCCAATTCGACACCGTCGGCATCGCGCACTGCAATGACATCGCCGCGCGAGAATTCGCCCGACACGCCGGTCATGCCGATCGGCAACAAGCTCTTGCCTTCCGCGCGCACCTTGGCGGCGGCCCCCGCATCGACGACCACCGCGCCACGCAGTTGCAGGTGATCGGCCATCCAGCGCTTGCGGGCCTGGTGCTTGGCAGTCTGTGCCACCAGCAAGGTGCCGATGGCTTCGCCGCGCGTAAGGCGCAACAGGGCTTCGGGCTCGCGGCCCCAGGCGATGACGGTGGAGGCGCCCGAGCCGGCCGCACGCTTGGCCGCGAGAATCTTGGTGATCATTCCACCGCGACCGATGCTGGACCCGGCGCCGCCGGCCATGGCTTCCAGCGCAGGGTCTCCGGCGGCGGCCTCATGGACGAACCGGGCATCGGGATCCTTGCGCGGATCGGCGGTGTACAGGCCCTTCTGGTCGGTCAGGATGACCAAAGCATCGGCCTCGACCAGGTTGGCCACGAGCGCGCCGAGCGTGTCGTTGTCGCCGAACTTGATCTCGTCATTGACGACCGTGTCATTTTCATTGATGACAGGCACCACGCCCAGCTTGAGCAAGGTGACCAGCGTCGAACGCGCGTTCAGATACCGCTCACGGTCGGCCAGGTCGGCATGCGTGAGGAGCACCTGTGCGCTGCCGATCTCGTTTTCGCGCAGCTTGGTTTCGTACATCTGGGCCAGGCCCATCTGGCCGACGGCAGCCGCTGCCTGCAGTTCGTTGATTTCGTGCGGACGGGTGCGCCAGCCGAGTCGCTTCATGCCCTCGGCGATCGCGCCGCTCGACACCATGACGACCTCGCGGCCATCACGCACCAGCGCAGCGAGTTGCCTGCACCATTCGCCGATGGCTGCCTCGTCGAGACCGCGGCCCTCGTTGGTCACGAGGCTGGAGCCCACCTTGACGACGATTCGGCGGGCATCCCGCAAGGCAGTGGATCCGGAGTTCGAGGTCATTGTCGGGCGATGCTGTCGTGAGGGCTGCGAGGGTTGCTATCTGTCTGTCTGTTGAAGGCGCCTACCGGCCGGGGGCGCCGCGGTATTGCTCAGGCGCCCTCGGGCGGCAGCGGCGCAAAGCGCGGATCGACAACCACCGGCGCGTGCTCGGCGACCTGCTCGGCCTTGACCTGCTGGTAGATCGCCTGCACCAGATGCTCGCAGCCTTCGCGGGTGAGCGCCGAGATCTCGAATACAGGCCCCTTGAAGCGCAGGCGCTTCACGAAGTCCTTGACACGCGCTGCGCGCTCTTCGGCTGGCACCATGTCGAGCTTGTTGAGCACGAGCCAGCGTGGCTTCTCGTAGAGCGCAGCGTCGTACTTCTTGAGTTCGCCCACGATGGCCTTGGCCTGAGCGACCGGATCGACGGCGTCGTCGAACGGCGCCATGTCGACCACATGCAGCAGCAAGCGTGTGCGCTGGAGGTGACGCAGGAAGAGGTGCCCCAGGCCGGCCCCTTCGGCGGCGCCCTCGATCAGCCCCGGCAGGTCTGCCACCACGAAGCTCTGCTCCGGACCCACGCGTACCACACCAAGGTTCGGGTGCAGCGTGGTGAACGGGTAGTCCGCAATGCGTGGACGCGCGTTGGAAATGGCGCTGATCAGTGTCGACTTGCCGGCATTCGGCATTCCGAGCAGGCCCACATCGGCAAGCACCTTCAACTCGAGCTTGACGCTGCGTTTCTCGCCGGGCCAGCCTGGCGTCTTCTGGCGCGGGGCGCGGTTGATCGCACTCTTGAACCGCATGTTGCCGAAGCCGCCATCGCCACCTTTCGCGATGGTGATGACTTCGCCTTCCTTCAGCAGTTCAAACAGCACCTCGCCGGTTTCGGCATCGGAGATGATCGTGCCGACCGGCATCTTGAGCGTGATGTCGTCGCCCGCGGCACCGAACATGTCGGAGCCCATGCCGTGCTCGCCGCGCTTGGCCTCATGGCGGCGGGAGTAGCGGAAGTCGACGAGCGTGTTGAGGTTGGAATCGGCCACCGCGAACACGTGGCCGCCTCGGCCGCCGTCGCCGCCATTGGGGCCGCCGAATTCCTTGTACTTCTCATGACGGAACGACACGCAGCCGTTGCCGCCATCGCCGGCGGCGATGTCGATGAAGGCTTCGTCGACGAACTTCATGGGATGTCCAGTTTACAAATGAAGAAGCCCCGGCAATGCGGGGCCTCGGGTGATCGAAGTGACTTCGGGGCTTAAGCCGCGGGGGTCACGTTGACCGTGTGCTTGTTCAGAGCACCCTTTTGACCGAACGACACGTGGCCGTCGACCAGAGCGAAGAGCGTGTGGTCCTTGCCCACACCGACGTTCACGCCGGGGTGGAACTGGGTGCCGCGCTGACGCACGATGATCGAGCCCGCGCTGATCAACTCGCCGCCGAAAGCCTTCACGCCGAGCATCTTGGGCTTGGAATCGCGCCCGTTTCGCGTTGAGCCGCCGCCTTTTTTCTGTGCCATGGAATATTCTCCTTAGCCGGCGATCGCGCCGATTTGCAGTTCGGTGAACTGCTGGCGATGGCCTTGACGTTTCTGATAGTGCTTGCGACGGCGCATCTTGAAGATGCGAACCTTGTCGTGCTTGCCGTGCGACAGTACCGTGACTGTCACCGTTGCGCCGGACACCAGGGGCGTGCCAACCTTGATTTCAGCGCCGTTTCCGACGGCCAGAACCTGGTCGATCACGATTTCCTGGCCTACGTCCGCAGCAATCTGTTCTACTTTGATTTTCTCGCCGGAAGCAACGCGATACTGCTTGCCGCCGGTTTTTATGACCGCGTACATGTAAACCTCTTAGAAATGAGTCTCCGCGGCGAATTCCGCAGAGCCCAAGATTATATCGCGGTTCATGATCACTCACTACCCCCTGCCCTGCTTACGACCGAAAGGCTGCAGCGGCTCCCTATAATTTCACGCTTCCGGCTCTCTCTTGACTTGGGCCGCCATCCCTCCCAGCAGCGCCCTGCGCCCACGCCTTGCCAGTTCCCGCCGCCGACACCTCCCCCACCGCCACAGTGCTGGACCTGATTGCCGGCGACATGGTCGAAGTCGACCGTGTAATTGCCCGACGCCTCGACACGGGCGTGCCGCTGGTCAGCCAGGTTTCCAGATACATCATCTCCGCTGGCGGCAAACGCCTGCGGCCGGCGCTGCTGCTTCTGATGTCGGGCGCGCTCGGCCACACCGGCGAACAACGCTTTAACCTGGCCGCCGTGGTGGAGTTCATTCATACGGCCACGCTGTTGCACGATGACGTGGTCGATGAATCGACCCTGCGCCGTGGTCGCGCCACCGCAAATGAATCGTTCGGCAATCCGGCCAGCGTGCTGGTAGGCGACTTTCTGTATTCACGCGCATTCCAGATGATGTTGGATGCAAACAACATGCGTGTAATGCAAATTCTGGCCGAAGCGACGAACGTGATTGCCGAGGGCGAAGTGCTTCAGTTGATGAACATGCACGACGCATCGCTGGACGAAGCCGCGTACCTGCGCGTGATTCGCTCGAAGACCGCCAAGTTGTTCGAAGCCAGCACGCGTCTTGCTGCGGTATTGGCAGGCGCCGCCCCCGAGGTCGAGGAAGCCTGCGCCACTTATGGACAAGCGCTCGGGACCGCGTTCCAGGTGATCGACGATGTCCTCGACTACGCAGGTGATGCACTGGAAACCGGCAAGAATGTCGGCGACGATCTGCGCGAAGGCAAGACGACCTTGCCGCTCATCTTCGCTATGCAGCGAGGCACACCCGCGCAACGCGAGTTGATACGAGAGGCCATCGAGGCGGGAGACACCACGCAACTAGGCAAGATCGTCGAAATCGTTCGCGAAACCGGGGCCTTGGATGCGTCTCGTGCTGCTGCAGCAACCGAAGCCCAGCGTGCAATTCATGCATTAAAAGGATTTCCGTCCAATTTGCACGCTTCAGGTTTGCTACAATTGGCGGCTCAGTTGCTTGAGCGACGTGCCTGAACACCTCTCCTGAGTTGGCATCTAGGACGATTACTTTTTTTCTTGCAACCATCGGGGTGTAGCTTAGCCTGGTAGAGCGCTACGTTCGGGACGTAGAGGCCGGAGGTTCGAATCCTCTCACCCCGACCAGCCTTTCGGCTGGCGTAAATAAATGGCCATGCCTGTTGCTGTGTAGCGATTTACAGCACAGGAGTGTTCAGCGATGATCGTGAAGCACTTTTTCACATCTTTTGCATTCGCTGAATGGCCGCTGCCGAACTTCCCGTCAAAGAACCCACGCAGATTGCCCTTCCCGGGCTAGCGCGCGCCCTGGTTTCGGCCGGCAAACTTCCTGCCAAGTCCGCGGAGGACATCTATCAGAAGTCGCTGAGCGGCCGTACCAGTTTCATCGCCGAACTGACGGGTTCCGGCGCCGTGTCGGCCGCCGATCTTGCGCACACGCTGTCGACAGCCTTCGGCGCCCCGCTGCTCGATCTCGACGCGATTGACCCGCAGCGCCTACCCAAGGATCTTCTCGACGCCAAGCTGTGCCATGCATACCGCATCGTTGTGCTCAGCAAGCGCAACAACCGTCTCATTGTTGCGACAGCTGACCCTTCCGACCAGCAGGCGGCAGAGAAGATCAAGTTTGCGTCTCAGATGGGCGTTGACTGGGTCATCGCGGAGTACGACAAGCTGTCGCGCATGATCGAGGCCACCGCGGCGAGTGCGGCGGAGACCATCAACAGCATCGTCGGCAGCGAGTTCGAGTTCGACGACGTTTCTGCAGACACCGCGAGCGAATCCAGTGAACAGGCAATCGCGGAAGTCGAAGATGCACCGGTCGTACGCTTCCTGCACAAGATGCTGCTCGACGCGATCAGCATGCGGGCCTCGGACATCCACTTCGAGCCTTACGAACACCAGTACCGCGTGCGTTTCCGGATCGACGGAGAACTGCGTGAAATCGCGAGCCCGCCCACGGTCATCAAGGACAAGCTGGCATCACGCATCAAGGTGATTTCACGTCTCGATATTTCGGAAAAGCGCGTCCCGCAAGACGGCCGCATGAAGCTCAAGATCGGGCCCGACCGCGTCATCGACTTCCGTGTAAGCACTTTACCGACGTTGTTCGGCGAGAAGATCGTCATTCGTATTCTCGACCCCAGCAGTGCACGCCTGGGCATTGACGCGCTGGGCTACGACGCGGACGAAAAGGAGCGGCTGCTTCATGCGATCGGCCGTCCATATGGCATGGTGCTTGTTACCGGCCCAACGGGCTCGGGCAAGACGGTGTCGCTGTACACCTGCCTGAACCTTCTGAACCAACCGGGCGTGAATATCGCGACGGCGGAAGACCCGTCCGAAATCAACTTGCCCGGCGTGAACCAGGTCAACGTCAACGAGAAGGCAGGACTGACCTTTGCCGCCGCGCTGCGCGCCTTCCTGCGCCAGGATCCCGACATCATCATGGTCGGCGAAATCCGCGATCTGGAAACCGCCGACATCTCGATCAAGGCTGCCCAGACCGGTCACCTGGTCCTGTCCACGCTGCACACCAACGACGCCCCCACGACGCTCACGCGGATGCGCAACATGGGGATCGCACCGTTCAACATCGCATCGAGCGTCATCCTGATCACGGCGCAACGGCTCGCACGGCGCCTGTGCACGACGTGCAAGGCTCCCACCGACATACCGCGGGAAGCCCTGCTGGAGGCGGGCTTCCAAGAAGAAATGCTCGACGGTAGCTGGAAGCCATATCGCCCGGTCGGCTGCGCAGCATGCAGCGGCGGCTACAAGGGCCGCGTCGGCATTTACCAAGTGATGCCGATTTCCGAGGCCATCCAGGAAATCATCCTGCGCGACGGCAGCGCCCTCGACATCGCCACGCAATCGGAAGCCGAAGGCGTGCGCTCGCTACGGCAGTCCGGCCTGCGCAAGGTCATGCAAGGCCTCACTTCGCTCGAAGAAGTGGTGGCCTGCACCAACTTATAACGAACACACCGAGAAACCGGAGATCGAATGGCAACAGTGGCATCCAACCGCTCGCGGCCCACGCACAAGGAGTTTGTCTTCGAGTGGGAGGGCAAGGACCGTAACGGCAAGCTCGTGCGCGGCGAGCTTCGCGCCGCCGGCGAGAACCAGGTGCAGGCCGCCCTACGCCGCCAGGGCGTGCTGGCCTCGAAGATCAAGAAGCGCCGCACGCGCTCCGGCAAGGCGATCAAACCCAAGGACATCGCCATCTTCACGCGCCAACTCGCGACGATGATGAAGGCCGGCGTGCCTTTGATGCAGTCCTTCGATATCGTCGGGCGCGGCAATGCGAATGCAAGCGTGGCGAAGTTGCTCAACGACATACGTACCGATGTGGAAACCGGCACTTCACTGTCAGCCGCTTTCCGAAAGTACCCGAAGTACTTCGACAACCTCTACTGCAACTTGGTGGAAGCGGGTGAAGCGGCCGGTATCCTGGAAGATCTGCTGGACCGTCTTGCCACGTACATGGAGAAGACCGAAGCGATCAAATCGAAAATCAAGTCGGCCCTCATGTACCCCACGTCCGTCGTTGTCGTGGCGTTCGTGGTGGTGGCCATCATCATGATCTTCGTGATCCCGGCATTCAAGCAGGTATTCACCTCGTTCGGCGCCGACCTGCCGGCGCCGACCCTGTTCGTGATGGGAATGAGCGAATTCTTCGTCTCCTACTGGTGGCTCATCTTCGGTGGGATCGGCGGCGGCGTCTATTTCTTCCTTCAAGCCTGGAAGCGCAATGAACGCTTCCAGCGAGTGATGGATCGCGTCCTGCTGCGAATCCCGATTTTCGGATCGCTGATCGAAAAGTCCTGCGTTGCGCGCTGGACTCGCACGCTCGCCACCATGTTCGCTGCGGGCGTGCCGCTGGTCGAAGCCCTCGATTCGGTGGGTGGCGCTTCGGGCAACACCGTCTACGGCGACGCCACTGCGAAGATCCAGCAGGAGGTCTCCACGGGCACCAGCCTCACCGCGGCAATGACAAATGCCAATCTCTTCCCATCGATGGTGATCCAGATGACCGCCATCGGCGAGGAGTCGGGCTCGATCGACCACATGCTGGGAAAGGCGGCCGATTTCTACGAGTCCGAAGTCGACGACATGGTCGCTGGCTTGTCGAGCCTGATGGAACCCATCATCATCGTCTTCCTGGGCACCATCATCGGCGGCATCGTGGTGTCGATGTACCTGCCCATCTTCAAGCTCGGCCAGGTCGTTTGATGCTCGTTTCGAGGGAGTTCGACACCGCGTTCGCCGGTGTGCTTGGGCTATTGATCGGCAGTTTCCTCAACGTTGTCATCTATCGCATTCCGGTGATGATGTACCGCGAGTGGCTGGCCGAGGCGGTTGCCAACCTCATGTCGTCGAAGGACGTGCCCTCGCTGTGGTCGATGGCCTTCGACCCGAAGGTCATGGCGCCTGCAGGCCTCGAAGCCGCAGCGGACAAGGCCGCCAAAGTGCTCGAGGCACAGCCCCCGTTCGACCTGGCGCGCCCGGCGTCGCGCTGTGGCGCCTGCGGCCACAAGATCCGCTGGTACGAGAACATCCCCGTGCTGAGCTATGCCGCGCTGCGCGGGCGCTGCGGCGCGTGCAAGACCGCCATCAGCCTGCGCTACCCGCTGGTTGAACTGATCACCGGCGGCCTCTTCGCGCTTTGCGCCTGGCGCTTCGGCATCACGCCGTCTGGGGCACTGTGGGCAGCGTTCGGCGCTTTGCTGGTCTGCCAGTTCCTGATCGACTTCGACACCCAGTTCCTGCCCGACTCGCTCAACTACCCTCTGCTCTGGCTGGGGCTGATCGGCGCGGCCATGGGCTGGACCGGCGTTTCCCTGAGTTCGGCGGTATGGGGCGCCGTGTTCGGCTACCTGAGCCTCTGGCTTGTCTACCATGCCTTCCGCCTCGTCACGGGCAAGGAGGGCATGGGCTACGGAGACTTCAAGCTTCTCGCCGCATTGGGCGTCTGGCTCGGCGCCGACTACCTTATCGCAATCATTCTCGTGTCCTCGCTGGTGGGCGCAGTGATCGGCGTCACGCTGCGCGTGGCCGGCAAGCTGGCGCATCGGGACATCCCCATCGCCTTCGGCCCCTTCCTGGCGGGAGCGGGGTTGATCTGCCTCGTGGCGGGCCCGCAGGTCGTGAAGCAGTGGATTCCGTTCGCCTTTCCACTGGGCGCACTGATCCATTGACGGACATCATGGTGCGACGCATCGGCCTCACGGGCGGCATCGGCAGTGGCAAGAGCACAGTGGCCGGGCTGCTGGTGCGGCAAGGCGCCGTGCTGGTGGACACCGACGCCATCGCACGCGCGATCGCACAACCTGGCGGCATCGCAGTGCCGGCGCTGGAAGCATCCTTCGGCCCTGGCGTGATTGCGCCGGACGGCGGCCTCGATCGCGCTGCGATGCGGCAGATCGTGTTCGCCGACGCCAGCGCCAAGCAGCGCCTCGAAGCCATCCTCCACCCGTTGATCGGAGAGGAAACCCAGCGACAGGCCGCGGCTGCCGGCAACGATGCGGTGGTCGTCTTCGACGTGCCGCTGCTTGTCGAGTCCGGCCGCTGGCGTGCCCTCGTGGACCGGGTGTTGGTGGTCGACGCCACCGAGGCGACGCAGCTGCAGCGCGTCGTGGCGCGCTCGGGCTGGGCGCCGGAAGCGGTCCGGACGGTCATTTCCCAGCAGGCCTCTCGCAAGGCACGACGAGCGGCGGCAGACGCCGTCATCTACAACGACTCTCTTAGCCTGGAGGAACTCGGTGCCCAGGTGTGGGGTCTCTGGAAACGGTGGGTCGAGCCCGGCACGCGATAATTTGGGGTTGACGCCGCGACGGCTGCACGACGATCACGTCAAACGGCGCACGCCTCAGCGCCCCTCACGATGCTTTTCAATTCGTATCCCTTCATCTTCGTCTTCTTCCCGCTGGTCCTGATCGGCTTCTTCCTGATCGGCGCACGCAGTCCCCGGTCGGCGGCGGGTTTCCTGGCTCTTGCCTCCCTTTTCTTCTACGGATGGTGGAGCGTCAAGGCGCTGCCCCTGCTGCTGGGCTCGATCTGCATCAACTACTGGTTCGGACTTCGCCTCACGCCGTCCCCCGGCCGTGAGGACAAGCACCGCAAGGCGCTGCTGATCATTGCGCTCGTGATCAACCTCGGCGTGCTGGCGGTCTTTAAGTACGCCAACTTCTTCCTCGAGAACATCGACGCCGGCCTGGCCGCGGCAGGCTTTGCGCAGATCGACCTCGTGCACATCGTGCTGCCGATCGGGATCTCGTTCTACACCTTCACGCAGATCGCGTTCCTTGTCGACTGCTGGCAAGGCAAGGTGCACGAGCGCAGCTTCATCCACTACGTGCTGTTCGTCACGTACTTCCCGCACCTGATCGCCGGGCCCGTGCTGCATCACGCGCAGATGATGCCGCAGTTCAACAGCCCGGCCACCTATCGGGTCAACGCCAACAGCGTGGCTCTGGGCCTGGGCATCTTCGTCTTCGGGCTGGCCAAGAAGATGCTGATCGCTGATCCACTGGGCCAGTACGCGGACATGATGTTCAAGGGCGTCCACGAAGGCGTGCTGCCGTCGCTATATACCGCGTGGTTCGGTGTGCTGGCCTACACGCTCCAGATCTATTTCGACTTCTCGGGTTACTCCGACATGGCGGTCGGCCTGTCGCTGTGCCTGGGCGTGCAGCTGCCGCTCAACTTCCGCTCGCCCTACAAGTCGACCAACATGATCGAGTTCTGGCGGCGCTGGCACATCTCGCTGTCGACGTTCCTGCGCGACTACCTCTATGTGCCGCTCGGCGGCAACCGCAAGGGCCCGGCGCGCCGCTACATCAACCTGTTCCTGACGATGCTGCTCGGTGGCCTGTGGCACGGCGCCGCCTGGACCTTCGTGCTATGGGGCGCGCTGCACGGCGCCTACCTGATGGTCAACCACTTCTGGAACGCCAAGGTCCGCCGCGGCAGCACGAAAACCACGTGGTACGGCCGCGTCATCGGCTGGTTCATCACCTTCCTGTGCGTGATGATCGCCTGGGTCGTGTTCCGCGCCGACAGCATGTCGGCCGCCATCGAGATCTACAAGGGCATGCTGGGCCTGCACGGCGCGCCCGTGTCCGCCTTCGGCGAATTCCGCGTGCCTTTCCGCAAGCCCGAGTTCTTCCAGACCATCCTCGTGGGCCTGGTGATCTGCCTGGCGCTGCCGCCGACCATCACGCTCGACCGCTGGATCCCGAGCGTCGCGGGCCTCGCCGGCAGGCCTCGCCTGCAGCGGCTGGCAACCTGGGTCACGGGCCTGGGCTGCATCTATCTTTTTGGCCTGTGCGTGTCGAAGTTCGGCAGCTACAGCCCGTTCCTCTATTTCCAGTTCTGAAATGAAACTCCCCCAGGCTTCGCGCACTTCGTGTCGCTTCTCCTCCCCCCTCGCCGGGGGCGACGCCGGTGGCCCGGCAAAGCCGGTTCCACGGCGCCCCGCGAACGGAGCGTGCGCGGTTCATGCACTGGACACCATGCGGAGCGCGGTGGAGGGCTGAAATGGAAGACACGAAATCGGCCAGGACCTGGCTTCGCATCTTCGCCGCGGGCTACCTGGTGTGCTGCGCGCTCCTGGTGGTCAGCCTCTTCACGCCGATTCCCTACGGCGATCTGACCCGCATCGGCCGCATTTCGGAGCGCGAGTTCGGCTGGCACACGCCGCCGCCGCCCATTCCCGACGCCGACGTCAAGACCTGGCCGATCAACGAATCCGACGTGCTGGTGATCGGCGACAGCTTCTCCGTGCGCTACGCATGGCAGGCTTCCCTCGTGGGCGCCGGCTACAAGATGACGACCACCCACTGGGACAACCTGGGTGGCACGCTGTGCGGGGACTTCTCGAGCTGGCTCGAGAAGTCCGGCTTCAAGGGCAAGGTGGTGATCGTCGAGAGCATCGAGCGCCTGCTCGAGGACCGCATGGAAAAGTCGGAGGCCTGCAAGACGATGAAGCACGCCTTCAAGCCGACGCCGCCCCCCTTCGAGAACCCGTCGAAGCCGGCGCCAGGCTTCCAGCTCAACTGGGACGCCCAGCTGCTGAGCGGCTGGTTCACATACCACAACACCAAGGCCATCCTGCGCTCCGACAGCTGGACCAACACGCCCGAGCGCTGGGGTCCGCTGATCGATGCGCGCGTCGTACCGGACGGCTGCAAGCAATTCAGCCACCGCGCCTGCGACAAGCTGCTGATGACGGCCGAGGACCGCGTCAACGCCGCGCTGTCGGCCAAGTCGGCGCGCTACATGAAGAGCTTCGAGAACACTGCGGCACCCTACAAGGTGGTGTGGATGGTGGTGCCCAACAAGAGCACGGTCTATTTGCAACAAAACCATGCCGACGAGTTCCGGGCCGTGTTCAACCCGCAGAATATCGGGCCGGACCTGTTCGAACTTGCCGAGCAGAACCGCTTCAAGATGATGGATCTCTTCCCCGCCAACGAGACACACGTCTCGACCCGGGGTTACATTCTTTTCGGTCAGCGTATGCTGGAGGCTGTGCGCCAGGTGCTGCCGCCCCCGGCTGCGAAATCACAATGAGCGCCATGAGCTCGAACCCGACGTGAAAAACCGATACGCGTGATCCTTTACGAGTACCCCTTCAACGAGCGCATCCGCACCTACCTGCGGCTGGAGCACCTGTTTCGCCGCCTCGGTGAACTGGTGCCCTCCGAATCGCCCCTGTCCCACCACTACGCCCTGATCACGATCTTCGAGATCATGGACGTCGCCGCGCGCGCCGACCTCAAGGCCGATGTGCTGCGCGATCTCGACAAGCACAAGAACGTCTTCAACAGCTACCGGGGCAATCCGGCCATTGCCGAAGCGGTGCTCGACCAGGTCGTCGGCCAGCTCGAGCGCAACTTCACCACGCTCAACGGCGTGTCCGGCAAGGCCGGCCAGGCGTTGACGGAGAACGAGTGGCTCATGAGCATCCGCAGCCGTGCCGGCATTCCGGGCGGCACCTGCGAATTCGATCTGCCCGCCTACTACGCCTGGCAGCACCGCCCCGCGCCGAACCGCCGCGCCGACCTCGAGCGGTGGTCGAACACCCTTTCCCCACTGGCTTCGTCAATCTACCTGCTGCTCAAGCTGCTGCGCGATGCCGACGTGCCCTACAAGGTGCTTGCCAGCCACGGCCAGTTCCAGCAGAACCTGCCACAGGGCCGCAGCTTCCAGCTGCTGCGCCTGCGCATCGACCCCAAGCTGGGGTTGATCCCTGAAATCAGCGGCAACCGTCTCATGGTGTCCGTGCGCTTGATGCGCCACGACAAGGACGACCGGCTGCATCAAAGCTCGGACGACGCGCCTTTCGAGCTGACCCTCTGCGCATGACCATGGTGAACGACAAGGGCGAGCGCATCGTGCGTTGCCCCTCGTGCGGCGGCGACAGCGTCTACGCGCCGAGCAATGCGTACCGGCCGTTCTGCAGTGCGCGCTGCAAGGGCATCGACCTGGGCGCGTGGGCGAGCGAAGAGTTCCGCATGCCGGCCGAGGCCCCGCCCGACGACGAGCCGTTCGGCGATCCCAAGACCCACCAATAAGACGACCATCCGGCGGCCTGTTGCCGGCCTGACGGACTCACTTGCCGCCCGCGTCCTCGTCCAGCAACGCCGGATCCATGTAGCTCGCGAAGCTGCGCGCATACCGCGGCCGGAGATGGCCGATGTCCTTGTACGCGGGCGAGCCATCGTCGGGCATGCTCCGGATGCACTGACCATCGGCGCACAGACTGGCGGACGGCGCTATCACCGCCGCGCCGCTGGCTTCGGCGACCTGCTGCAGCCTCGCGTTGAACTGCGCCTGGTCTTCCGGCATCGGTGCCTTGAGCTGGCCACTGGCAGCGGTCATGCCACCGAGCCGGCTGCCCTCGATCTGCTGCAGCGGATCGAACGCCATCCCGACAGGGTTGCCCAACACCAGATAGACCTTCTTGTGCGCTGACAGGCGCCTGAGCACCTCGCCCAGCGACTTGAGGGACAGGTCGATGCCGTCGCCGCCAATGAACGGGTGTACACCTTTCCTGTCGTCCAGGAAGTAGTTCACCGTGGGTCCGGCGCCGGTGAAATAGCAGCTCCAGCAGGCGCCGATGACGACCGTATCCACCTCGGGCTTGAGCGCCAGGTCGAGCACCGCCGCCCGCCGCTCGTCGCAGGACGTGTCCGCGCTGCTGAACAAGCCGGGTATGGGCGGGCATGAGCCCTTGGTCGCGAAATAGGCGGTGCGGGCCTTCGCGGGCTGCGCGCGGATCAACTCGAGCGCGCGCGGCGCGTACTGCTCGACGTGGCTGTCGCCGATCAGCAGCACGTTGTGCTTTCCGCTGCCGGCGCGGTAGACGAACTGGCCGCCCAGCGCGGCCTCCTCGAAACCGTCGTAGTAGTTGTCCTCGCGCGTCGCATCGGCCACCGCCTGCAGCGCCTGGCTGTCGTTGCGTGGCAGCGGCGTGCCCAGGCACACCAGCACCCCGGCCAGCGCCAGCGCTGCGCCGCCACCGGCGAGGCCTCGCAGCATGCCCTGCGAAAGGTGCAATTTGACAAATCGCTCGAGGAAGCGGTACGTGGCCCATGCCAGCACGATCGCGGCCACCACCATCGCAATGCGCACCGGCAGCGAAGGCTCCCCGCCCGCGACGATGCGCGCATACGAAAGCAGCGGCCAGTGCCAGAGGTACAGCGGATAGCTGATGAGCCCGATCCACACCATGACCCGGTTCGACAGCACGTACTTGTTCAGCACGCCGTTCGGCCCCGCGGCAATGCAGCTCACCGCGCCCAGCACCGGCAGCAATGCCCACCAGCCCGGAAACGCCTTGGTGCTGCGCGTCACGAAAAGGCCCAGCACGATCAGCGCCACACCGGCGATGGACTGTGCGTGCTTCAGCATCGGCCGCGAGTCCGACGAAGCGGGCGCCGGCTGCAGGCGCATGACGGCAAGCAGGCCGCCGGCCATCAGCTCCCACGCGCGCGACAGCGGCGAATAGAACGCCGCCGCGCGGTGCGGCTGCACCGTGAGCACATTGACCAGGAAGGAAACGATGGCCACCGCCAGCGTCACCCTCAGGATCGGCCAGCGCTTGCGCCAGGCCAGTCCCAGCAGCAGGGGCCAGAAGATGTAGAACTGCTCCTCGATGCCCAGCGACCAGAGATGCAGCAACGGCTTCGTCTCGGCGGTGGCGTCGAAGTAGCCCGCTTCGCCGAGGAACACCAGGTTGGCGAAGAACGCCGCGCCGCCCGTGGTCTGCTTGCCGAGCTGCGAGAACTCGCCTGGCAGCAGCACATACCAGCCGAAGGCCAGCGTTGCGAGCAGCACCAGCACCAGCGCCGGAAAGATGCGGCGGATGCGCCGCGCATAGAAGTCGCGGTAGGTGAAGTCGCCCGCCGCGAGGCTCTGCCGAAGGATGGTCGTGATCAGGAAGCCCGAGATCACGAAGAAGATGTCGACGCCGATGAAGCCGCCGGGAAGCAGGCTCGGGAACGCGTGGTAGACCAGCACGGAGCCCACTGCGATGGCGCGCAGTCCGTCGATGTCCGGGCGGTACTTGGGATGCATCGGTCGCGAGCGCGTTCAGCGCGAGGGCTGCGGCGCGGCGGGGGCGGTGCGCACCGTGCGGTCGAAGTAGCTCGCCTCTTCGCGTGTGTAGCGCGGACGCAGGTGGTCGGCGTCCTTGTAGGCCGGCGCACCGTCGGGCAGCGTGAGCAGGCACTGGCCGTCCCTGCAGAGCGCTGCCATGGCATCGATCGGTTCCGCGCCGCTTGCCAGCGCAATCGCGCGCAACCGGTCATTGAGCTGCTTCTGGTCGGCCGGCAGCGGCGTGGTCGGGTTCGAGCTCATGGCCTCCATGTGCGTCAGGCGGCTGCCCTCGATCAGGCGCTTGGGCGTGAATTCGGGGCCGCCGGGGTTGTCGAGCAGCAGGTAGACCTTCTTGTGCCGCGAGAGTTCGCGCAGCGTGAACTCCAGCGAGGCCAGCGAGCGCTCGATGCCGTCGCCGTTCTGGAACGAATGAACCTTGTTGTCGGCATCGCGGAAGTAGTACTCGAGCGCGCCGTGGCCGACGAAGTAGCAGTTCCAGCAGCCGCCGATCACCACCGAGTCGACCTCCGGGCCCATCGCATAGCTCAGCATGGCATCACGCCGCTCGGCGCAGCCGATGTTCTTGTCCGCGTGCACGCCGGGCACCGCGGGGCAGGCGCCCTGCGTCGCGAACCAGGCCGACTTGTCTTCCATCGACAGCGAGCGGGCCAGTTCCATCACGCGCGGGGCGTATTGCTGCACATGGCTGTCGCCGATGAACAGCACGCGCTTGGGCCCGCCGCCCACCTTGTAGATCAGCTGCTCGCCGATCTGGTCGAGCTTGAAGCCCTCGTAGTAATCGGCATCCAGCGTGGCGTTGGCCACGACCTGCAGCCGCGCGCTGTTGTTGCGCGGCTCGGGCACGCCGAAGAACACCGCCGCGCCCACGACCGCGATCAACGCCATGCCTGCACCCAGCACCTTGAGCGTGCCGGTGCCCGGACGGTTGCGCGCGTAGCGCTCCACGAAGCGATAGGTGCCCCACGCCAGCAGCACGCTCGCCACCATCGCGCCGGCGCGGTACACCGGCGAAGGGTGCAGCGGGTCCGCTTCCACGATGCGCACGAACGCCAGCAGCGGCCAGTGCCACAGGTACAGCGGATAGCTGATGAGCCCGATCCACACCATCACCCGGTTCGACAGCAGGTACTTGTTGAGCACGCCGTTCGGCCCCGCGGCGATGCAGCTGACGGCGCCCAGCGTGGGCAGCAGCGCCCACCAGCCCGGGAAGGCCTTGTTGCTGCGGATCATCACCAGCCCGAGCACGATCAGCCCCACGCCCACCACCGACTGCACATGGCTGCGCCAGGCGCTCGGCGTTGGCGGCTTCAGCCGCATGCAGGCCAGGATGCCGCCCACCATCAGCTCCCAGAAGCGGGAAGCCGGCGAATAGAACGACGCCGCAGGCAGCGGATGCACCGTGGCCACGTTCACCACGAACGAGACCACCGCCACAGCCAGCACCACGCGCACGATCGGCCAGCCCTTGCGCCAGGCAAGCCCCAGCAGCAGCGGCCAGAAAATGTAGAACTGCTCTTCGATGCCCAGCGACCACAAATGCAGCAGCGGCTTGGTTTCGGCCGCTGTGTCGAAGTAGCCCGACTCGCTCCAGAACACCAGGTTGGCGACGAACGCCGAGCCCCCCACGGTCTGCTTGCCCAGTTCCGCGAACTCGTCGGACAGCAGCAGGTACCAGCCGGCGAGCAGCGTGACCAGCAGCACCACCGTCAGCGCCGGGAAGATCCGGCGGACGCGCCGCGCGTAGAAATCGCGGTAGGTGAAGTCGCCGGCCGCGAGGCTCTGCAGGATGATGGTCGTGATCAGGAAGCCCGAGATCACGAAGAAGATGTCGACCCCGACGAAGCCGCCCATCAGCGCCGTCGGGAACGCGTGATACACCAGCACGGAGCCCACGGCGATTGCACGCAGGCCGTCGATGTCCGGACGGTACTTGGGATGCATCAAGCGATCAGTTGGCCGGCGCGACCACCGCCGGCGGCACGAACGGCAGGCCGCGCTCTTCCGACAGCCACTGCAGCACCGGGAACGCGCCCGGCAGCACCGGCGTCACGTCCAGCGGCAACTGCTGCCAGGCCATCTGCTGGCCTTCCCGCATCTCGAATTCGCCGCTCCAGGCCGTGACCTTGCACCAGTGCAGGCGCACCAGCGCATGCGGGTAGTCGTGTTCGGTGACCTTCCAGACCTCGGCGCCGTCGATGGTGATGCCAAGCTCTTCCTGCAGCTCGCGCCGCAACGCCTGCTCGACGGTCTCACCCGCTTCGATCTTGCCGCCGGGGAACTCCCAGAAGCCCGCGTAGGCCTTGCCTTCGGGGCGCGTCGACAGCAGCAGCGCGTCGTCAGACCGGCGGATCAGGACGCCGACCGCAACTTCGGTGTGCTTGCGAGACTCGCTCACGCGCCGCCCTGCCCTGCGTCCCGGCCTGCGTAGTCGCGCGCGAACTGGTAGGCCACGCGACCACTGCGCGAACCGCGCTCCAGCGCCCAGACGAGCGCCTCGGGCCGCGCGGCTTCGATGGCGGCAGGCGCCACACCGAACGAAGACAGCCACTGGGCCACGATCGTCAGGTATTCGTTCTGGCTGAACGGATAGAAGCTCACCCAGAGGCCGAAGCGTTCCGACAGCGAGATCTTTTCCTCGATCACCTCGCCGGGATGGACTTCGCCGTCCTCGGTGTGGGTGTACGAGAGGTTGTCCTTCATGTACTCGGGCAGCAGGTGGCGCCGGTTGCTGGTCGCATAGATCAGCACATTGGGCGTCGACGCGGCGATCGAGCCATCGAGGATCGACTTCAGCGCCTTGTAGCCCGGCTCGCCCTCGTCGAAGCTCAGGTCGTCGCTGAACACGATGAATTTCTCGGGACGCTGCGAAACCACCTCGACGATGTCGGGCAGGTCGGTGAGCTCGGCCTTGTCCACCTCGATCAGGCGCAAGCCCTGCGGCGCATAGGTCTGCAGGCAGGCCCGAATGAGCGATGACTTGCCGGTGCCGCGCGCGCCCGTCAAGAGCACGTTGTTGGCCGGCTTGCCCTCGACGAACTGCTGCGTGTTGCGCGCGATCTTTTCCTTCTGGACGTCGATTTCCTTCAGCGAGTCGAGCGACATCGCCGCCACGTGCTTCACCGGCTCGAGCACGCCGTGGCCGGAGTTGCGGCGGCGGTAGCGCCAGGCGATGGAGGCGTTCCAGTCGGCGGGCGCTGCGAGCGGCTGCGGGAGGATCGATTCGATGCGGCCGATGAGCTGCTCGGCGCGCTCGATCAGCTTCTGGAACTGCTCGTTCATGACCTGTAGTCAGCGTTGATGGTCACGTACTCGTGGCTGAAGTCGCAGGTCCAGACGGTTTCGCTGGCATTGCCGCGGCCCAGGCCGATGCGCACCGTGATCTCGCTCTGCTTCATCACGCGCTGGCCGTCTTCCTCGCGGTAGGACGGGTTGCGCCCACCCTTGACCGCCACGTGCACGTCGTCCAGGAACAGGTCGATGCCGGTCTGGTCGAGGTCGGCGATGCCCGCATAGCCCACGGCCGCCAGGATGCGGCCCAGGTTCGGGTCGCTGGCATAGAAGGCCGTCTTCACCAGCGGCGAGTGCGCCACGGCATACGCCACCTGCTTGCACTCAGCGGCGTCCTTGCCGCCGTCGACCTGCACGGTGATGAACTTCGTCGCGCCCTCGCCGTCGCGCACGATCGCCTGCGCCAACTGGCGTGCCACGTCCTGCATGGCCGCCACGAGCGCCTGGCCTTCCGGCGAGTCCAGCGAGGTGATGGTGGCGTGCGAGGCCTTCTGCGTGGCGATGACCACGAACGAGTCGTTGGTCGAGGTGTCGCCGTCGATGGTCACGCGGTTGAAAGACGCATCGGCCAGAAGCCTGGCGAGCGGCTGGATCAGCGAGGCGTCGATCTTCGCGTCGGTTGCCATGAAGCCCAGCATGGTCGCCATGTTCGGGCGGATCATGCCGGCACCCTTGCTGATGCCGGTGATCGTGACCGTGGCGCCGCCGACCTGCACCCGCTGGCTGAACGCCTTGGGGATCGTGTCGGTGGTCATGATGCCTTCGGCGGCCCGGGCCCAGTGGTCCTGCGAGGCATCGGCCAGCGCGGCGGGAAGGCCTGCCTCGATGCGGTCGACGGGCAGCGGCTCCATGATCACGCCGGTGGAAAACGGCAGGATCTGCTCGGGCGCGATTTCCAGGTGGCGTGCCAGCGCGATGCAGGTGGCGCGCGTGCGCATCAGGCCGTCTTCGCCGGTGCCCGCATTGGCGTTGCCGGTGTTGATCACCATCGCGCGGATGCCGTGGTCCAGCGCGAGATGGTCGCGGCAGACCTGCACCGGCGCGGCGCAGAAGCGGTTCTGGGTGAACACGCCGCCGACCGCGGAACCTTCGTCGATCAGCACGACGGTCAGGTCCTTGCGGTTGGCCTTGCGCACGCCCGCTTCGGCCACGCCGATACGGACGCCGGGCACCGCGAACAAGGCGGCAGGATCGGGAGCGGACAGGTTCACGGGCATGGCATCTATTCCTTCTTGCGCATCAATTTTTCATCGGTACCAACAATGCTCACTTTCCGACGCCAGGGATACCGCGGAACCGGCTCTGCCGGGCCGCCGGTATCGCCCCCGGCGAGGGGGTCGGCGGCCACACGGAGTGGGCAAGCCTGGGGGAGTACGTGATTAATTCAGCTTGCCGTGGCACTGCTTGAACTTCTTGCCGCTGCCGCAGGGGCACGGGTCGTTGCGGCCGACGCGGCCGAAGGCCGCAGCCTCGGCGCTGATCGCGCCCGCACCGGCGAATGCCGCGCGGCGCTGGCTTTCCTCGTCCACACGCACCTCGACTTCGCCGGTTTCGGTCGGTGCGCTGTAGGTGATGTTGGCGACGTTCTCGCCACGGCTTTCGAGCGCTTCGGCGGCTTCCTCGAGCTGTTCGCCCGATTGCACGCGCACCGTCATCAGCTGGCGGGTGACTTCGTTCTTGACCGAGTCGAGCAACTGGCCGAAGAGTTCGAAGGCTTCGCGCTTGTATTCCTGCTTGGGCTGCTTCTGCGCATAACCGCGCAGGTGGATGCCCTGGCGCAGGTAGTCGAGCGACGCCAAGTGCTCGCGCCAGTGGGTGTCGATGCTCTGCAGCAGCACCATGCGCTCGAACTGCGTGAAGTTGTCCTGGCCGATCAGTGCGACCTTGGCGTCGAAGGTCTCGTTGGCGTTCGCCAGGACCTTCTCGACGATGTCCTCGTCGGACACGGCTTCGGAAGCTTCCACGTCCTTCTGCAGGGGCATGTCGATGCCCCATTCGTTGAACAGGCTCTTCTCGAGCGCGGCCAGGTCCCACTGCTCCTCGACCGACTCGCTGGGCACGTACTGGCGCACGAGATCGGTGAAGCAGCCTTCGCGCAGCGCGCCGATCTGTGCCGTGAGGTCGGCCGCGTCGAGGATGTCGTTGCGCTGCTGGTAGATCACCTTGCGCTGGTCGTTCGACACGTCGTCGTATTCGAGCAGCTGCTTGCGGATGTCGAAGTTGCGCGCCTCGACCTTGCGCTGCGCGCTTTCGATGCTGCGCGTCACGATGCCGGCTTCGATGGCTTCGCCGTCGGGCATCTTCAAGCGGTCCATGATCGCCTTCACGCGGTCGCCCGCGAAGATGCGCATCAGCGGATCGTCCAGGCTCAGGTAGAAACGCGAGGAGCCCGGGTCGCCCTGGCGGCCCGAACGGCCGCGCAGCTGGTTGTCGATGCGGCGCGATTCGTGGCGCTCGGTGGCGATGATCCGCAGGCCGCCCAGCGACTTCACGAACTCGTGGTCCTTGCTCCATTCGGCGCGGATGTGCGCGATGTCCGCTTCCTTGGCGGCGGCGTCGCGGCCTTCGTCGTTCTCGACGGCCTCGATCATCTTCTCGATGTTGCCGCCCAGCACGATGTCGGTGCCGCGGCCGGCCATGTTGGTCGCGATGGTGATCATCTTCGTGCGACCGGCCTGCGCCACGATGTCGGCTTCACGGGCATGCTGCTTGGCATTCAGCACCTGGTGCGGCAGGCCCGCCTGGGTCAGCAGGTTGTCGATGATCTCGGAGTTCTCGATGGACGAGGTGCCCACCAGCACCGGCTGGCCGCGCTCGTAGCACTCGCGGATGTCCTGGATGGCCGCCTCGTACTTCTCGCGCGTCGTCTTGTAGACGCGGTCGAGCTGGTCCTCGCGCTTGCTCACGCGGTTCGGCGGAATGATCATGGTCTCGAGACCATAGATTTCCTGGAACTCGTAGGCCTCGGTGTCGGCCGTGCCGGTCATGCCGGCCAGCTTGCCGTACAGGCGGAAATAGTTCTGGAAAGTGATCGAGGCCAGCGTCTGGTTCTCGGCCTGGATCTCCACGCCTTCCTTGGCTTCCACGGCCTGGTGCAGGCCGTCGCTCCAGCGGCGGCCGGTCATGAGGCGGCCGGTGAACTCGTCGACGATCACCACCTCGCCCTGCTGCACCACGTAGTGCTGGTCGCGGTGGTACAGGTGGCGGGCACGCAGCGCGGCATTCAGGTGATGCATCAGCGTGATATTGGCCGGGTCGTAGAGCGACGCGCCTTCGGGCAGCAGCTTGAATTCGCTCAGCAGCCGCTCGGCGTTCTCGTGTCCGTCCTCGGTCAGGAACACCTGGTGCGTCTTCTCGTCGACCGTGAAGTCGCCGGGCACCGTGACGCCTTCGCCGGTGCGCGGGTCGGCCTCGCCTTCCTGCTTGGTCAGCAACGGCACGACCTTGTTGATGGCGAGATAGAGATCGGTGTGGTCTTCGGCCTGGCCGCTGATGATCAGCGGCGTGCGGGCCTCGTCGATCAGGATCGAGTCCACTTCGTCGACGATCGCGTAGTTCAGCACGCGCTGTACCCGGTCGCCCGGCTCGTAGACCATGTTGTCGCGCAGGTAGTCGAAGCCGTACTCGTTGTTCGTGCCGTACGTGATGTCGCTGCCGTAGGCAGCCTGCTTTTCCTCGCGCGGCATCTGCGGCAGGTTGATGCCGACGGTGAGGCCCAGGAAGTTGTAGAGGCGGCCCATCCAGGTCGCGTCGCGGTTGGCGAGGTAGTCGTTCACCGTGACCACGTGCACACCCTTGCCGGACAGCGCGTTCAGGTACACCGGCAGCGTGGCGGTCAGCGTCTTGCCTTCGCCGGTGCGCATTTCGGAGATCTTGCCGTTGTGCAGTGCCATCCCGCCCAGCAGCTGCACGTCGAAGTGCCGCATCTTCATGATGCGCTTGGAGCCTTCGCGCACCGTGGCGAAGGCTTCCGGCAACAGGGCGTCGAGGGTCTCGCCCTTGGCGATGCGGTCCTTGAATTCCTGCGTCTTGGCGCGCAGCCCGTCGTCGCTGAGCTTTTCGAACTCGGGTTCGAGCGCATTGATGCGTTCCACCGTCTTGCGATACTGCTTGAGGAGCCGATCGTTGCGACTGCCGAAAATCTGGGTCAGGAAGTTGGTTGCCATGGGTGGAGATGGGCGGGCGCCTTTGACCTTGGACAGTCGGCGGGCACTTCGACCGGATTCCCTAAGATATGGTGAAAGCAGTTGGGCGCGCTTCCCATTAAAGCAAGCGGCCTTTTTTCCGGCGCGAACGCCGGCAAACCGGGCATTTTAGCTGTCTTGTTTCTAACCCCTGGATTACCCATGTATCGCCGACTCCCCCCCGCCATTTCACTGCAGCAAGCTGCGGAAGGCGCCCCCACCCTGGGGAGCCTGATGGCGCGGGCGCGGGACACCACCGAGCGGCTCAAAGCCGTGGAGGGCCTGATTCCGCCGGCCATGCGCGCCGCCATCCAGGCCGGCCCGGCCGAGGGCGACGTCTGGTGCCTCCTGGTCAAGGGCAGCGCCGCAGCCGCCAAGCTTCGCCAGCTGTCGCCGATGCTGGTCACGCGGTTGAAGAACCGGGGCTGGGAGGTCTCGACCATCCGCATCAAGGTGCATACCGGCCGCTGAAACCTGGCGGCAGCCTCCCCGTTTTTGATTTTTTGTCTGGAGATGGATAATATTTCCAGATGACAAGCCCCACCGCGCCCGCACAAGCCCAGCTCCTGCTGCTCGACAAGCACCAGGTCGACGACCTTCTCCACCTCGATGACGTGCAGCGCGCCGTGCGCGAGGCCTTCGTGCTGCACAGCGAGCACGCGGGCCGCGTGTTTCCGGTGGTGCGCGAGCGGCTCGACACCGGTGGCGTGTTCGGCATCAAGTCCGGCGACGTCCAGTCGCAGGGCTTGCTCGGCTTCAAGGCCGCCGGCTTCTGGCCGGCCAACCGGCAGCGCGGCGGTGAACCGCACCAGGCCACCATCCTGCTGATCGACCCCGCCACCGGCCGGCCGCTGTGCGTCGTCGACGGCAATGCGGTCACCACCGTGCGCACCGGCGCGGCCGGCGGGCTCGGCCTGCAACGGCTGGCGCGGCGCGGCAGCGTTCGGCTGTGCCTCTTCGGGACCGGCGTGCAGGCGCGCATCCAGCTCGACTTCGCGCTGCGGGTGGCTCCCTCCCTGCGCGAGGTTCTCTATGTGAGCGCAAGCGGAAAGCCCAACGCGGCCTTCGAGGCCCATTTCGCCGGCCGCTGCCGGATCGCTCCGGCGTCCGACCGCAACGCCGCGGTGGCCGCAAGCGACATCGTCATTACCGCCACGCCCGGCGGGGGCGCGCTTTTCGACCTGGAGGCGGTGAAACCCGGCACGCACCTGAACTGCGTGGGCGCCGACACCCGCGGCAAGCGCGAACTTCCCGAGGGCCTGCTGGCGCGCGCACGTCTCGTGGTGGACGATCGTGTCCAGGCCGGCCAGATCGGCGAGATGCAATGGGCGCCCGGCACCGACTGCGTGGAGCTCGGCGACCTGCTGACCGGAAAGGCGGCCTTCGAGCGCGCCGCCGGCGATATCACCGTGTTCGACATGACCGGCCTCGCCCTGCAGGACCTGACCGTCGCGCGCCTGCTGCATGCGCGCGCGGCCGAGACCGGCACGGGCACACGCATCGCGTGGCCCTGGTAACGCGGATCAGGCAGCCGCGGCGCCGAACAGCTCGGTCATGAATTGCGTCGACTTCAACCCGGTGCCGGTCAGCAGCGCGACCGTGGTCTCGCCCGGCCTGATGTCGCCGCGCTGCGCCAGGACGTCGATGGCGGCCGCGGCGGAGGCGGAAGTCGGCTCCGTGTAGAGCCCGCTGGCCGCGAGCCGGCGCACTGCGGCGGCGATCTGATCTTCGGTCAGCGCCACCGTCCTGCCGTTCGTCTCGCGCAGCGCCTGCAGGATTTCCGGCAGCCGCACCGGCCGCTTGATCGCCGTGCCTTCGGCAATCGTCGGCTGCACGGGGCGCTCCACCAGCGTATCGGCGCCTGCCATGAAGCTCGCGTCGATCGGCGAGCAGTTCAGCGGCTGCGCGACGAAGATGCGCGGCAGCCTTGCGATCTGCCCTGCCGCGAGCAACTCCCCGAAGCCGATCCAGCAGCCCAGCACGTTGCTGCCCGCACCGGTGGGTATCACCACGTTGTCGGGCGCCCTGAAGCCCAGGTCTTCCCACAGCTCGTAAGCCAGCGTCTTCGTGCCCTGGAGAAAGAACGGATGCCAGTTGTGGCTCGCATAGAAGATCGATTCCGACTGCCGTACCGCCTCGTATTCGGATTCCTCGCGCGGACCCGGAACCAGCTGCACCTCGGCGCCGAAGGCCCTGATCTGCGCCACCTTCGGCGCGGGCGTGTAGCTGGGCGCGAGCACCTTCACGCGCATGCCGGCCGCTGCGCCGGCGGCGGCGATGGCCGCACCGCCGTTGCCCGAGCTGTCTTCCAGAACGGCGTCGACGCCGATCTGGCGGAGGAACGACATCATCACCGCCGCGCCGCGGTCCTTGAAGCTGCAGGTCGGGTTGAACCACTCGAGCTTGAAGTACGGCGCATGGTCGCCCCAGCGCTTCTGCACGAGCGGCGTGCAGCCCTCGCCCATGCTCGCGGGCTGCGCGATCTCCACCGGCAGCGCCGCGCGGTAGCGCCACAGCGAGCGCGTGCGCGAATCGATGTCGTCGCGCCCGATGCCCGGCAGCGGCGTGACCAGCATCGGGTTGCCGTCGTCCGAACGCCAGCGGCGCTCGGAAAGCTCGTGGTATCTGCCGGTACGGGGATCGACATAGCGTGCGCGTTCGGGTGCGGTCATTCGCGGCTCCTGGTCATGGGGACAGAACTGGAAAAATCTCAATTTTCTGGATAATACATCCAACACTGGAATTTTTGTATATCCTGGATTCTTCGTCCAGGGCTGGAATACATTGCCGCCATGAAGAAGAAGTCGAACAAGCAGGTCCTGGAGATGCTGCGCAACATGGCCGAGGGGCTCGGCCAGACCTTTGCGCCGTTCTGCGAAGTGGTGGTGCACGACCTGAGCAATCCGAAAAACGCGATCTACTCGATCGAGAACGGCCTGAGCGGCCGCGAAGTCGGCCAGTCGGTCACCGAGCTGGGCCTGGCGCGCATCCGCGACCCCGAATTCCCTGCGGTGATCGCCAACTACGCCAACACCTTCCCCGACGGGCGAAAGGTCAAGAGCACGTCGATCGGCATCAAGGACGACAGCGGCGAGTACGTGGCCGCGCTGTGCCTGAACGTCGACCTCACCCTGTTCCAGAGCTTCCAGGGCGCAATCTCGCAGTTCACGCGCATCGACGACAAGGAGGTGCACGAGCGGCTGGAAACGGGCGGCGCGCACTCGGACCGCATCCACGCGCGCATCGACGACTTCGCGGCCGCGCGCGCCACGACCTCGCGCTCGCTGAAGCCGGCGGACCGCCGCCAGCTGGTGCAGGAACTGAAGAAGGCCGGTCTGCTCGAGGTGCGCCGCGGCGCGGAGATTGCAGCGGCGCACATGGGCGTGTCGCGCGCCACGGTCTACAGTGACTCGAAATAAGCCGGCGATGCATCGCCGGCCTGACGGATTGCCTTGATCCGGGGTGTCAGGCCGGCCTGTCGGGCCAGCTCGGATCGCTCGACGCGTTGGCGGTCAGCATCAGCACCACGTGCGCATCGGGCGCCACGGCACGGCTGTCGCGCAACTGCCGCAGCGCGGCCAAGCCGGCGGCGGCGCAGAGTTCGGCACTCACGCCGGCCGCGGTGAGCAGCCGACGCGCCGCGCGGGCTTCCTCGTCGTCGACCACCACCGCGCCGCCGCCGGAGGCCGTGGCCGCCTGCCACTGCAGGTAGGTGACGGTGGCGCCCGCGGTGGAGAGCTGCGCAGTGTGGCCAGGGTAGCTTCCGTTCATCGCACCGCCCGCGAGCACGCGCGACAGCCGGGGAAACGGCTCGACCAGCCACAGCCTGGGAATGCGCGCGATGCGCCCTGCGGCCAGCAGGTCGCGAAAGCCCGCGTAGATCCCCCAGGCAAGATCGCCGCGCGCAGTCGGAATCACCACGTGGTCCGGCAGACCCCCGTCGTTCAGGCATTCGAGCGCGATCGGCTTGTAGCCCTCGATGGCCAGCGGCGCGCTGCCCAGTGCGGGCAGGTGGTAGTTGGTCAGGGCGAAGTAGCCGGGGTGCTGCGAGCGCTCGCGCACGAAGGCCCAGCGGCCCGCGTTGTCGGCGAACATGTAGCGCCGCGCGCCCAGCGCATCGAGCTGCCGCGCATAGGTGGCCGGCATGCCCTCGTAGGTCGCCACTTCGCAGCCGAGGCCGGCAGCCCATGCGTAGTGCGCCGCCGACACCGCCGCGTTGCCCGAAGAGGCCAGCACCAGCGTGTGGGCGTCGACGTCGAGCGCCTGCGCCACGCCCATGGCGGTCATGCGGTCCTTGTGCGAGCCGGTCGGGTTGCACGACTCGTCCTTGATGTCCAGCCGCGCCACGCCCAGTTGCGCGGCCAGCTCCGGCATGTCCTGCAGCGGCGTTCGGCCCTCGCCGAGCGTGAAGCCGGGGCCGTAGGGCAGCGGCATGGCCTCGGCGCCGTTCGGCAGGTAGCTCGCGCGCAACGCCACGTGGAAGCCGGCCTTGCGGCAGGCCGGGCAACCGTCGTGCGTCTGCGTGACCGGATAGAGCGCATCGCAGCGCAGGCACCGCAGCCCGTGCAGCCGCGTGTTGCGCACGGGTCGGGGCGTGCGGTCGCGCACCATGCCCAGAGGAGTCCCGGAGGGATGGACGGGGGAATCCATGGGCGGAATGGCGAACTTGAAGTCCAGGACGGGCGATGTCATCACGGGGTGGCCGGGGGATGCGATGCCCAAATCTTATGCAAATGGAAATAATATGGCGCAGCCGAACCAACTCAACCGATAACAAGACTTATCGATGCGCTTCGCAGAGATCGAAACGTTCCGGGCCCTGATGCGCGGCGGCTCCACCCGCAAGGCGGCGGCCCTGTTGCGGGTGACACAGCCCGCCATCAGCCAGTCGCTCAAGCGCCTCGAGGTGCAGGCCGGCATGCTGCTGTTCCAGCGCACAGGCGGACGGCTGGTGCCCACGCCCGAGGCGCATGCGCTGTGGGTGGAGGTGGAACGGGTCTTCATCGGCATGGACGCCATCGAGCACCGCGTGCGCAGCCTGCGCGACTTCGGCGTCAGCCAGCTCGAGCTCAGCTGCTTCCCGGCCTACGGTCTGGGCTTCATGCCGCGCGCGCTGGCGCGGCTCAAGGCGCACCGCGGCGCGAGCCCCTGGCCGCAGGTGTCGCTGCAGGTACTGAATTCGACGGACGTGCGCGATCGCGTGGCCCGCGGCGCCTCCGACTTCGGATTGATGGCCGACGAAATCTCGCTCGAAGGCATCGATCATTCGACCTTCTCGTGCTTTCCCGGCGTGGTGGTCATGCCGCCGGGCCACGCGCTGGCGCGCTTCAAGACGATCCGGCCCGAGCAATTGGCCGAGGCGCCCTTCCTGTCGCTCAACCCCGACGATCCCACGCACCAGCGGCTCGAGGCCGCGCTGGCACCGCACGGCGTGGCGCTGCGCGTGCTGGTGCAGACGCCGTATGCCGCCAGCGTGTGCGAGATGGCCCTGCGCGGCCTGGGCGTCGGGCTGGTCAATCCGGTCACCGCGCTCGACTACGCGGAGCGCGGGCTGGTGGTGCGCAGGTTCTCGGTCGACGTGTACTTCACCTGCCTGCTGGCGCTGCCCGCGGGCAAGGCGCTGTCGGCCACCGCGCGGGACTTCATCTCGCTCATGCGCCAGCAACTGGACGAGGACGAGCAGCGCATCCAGCGCCACCTGTGCTGACGGCGGCATCCCGGCGGCACCCTACTTCCAGGTGAACTCGTGGTTCAGGCCGACCGCGACGCCGCGCACATGCCGCGGCCCGGTGCGCGATGCGCTCACGTCCAGGCTGATGAGCGGCGTGAAGCTGAAGCGCCCGCCGATGCGCGAGGTCCACACGGTCGAGGCGCGGTTGCGCTCGGCGATGAAGGACACGGTGTCGTTCAGCGCCCATTCGGCCGCCGCGCCCACGCGCGAGGTGCGCGCGCCGGTGCCGCTGGCCCAGTCGGCGCCGAAGTTGGCATGCAGCTGCAGGCTCTCCAGGGGCCGCCAGGTGACCGGCACCACGAACTGCCCGCCGGCGCGGCCGCCGCGCTTCAGGTCGAACACCGCGCCCATCGACACCGCCGCGCTCAACGGCGCGTCGGCGGCCGGCCCATAGAAGTTCCACTTGAGCTGCGGGCCGCCGGTGACCGCGTGCACACCCGCCACCGAAGTGCGGTCGAGGTTCAGCCCCAGTTCGACCGGGCCGACGCGGCATGCGGGCCCGATGTGAAAGACCGTGGCCGGCTCCACGCCCGAACGGCCCCACCAGGTCTCGTACTGGCATTGGCCCGGATCGAGCGTGCCGGCGTCGTCGACGTCGAAATGCCCGGCGGCATGCGCCGCCGGGGCTGCGCACCAGGCCGCGAACAGCATGGAAGCCGCAAGCACCCGGCCGGCGAGTGGCGGCCGGGCCGGCATTGTTCGTTCGTGGTCTTCGTTCTTCATCGCGCACATCTCCGCAGCCCGCGGCGCATTCTAGGGACGCGGAAAGTCGGCGCCATGACGCGAGGCCTGCGCCTGTGTCTGCGCGTGCGCCTGCGTCAGATCTCGAACTGCGGCTGCAATTCGCGGATGCGCTTGATGGCCACGCCGGCCGCAGCGGTGCGCGTCTCCACGCCGAGCTTCACGTACACCCGCTCCAGGTGCTTCTTGGCCGTGGCCGGACTGCTGCCCAGGATCTCGCCGATGTCCTTGTTGGTCTTGCCCTTGACCACCCAATACAGGACCTCGGCCTCGCGCGCCGTGAGCTTCAGGCTCAGGCTCATGGCCTCGATCACCGCGGTGCCGGACACCTCGCGCATGATGATCATCCACTCGTCGCCGTCGTCGTCGCTGCTGGTCTGCTGGTGCAGCCGCAAGGTGAGACTGCTGGCACCCAGCGCGATCGACAGCGCCGGCGGCTCGATGCCGCGCTGCCGCGCGTCCGGCGTATGGCTGCGCAGCCATTCGAGCACCGCCGGTGGCGTCTCGGGCGCGCGGGTGTCGCAGTAGCGTTGCAGCAGGTCGCGCGCGAGCGCCGTCTGCCAGATCAGCCGGCCTTCGGGCAGCCGCACCGTGATGCTCGCGTAGCCGAAGGCATCGAGCGCGTTGCGCGCCTGACCGGCCTGGCGCGCGTCCTGCCGTGCGCGGCGCGCGCCCTGCAGGTGCACGTTCATGCGCGCCAGCACTTCCTTGGGCTTGATGGGCTTGGTGACGTAATCGACCCCGCCGGCCTCCAGCGCAGCCACCAGATGTTCGGTCTCGGTGAGCCCGGTCATGAAGACGATCGGGATGTGCGCCGTGGCCGCGTCGGCCTTGAGACGGCGCGCCACCTCGAAGCCATCGATGCCCGGCATCATCGCGTCGAGCAGCACGATGTCGGGCCGCGCCTGCGCGGCACGCTGCAGCGCCTGCTCGCCGCTGGTGGCGATGAGCACGGTGTAGCCCGATTCGTCGAGCGCGTCGTGCAGCACCGCAAGGTTGTCGGGCACGTCGTCGACGATCAGCACGAGGTCGCTGTTGGCGCCGTTCCCGCGCAGGGTGCGTGCCAGGGGGGCCGGGGTGTTGCTCATCGGGTCACCTCCGCCAACGCCCGCGCCATCGCCTCGAACTGGAACCGGCGCGCCAGCGCGCGCTGCGCCTCGGTCCATGCCATGCACTCCGGTTGTTCGGTGTCGATGTCGTCGAGCTGGTTCATGATGCCGCGGAAGTAGCCCAGGCTCACCGCTTCGTCGAGTGCGCAGAGGCGCTCGCGGGAAGGCGCCTTCATCGTCTTCGGCGCGGCGGGCGGGGGTGCTGCGGCGGCGGTGTCGGTCCACCTGAGGCCGAGCCGCCGCTCGAGCCAGTCGAGCAACTCGCTGTGGCGCACCGGCTTGACGAAGAAGTCCTCGGGCGCAATGCCCACGTCGTTGTCCAGCCCCTTGTCGAAGGCGTTGGCCGAAACGATCGCCACCGCCGCTTCGGTCAACCCCAACTTGCGCGCGCGGCGGATGGTCTCCCAGCCATCGATGCCCGGCATGGCCAGGTCGACGAACATCGCGTCGGGCCGGTAGCCGGCGGCGATCAGGTCCAGCGCGTCGTGCCCGCTGGCCGCGCTGCGCAGCTCGAAGCCCAGCGGCGCGAGCACGTGGCCGAGCAGGTCGCGGTCGGCCTCCTCGTTGTCGACCACCAGCAACCTGCGGCGCTCGCCCTCGTAGCCGCGCCGTGCGCGCTGCACCGGCGCCGGCCGGCTCGCGCCGCCCGCCGCCTCGTGCACGCGCGGCAGGAACAGCCGCACGCAGAACAGCGAGCCCACGCCCGGCGTGCTGCTCACCTTCATCTCGCCGCCCATCAGGTCGGTCAGCATCTTGGCGATGGTCAACCCGAGACCGGCGCCGGGCGCCGCCGACGCACCGGCCGTGTTGCCGCGCGCGAACGGTTCGAAGATCCGCTCGATCTCGCTGGCCGGCATGCCGGGGCCGGTGTCCTCGATCTCCACGGAGGCGAACTCGCGCGCATAGGCCAGCCGCAGCGTGACCTGCCCCGCCGCGGTGAACTTGATGGCGTTGCCCAGCAGGTTGATGAGGATCTGCAGCACGCGCTTCTCGTCCGCGCGCACCACCTCGGGCAAGACGCCGGCAGCCTCGAAGCGGAACTGCAGGCCTTTCTCGGCCGCCTGCAGCTCGAACATGTCGGCCAGCTCGCGCAGCGTGTCGGCAAAGCGCATCGGTTGCGCATGCAGCGTGAGCTTGCCGGCCTCGATGTGCGCGATGGCCAGCGTGCCCTCGATGAGCGACAGCAGGTGCTCGCCGCCGCGCTTGATGACCGCCACCGCCTGCTGGCGGTGTGGCGGCACCGAGTGGTCTTCGCCCATCAGCTGCGCATACCCCAGGATGCTGTTGAGCGGCGTGCGCAGCTCGTGGCTGATGGCGCTGATGTAGCGGCTCTTGGCCTGGTTGGCCTGGTCGGCCGCCTGCCTGGCGTGCTCGGCAGCGAGCTTGGCCTGTTCCGCGGTTTCGCGCGCCTCGTCGGCGGCCTGCTTGGCGGCCTGCAGCGCACGGTCGGTCTCGCGGTGCAGTTCGATCTCGCGCACCAGCAGATGGGTCTGGCGGTTCGATTCCTCCTGCGCCACCTTGCGGCTCTGGTGCGCCAGCACCAGCCACCACGCGACGATGCCCGCGATGACCAGCAGCGCCATGTAGGCCTTGAGAAAGCCCGAGCGCAGCGACAGCTTCTGCACGCCCGCCAGCGCCGCGGCCACGTCGGTCTCCGACGCCAGCTCGAGCGCGCCTTCGCCGAAGGCACGCAGCTCCTGCTGGTACAGCACGCCGAACACCACGGCCAGCAGCGGCACGATCACCAGCATCAGCAGCAGGAAGTGACCCAGGCCGGTGTCGAGGTAGCGCCAGCTGCGCCGCGGCAGCAGCCAGCGCAGCACGGCCGACCATTGCGCGGACAGGCTCGCATGCGGCTTGCACAGGTCGCCGCAACGCGCGTCGAGCGTGCAGCACAGCGAGCAGATCGCGCCCTGGTAGGCCGGGCAATGCGCCATGTCCGGCCCTTCGTACTCGCGCTCGCAGATCACGCAGTGCTGCGCCTTCAGGCGCTGGTAGCTGCCGCTTTCCTCATGCGGCTCCACGCGCGCCCAGCGCACTGCGCGAGGCCCTTCGGCGGGTGCGAAGGCCAACGCGCCACGGGCCTCGTCGGAGCCGCGCGCCAGGTAGTACTTGCCGCCGGTGGCCCAGGCCAGCAGCGGCGAGGCCACGAGCGCAGTACCGAGCGCGATGAGTGCCGAGAACGCCTGCGCCAGCGGCCCGAACACACCCAGGTGCGCAGTGATCGACAGGACCGAGGCCAGCGCCATCGCGCCCACGCCCACCGGGTTGATGTCCCACAGGTGCGCGCGCTTGAACTCGATGCCCGGCGGCGAGAGCCCCAGCGGCTTGTTGATGACGAGGTCGGCCACCACTGCCATCATCCAGGCGATGGCGATGTTGGCGAACAGGCCGAGTACGTCGCCCAGCGCCTCGAACACGTTCATCTCCATCAGCATGAAGGCGATGAGCGCGTTGAACACCACCCACACCACGCGCCCCGGGTGGCTGTGCGCCACGCGCGAGAAGAAGTTGCTCCAGGCCAGCGAGCCGGCATAGGCGTTGGTCACGTTGATCTTGAGCTGCGAGATCACCACGAACAGCGCCGTGGCGGCCACCGCCCAGCCGTAGTTCGGAAACACGTATTCGTAGGCCGCCAGGTACATCTGGTTGGGGTCGACCGCGCGGTCGGCCGGCACCATGTGCGTGAGCGCGAGGTAGGCCAGCAGCGCGCCGCCGAGCATCTTGCACACGCCCAGCACCACCCAGCCCGGCCCGCCCGCCAGCACCCCGGCCCACCAGCGGCGTGCCGTGCCGGCGGTGCGCGCGGGCATGAAGCGCAGGTAGTCGGCCTGCTCGCCCATCTGCGTGATCAGCGCGATGCCGACCGTGAGCGCCGCGCCAAACAGGTGCAGATTGAAGCCTTGCGTGCCGGGACGCACACCGTTGTAGTGCACGATGCCTGCGAACGCACCAGGATCGCGCACCAGCACGTAGCCGAAAGGCACCACCAGCATCAGCAGCCACAGCGGCTGCGTCCACAGCTGCAACCGGCTGATGGCCGACACCCCGTGCGTGACCAGCGGAATCACCACCAGCGCGCACACCAGGTAGCCCCAGACCGGCGGAATGCCCAGCGCGAGCTCGAGCGCGTAGGCCATCACCGCCGCCTCGAGCGCGAAGAAGATGAAGGTGAAACTCGCGTAGATCAGCGAGGTGAGCGTGGAGCCGATGTAGCCGAAGCCCGCGCCGCGCGTGAGCAGGTCCATGTCGACGCCGTAGCGCGCGGCGTACACGCTGATCGGCAGGCCCGCCAGGAAGATGATGAGCCCGGTCGCCAGGATCGCCCAGAAGGCGTTGGCAAAGCCGTACTGCACCAGCAGCGTGGCGCCGACCGCCTCCAGGATCAGGAACGAAGCCGCACCGAACGCGGTGTTGGCCACCCGCCATTCGGACCACTTGCGAAAGCGCTGCGGCGTGTAGCGCAGCGCATAGTCTTCGAGCGTTTCGCTCGCGACCCAGCTGTTGTAGTCGCGCCGGACCTTGACGATGCGCTGGGGGGCGTCGTCGGGAGGCAGGGGCGGGGCGTCGGGATTCACACCGAAAAGGTGCATCTTTCATGCCTGGTCTCTGGCTCGCCCCCAGGCTGCGTGCACTTCGTGCCGCTTCTCCTTCCCCCGACCGGGGCGGGCCGGCCGCTTCGGGCGGCCGTGCGCGGCAGGCCCCTTGAACAGAACGGCACGACTGTTGCAAAGAAGCCAGCCTGCCCATAATGGCCGACTCCTCCCGCCACCCGATGCCGCTCCCATGGAACTGACCCCGCGCGAAAAAGACAAGCTGCTGATCTTCACCGCGGCGCTGCTGGCCGAACGCCGCAAGGTGCGCGGGCTGAAGCTCAACTACCCCGAGGCCGTCGCGCTGATTTCCGCCGCCGTGATGGAAGGCGCACGCGACGGCAGGAGCGTGGCCGAGCTCATGAGCGACGGCCGTGCCGTGCTCACCCGCGCCGACGTGATGGACGGCATCGCCGAGATGATCCCGGACATCCAGGTCGAGGCTACCTTCCCCGACGGCACGAAGCTCGTGACCGTGCACCAGCCCATCGTCTGAACCCGATTCCAGAACAAGAAAGAAAGAACTTTCATGCGCATCGCGAAGACCCTCCCCCTCCTTGCCACCCTGCTGCTGCCGCTGGCCGCCAGCGCCCACGTCGGCGTCGACGGCGGCATGCACCACGGCTTCGCCACCGGCTTCCTGCACCCGCTGACCGGTGCCGACCACCTCGCGGCCATGGTCGCGGTGGGCTTCTGGAGCGCCCTGGCCGCGCGCCGCGCCTGGCCCGACCTGCTGTGGGCGCCGCTGGCCTTCGCCGGCATGCTGCTGGCGGGCGCTCTGATGGGCCTGGCCGGCGTGCAGCTGCCCGCAGTCGAACCGATGATCGCGGCTTCGCTGCTGGTGCTGGGGCTGCTGGTCGTCACGCGCGTTCACCTGCCGGCTGTTGCCGCGATGGCGGTGGTCGGCGCGTTCGCCGTGTTCCACGGCGTGGCGCACGGCTACGAGCTGGCGAGCGAAGAAGGCGCCGCCCTCACGCTGGCCGGCATGGTCTGCGCCACCGTGCTGCTGCACGCCGCCGGCATCGCGCTCGGCTGGGCGCTGCGCCACGCCAACGCTTGGCTGCCGCGCATCGCAGGCGCCGCCGTGCTCGGCCTCGGCGCGACGCTGCTGGCGCAAGCCATCTGAGGCCGGCCACGATGATTCCCGGCGAACTCCTCACCGGCGACGGCGAGCACACGCTCAACCCCGGCCGCCGCACCCTGACCCTGGTGGTGCAGAACACCGCCGACCGCCCGATACAGGTCGGCTCGCACTATCACTTCGCCGAGACCAACGGCGCGCTCGGCTTCGACCGCGAGGCCGCGCACGGCATGCGGCTGAATATCGCCTCGGGCGCCGCGGTGCGCTTCGAGCCGGGGCAGCAGCGCACGGTCGAGCTGGTCGACTTTTCCGGCGATCGCATCGTCTACGGCTTTCGCGGCCTCGTTCAAGGGAAGCTCTGAAACATGGCCACCATCGGGCGACGCGCCTATGCGGAAATCTTCGGCCCCACCGTCGGCGACCGTGTCCGTCTTGCGGACACCGAACTGCTGATCGAGGTCGAGGCCGACTACACCCTTCGCGCCGGCGGCTACGGCGAAGAGGTGAAGTTCGGCGGCGGCAAGACCATCCGCGACGGCATGGCACAGTCGCAGCGCACCAGGGCGCAGGGTGCCGTCGACACCGTGCTGACCAACGCGCTCATCCTCGACCACTGGGGCATCGTCAAGGCCGACATCGGCCTGAAGGACGGCCGCATCGCCGCCATCGGCAAGGCCGGCAATCCCGACGTGCAGCCGGGCGTGGACATCGTCATCGGCCCCGGCACCGAGATCATCAGCTGCGAAGGCAACATCGTCACCGCCGGCGGCATCGACAGCCACATCCACTTCATCTGCCCGCAGCAGATCGAGGAGGCACTGTCCTCCGGCGTGACCACCATGCTCGGTGGCGGCACCGGCCCCGCCACCGGCACCTTCGCCACCACCTCCACGCCCGGCCCGTGGCACATCGAGCGCATGCTGCAGGCGGCCGACGCCTTCCCGATGAACCTCGGCTTCCTCGGCAAGGGCAACGCCAGCCTGCCCGACGCGCTGCACGAGCAGATCGAGGCCGGCGTCATCGGCCTGAAGCTGCATGAAGACTGGGGCACCACGCCCGCGGCCATCAGCAACTGCCTGGACGTGGCCGACGCCACCGACACGCAGGTGGCCATCCACAGCGACACGCTCAACGAATCGGGCTTCGTGGAGAACACCATCGCCGCCGTGGGCGGGCGCGCCATCTGCGCATTCCACACCGAAGGCGCGGGCGGCGGCCATGCGCCCGACATCCTGCGCGTGGTGGGCGAGGCCAACTTCCTGCCCTCGTCGACCAACCCGACGATGCCCTACACCGTGAACACGCTCGACGAGCACGTCGACATGCTCATGGTGTGCCACCACCTCGACGCCGGCATCGCGGAGGACCTGGCCTTCGCCGAGTCGCGCATCCGCAAGGAAACCATCGCCGCCGAGGACGTGCTGCACGACCTCGGCGCGATCAGCATGTTCAGCTCCGACAGCCAGGCCATGGGCCGCGTGGGCGAGGTCATCATCCGCACCTGGCAGACCGCGCACAAGATGAAGCTGCAGCGCGGCACCCTGCCCGAGGACAGCGAGCGCAACGACAACTTCCGCGCGAAGCGCTACGTGGCGAAGTACACGATCAACCCCGCGATCGCCCATGGCATCGCGCACGAGGTGGGCTCGCTGGAAGTCGGCAAGTGGGCCGACATCGTGATCTGGAAGCCGGCGTTCTTCGGCGTGAAGCCCTTCACCATCCTGAAGGGCGGCACCATCGCCATGGCCGCCATGGGCGACCCGAGCGCGTCGATTCCCACGCCGCAGCCGGTGCACTTCCGCCCGATGTTCGGCGCCTACGGCGGCTCGCTCGCGAAGAGCTCGCTCACCTTCGTCTCGCAGGCCGGGCTGGCCTCGGGCATCAAGGAGCGCTACGGTCTGGCCAAGCACCTGAGCGCGGTGAAGAACATCCGCAACGTGCGAAAGAAAGACCTGATCCACAACGGCTACGCGCCGAAGATGGAGATCGACGCCCAGACCTACGCGGTGCGCGCCGACGGGCATCTGCTGACCTGCGAGCCGGCGAAGCTGCTGCCGATGGCGCAGCGCTACTTCCTGTTCTGAATGTCAGCTGCTGCGCGGCGCGAGATGATGGCGAATCCACTGGGCAAAGGACGCCTCGTCGATCTCCCCGGCCGCGAGGCCGAGCGTCTTCATCACGCACGCTTCATCGGACGCGAGAAGGTCGAACCCGTTGAGCGCCAGGAAGGTTTCCATCGCGACGAACGCGGTTCGCTTGTTGCCATCCACGAACGGGTGGTTGCGGGCGATGCCGAATGCGTAGCTCGCGGCCAGCGTCGCCGCATCGGGCGACTCGTACGTGGCCCGGTTCTGAGGCCGGCCCATGGCGGATGCCAGCATTCCCTCGTCACGCACGCCACCGGGGCCGCCATGTTCGGCGAGTTGTTCTTCGTGCACGAGGTGCATCACTTCCAGGCTCAGCCAGACCCACGGCTGGTTGGCCGCGCTCACTTGGCGAGCTCGCGCAGCACGTTGCGCCGCTTCTTCATGACGCGGCGCGCCGCTTCCATCTGCCGCTCGAATTCATCGTCGTACGGCGTGATGGTGACGCCGCCGTTGGCGGCCTGGGTGAGGTAGACGGTGTCGCCCTTGCCGACGTTCATGTTCGCCAGAACTTCCTTGGGCAGGATGACGCCCACGGAGTTGCCGATCTGGGTCAGTTTGAGGGCGGACATGGGGCGCTCCGTGGAACAGAAGTTATAACGAGCGTTATATTAGCCCGCCTCATTTGGAGCCGCAACCCGACATGCTCACCGCCAACAAACTCATGCCCCAGGGCCGCGGTCTCGCGCCTGTTCTTCTCAAGCGCGCCGCCACCATCGAACTCGACTGGGACATCCGCCAGAAGAGCCGCTTCGACGCCACCGACTCGCAGGGTCGCCAGATCGGCGTGTTCCTGCCGCGCGGCACGCCCGTGCGCGGGGGCGACGTGCTGGTGGCCGAGGACGGCTCCCTGGTGCGCGTGATCGCGGCGCCGCAGCCCGTGCTGCGCATCACGCACTGCACCGCGCACGGCACGCCCTTCGACCTGACGCGCGCGGCCTATCACCTGGGCAACCGGCATGTGCCGATCGAGCTCAGGCCCGACCACCTGAAGATCGAGCCCGACCATGTGCTGGCCGACATGCTGCGATCGATGCACCTGATCGTCGTGGCGGTCGAGGAAGCCTTCGAACCCGAGGGCGGCGCCTACGGGTCGCACGAGCATTCGCACGGCGGCGGCCACGGCCATGACCATGGGCATTCGCACGGAAGCAGCGGCAAGGGGCCGAAGCCGCTCGTGCTGGCACCGGAGCTGCTGGACGATCACGGCCATTCGCATGGCCACGACCATGGCCACGGCCACCACGACGGGCACTCGCACTGAGATGAAGCGCGCACAGGCTGAAAGCACCCATGCCTGACCCGGCTGCGGCCTCGAGCCTCCTGCAGCTCATCTGGCTCGCCTCGCCCGCGCTGCCGGTCGGCGGCTTCTCGTACTCCGAGGGCGTCGAGGCCGCGGTGGAATGGGCCGGCATCGATTCCGAATCGCGCGCGGCCGAATGGCTGTCCGACCAGCTCCACCTGGGCTTCGCGCGCAGCGACCTTGCGCTCTTCGCGCAGGCTGTCACCGCCTGGCGCGCGAGCGACAGGCTGCGCATCCAGGCGCTCAACGAATGGGTGATGACGACGCGCGAATCGGCCGAGTTCCTGCTGCAGACCGAGCAGATGGGCCGCTCCTTCGTCGAGTGGCTCAAGCTGCACCACGCCGACACCGCCGAGGTGTTCGCCGGCCTGCCCGCGAGCTATCCCGTGGCGTTCGCCTTTGCGGCAAGCCGCACCAGCGCCCCGGTGCACGACTGCTGCCTGGCCTTCGCCTTCGGCTGGGCCGAGAACATGGTGGGGGCGGCCGTCAAGGCGGTGCCGCTGGGCCAGAGCGCGGGGCAACGCATCCTGGGCCGGCTCGCCCAGGAGATCCCCGATGCGGTGACCCGCGCCACGGGCCTCTCCGACGAAGAACGCCAGGCCTTCACCCCGCTGCTGGCGGTGCTGTCGGCGCGCCACGAAACCCAATACTCCCGCCTCTTCCGAAGCTGAACCAAACTACCTGCCATGACCTCCGCCCTGCACCACATTCCCCATCGCACCAAGAAACTGCCGCCGCTGCGCGTGGGCATCGGCGGTCCGGTGGGTTCGGGCAAGACCACCCTGCTCGAGATGCTCTGCAAGGCGATGCGCGACAAATACGACCTGATCGCCATCACCAACGACATCTACACGAAGGAAGACCAGCGTCTGCTGACCGTGGCCGGTGCGCTGCCGGCCGAACGCATCATGGGTGTGGAAACGGGCGGCTGCCCGCACACCGCGATCCGCGAGGACGCGTCGATCAATCTCGAGGCGATCGACCGGATGCTCGAAGACTTTCCGGATGCCGACGTGGTGTTCGTCGAGTCGGGCGGCGACAACCTCGCGGCCACGTTCAGCCCCGAGCTGTCGGACCTGACGATTTACGTGATCGACGTGGCGGCCGGCGAGAAGATCCCGCGCAAGGGCGGCCCGGGCATCACCAAGAGCGACCTCTTCGTGATCAACAAGACCGACCTCGCACCCTACGTGGGCGCCAACCTCGATGTGATGGAGCAGGACACGCAGCGCATGCGGCGCCAGCGTCCCTACGTGATGACGAACCTCAAGACGCTCGCGGGCGTCGCCGAGGTCGTGGCGTTCATCGAGGAACGCGGCATGCTGGCCGCGGGCTGATCGACGCGCACGCCCGGCGCCTCGGCCGCGCCTCAGGGCAGGCCGAGGTAGATGCGCAGGTCGTCCTTGACCGTGCCCGCCGAGGCCACCGCGGTGCGAAGCCGCTCCTCGCTCACGCCGAACCACTGCGTCCAGTAGTCGACCTCCTTGAGATCGGTGACGTCGATGCGTTCGTCGTCCTGGGGAATGCGGATCTCGCTCGTCGGGCTCATGTCGTTCTCTTCGCGCATCGTCTGCTCCTGAAGGCTTGAGGGGGTGTTGAAGGGGGGTGCGAACCGGCAGGAAAGGCAGTTTCCACGTCGGCCCCGACCGTCCAGCCGGACGACTCCGACGCGCCGTGCAGGACATCGCCCCATCTGCCCGCCATGCGGCGCCGTCCTGCACGCGGCACGGTGGCTTCGGTGCTTGAATTCGGCCAAGAACCCTTCTTTCACGGAGACGAACCATGGAGCCTGACCACCAGCGGTTGCTGAGCGTGGGCGTGCCGGGGCTGAACGACGTACTCGGCGGCGGCCTCGAACCCAACCGGCTCTACCTGCTCGAAGGCACGCCCGGCGCGGGCAAGACGACCATCGCGATGCAGTTCCTGCTCGAGGGCGCCGCGCGCGGGGAATCGGTACTGTACGTCACGCTGTCCGAAACCGAGCAGGAGCTGCGCGGCGTGGCAGCCTCGCACGGCTGGGACATCGGCAGCGTCCATGTGCGCGAGATGCTGCCCACGCAGGACAGCCTGCAGCCCGAGGAGCAATACACCATGTTCCACCCCTCGGAGGTGGAACTGAGCGAAACCACGCTGCGCATCCTGAGCGACGTGGAAGTCATCAAGCCTTCGCGCATCGTGTTCGATTCGCTGTCCGAGCTGCGGCTGCTGTCGGGCACCTCGCTGCGCTACCGCCGGCAGATCCTGGCGCTCAAGCAGTTCTTCGCCGGGCGCCAGTGCACCGTGCTGCTGCTGGACGACATGACCGCCACCGAGCACGACCTGCAGGTGCAGAGCATCGCGCACGCCGTCGTGCGGCTGGAGCAGTCGAACTCCGACTACGGCGCCGCGCGCCGCCGCCTGCTCGTGGTGAAGTACCGCGGCCAGCCGTTCCGGGGCGGCTACCACGACTACAAGATCCACCGCGGCGGCCTGCAGGTGTTTCCGCGCCTGGTGGCGGCCGAGCATGTCAACGACACCGCACAGACCAAGCTGCCCAGCGGCATCGAGGCGCTCGATGCGCTGCTGGGCGGCGGCCTCGAAAAAGGCACGAGCACCCTGCTCGTCGGCGCGCCGGGCACGGGCAAGTCGTCGGTGGCGGCGCAGTTCGCCATCGCGGCGGCCGAGCGCGGCGAAGCGGCCGCGCTCTTCATCTTCGACGAGAGCGTCAACACCTTGCGCACACGCAGTGTCGGCCTGGGCATGACGCTGGAGCCCCACCTGCAGTCGGGCCGCATCCGCATCAAGCAGGTTGACCCGGCCGAGCTTTCGCCGGGCGAGCTGGTGCACGAGATCCGCGTGGCGGTGACGCAGCACGGGGCGAAGGTGATCGTCATCGACAGCCTGAACGGGTACCTCAACGCGATGCCCGACGAGCGCTTTCTGATCGTGCAACTGCACGAGCTTCTCACCTACCTCGGGCAGTCCGGCGTGGCCACGCTGCTGGTCGGCGCGCAGCACGGGCTCATCGGCATGCAGATGCAGACGCCGGTGGACGCCAGCTATCTCGCCGACGCGGTGGTGCTCCTGCGCTACTACGAGGCCGACGGCGAAGTGCGCCAGGCGATCTCGGTGCTCAAGAAGCGCGGCGGTGCGCACGAGCGCTCCATACGGGCCTTCTCGATGGACGAGCGCGGGCTCAACGTGGGCGAGCCGCTGCGCCATTTCAGAGGCATCCTGACCGGCGTGCCGGTGCCGATCGACGGCTTCGCCACGCCTGCACGGTGACGGACACTCCCACGGTCCAGGATCCGCAGCTGCGCGTCCTGATGCGAACGGCCACCGTGAAGGACGCCACGATGGCGTCCGCCGTGCTCGCGCAGTCGGGCATCCAGACGCGGGTATGCAGCGGCTTGTCCGAGCTGCTGGACGAAATCGGCCACGGCGCCGGCGCGCTGCTGGTGTCCGAAGAAATGCTCGCGGGCAGCGGCGCCGCTGAACTTGCCGCCGCGGTGGCGGACCAGCCCCCGTGGTCCGACCTGCCGGTGCTGATCCTCGCGCGCCAGGGCGCCGACTCGCGCGCCATCACCACCGCCATGGAAGGCATGGCCAATGTCACCGTGCTGGAGCGCCCCATCCGCGTGGCCTCGCTGGTGAGTGCGCTGCGCAGCGCGCTGCGCGCCCGGCGGCGGCAGTACGAGCTGCGCCGCATTCTGGAGGACCTCAACGAGGCCGACCGGCGCAAGACCGAATTCCTCGCCACGCTGGCGCACGAGCTGCGCAACCCGATGGCGCCGCTGAGCACCGCGCTGGCCATTCTCAAGCGCAAGCCGCTCACCCCGGAAACCGCGCAGCCCTACTACGAGCTGATGGGCCGCCAGCTCGACCACATGGTGCGCCTCGTGAGCGACCTGATGGAGGTCTCGCGCATCACGCGCGGCAAGATCGAGCTGCAGCTGGACGATCTCGCGCTCGACCAGGTGATCCGCGGCGCGGTCGAGCTCAGCCGCCCGCTGATGGACGCCGGCCGCCACACGCTCGAGGTGCACATCGCCGACGAGGCGCTCGCCGTGAAGGGCGACAACGTGCGGCTCACACAGGTGTTCGCCAACCTGCTGAACAATGCGGCCAAGTACACGCCCGAGGGCGGGCGCATCGACGTGTTCGTCGAGCAGGATGGGCTCGGCCACGCGGTGGTGCGGGTGAAGGACAGCGGCGCGGGCATTCCGGCCGCCATGCTCGAAGCGATCTTCGACATGTTCATGCAGGTCAGCGGCACCGCGCGCGCCGCGCAGGGTGGCCTGGGCATCGGGCTCACGCTGGTCAAGAGCCTGGTGGAACTGCACGGCGGCACGGTCGGCGCGGCGAGCGAGGGCGCCAACCGGGGCAGCGAATTCACGGTGTCGCTGCCGCTGCTCGACCATGGCGTACGGGCCGGCGCGATGGCCGCCCCCCCGGAAGACACGATGGCGGCGCAGCACCGCATCCTGGTGGTGGACGACAACCGCGACGCCGCGGAGTCGCTCGCGGCGCTGCTGGGCCTGCTGGGCGCGCAGGCGGCCGTGGCGTTCAGCGGCACGGAAGCACTGGCGAAGGCCGAGCACTTCCAGCCCTCGGTCGCCATCCTGGACATCGGCATGCCGGGAATGGACGGCTGCGAGCTGGCGCGGCGCCTGCGGGCGCATCCGCAGCTGCACGGCATCGGGCTGATCGCGCTCACGGGCTGGGGCCAGCCCGATGACCGGCTGCGCATCGCGCGCGCCGGCTTCGACCATCACCTGCTGAAGCCCGTCGACGTGAACGAGCTGGCGGTCGCGCTGCACCGGCTCGACGGGCACGGCATCGCCTGAGGCCGCTGCCCGAGGCCGGCGGCAGCCTTTCTTCCGCTATCGCGCGCCTCTGCGAGCCAGAGGGTTTGCGCAGCTCAGAGCTCGCTGCCGTCGCGCAGCTGCCGGGCCTTGTAGACCAGGCGCACGCTGGCACGGCGCGGATCGCTGACCTGCTGCACGTACACGTCGGTGTCGCTGCTGACCCATGCTGCGTAGGCGCTGCCAGGGTCGCGCGAAGCGAGTTCTGTGCCGAACGCACCGCGGCCCCACTGCACCAGGGCCGCAAAGGCCGAGGCGCCGCTGTCGGGCGTGGACTGCGCCGCAGCCACGTACTCGACGCGGCGCAGCTGCGAAGCGGCGAAGAAGAAGGTGGGTTCGAACAGCAGCCCGGCCATCTCGACGGGCGCCGCGCGCCAGTTGCCGACCAGCCCGCCGCTCAGGCGTTGCGGCCGCTGCACGCGCTCGGCGGCAGGCAGCGCGGCCTGCAGTTCCTCCGCCGACATGCCGAGATGCACGCCCGGCGGCAGCGCCTGTGCATGCAGCGCACCGGCGACAAGGACCGCGCCACTGGCGGCGAAGGAACGAAGAAGGGTCAGGGAGGCAGGGAGGCGCACGTTCGGCATCGGGGAAGAAGGCAGCGGAACCATGGGACCGCGAGTATGACGCGGAGTTCCGTTCGCCGCCCTTCCCCCATTTCAAGGGCTTGCCGGTTCGCTTCAGTCCTCGACGAAGGCTTCTTCGCGCTTGGCCTTGACCGAAGGCAGCAGCACCACCACGAGCAGCAGCGCGGCGGCGGCCAGCAGGCCCGCCGAGAGCGGCCGCATGACGAACACGCTCCAGTCGCCGCGCGACAGCAGCAGCGCGCGCCGCAGGTTCTCTTCCATCATCGGCCCGAGGATGAAGCCCAGCAGCAGTGGGGCCGGCTCGCACTTCAGCTTCAGGAACAGGTAGCCCACGATGCCGAAGATCGCGACCATCCACACGTCGAAGGTGTTGTTGTTCTCCGAATACACGCCCACCGCGCAGAACAGCACGATCGACGGGAAGAGCCACTTGTAGGGAATGGTCAGCAGCTTGATCCAGATGCCGATCATCGGCAGGTTCAGCACGATCAGCATCAGGTTGCCGATCCACATCGAGGCGATCAGGCCCCAGAACAGTTCGGGGTTGCTGGTCATGACCTGCGGACCCGGCTGGATGTTGTGGATCGTCATGGCACCGACCATCAGCGCCATCACCGCATTGGGCGGAATGCCCAGTGTCAGCAGCGGGATGAAAGAGGTCTGCGCGCCGGCGTTGTTGGCCGACTCGGGGCCGGCCACGCCGCGGATGTTGCCCTTGCCGAAGGGCACTTCGCCCTTCTTCAGCTTCATCTTCTTCTCGATCGTGTAGGCCGCGAAGGCCGACAGCAGCGCGCCGCCGCCGGGCAGGATGCCCAGTGCCGAACCCAGCGCCGTGCCGCGCAGCACCGCGGGCGTCATGTCCTTGAAGTCCTGCTTGGTGGGCCACAGGCCCTTCACCTTCGCGGTGAACACCTCGCGCTCATGTTCCGGCACGGCCAGGTTGGCAATGATCTCACCGTAGCCGAACACGCCCATGGCGATCGCGATGAAGCCGATGCCGTCGGTGAGCTCCGGAATGTCGAAGCTGTAGCGCGCCACGCCCGAGTTCACGTCGGTGCCCACCAGGCCCAGCGCCAGGCCGAACAGGATCATCGTGATGGCCTTGAGCAGCGAGCCCGAGGCCAGCACCACGGCGCCGATCAGGCCCAGGATCATCAGCGAGAAGTATTCGGCAGGGCCGAACTTGAAGGCCAGTTCGGTCAGCGGCGGCGCGAAGGCGGCCAGGATCAGCGTGCCCACGCAACCCGCGAAGAACGAGCCCAGGCCGGCAGCGGCGAGCGCCGGTCCCGCCCTCCCCTTGCGCGCCATCTGGTAGCCGTCGATCACGGTCACCACCGACGAGGACTCGCCGGGCAGGTTCACCAGAATCGCGGTGGTGGAGCCGCCGTACTGCGCGCCGTAGTAGATGCCGGCCAGCATGATGAGCGCCGACACGGGCGGCAGCGCATACGTGGCTGGAAGCAGCATCGCGATGGTCGCGACCGGGCCGATGCCCGGGAGCACGCCGATCAGCGTGCCCAGCAGGCAGCCCACGAAGGCATAGACGAGGTTCTGCGCCGTGAAGGCGACGCCGAAGCCGATCGAGAGGTTGGTAATCAGGTCCATGTGTCTTGTCTTGTTCTTCTGCGAATCAGCCTGCGATGAAAGTCGGCCACACCTGGAACTGCAGCTTCAGCGCGACCACGAAGGCCAGGTAGCTGCCGAGCGCGAGGATGGTCGCGAGCGCGGTCACGCCCTTCCAGCCGAAGTTGTCCCCCGCCAGGCTGGCGATGAAGGTCAGCGCGTAGATCGCCACGATGAGGCCCATCGACGGCAGCCCGATGCTGGGCAGGCCGCCGAGCAGCACGCCGAACGTGAGGTTGGCGCCGATGATGAACACCAGCGGTTTCCATGCGATGCGCCCGATGGGCTCGCCGTCTTCCGTCTCGACGCTGAGCGCCTTGAGCGTGATCGCCACGCCCATGAGGGCAATGAGGACGCCCACGATCAGGGGAAAGTAGCCGGGCCCCATGCGGGCGCCGGAGCCGACGTTGTAGGTCGTGGCGCCCCATGCGAAGGCCACGCCGAAGGCGCTGAAAAGCACGCCCGAGCAGAAGTCTCTCTGACTCTTGATTCTCACCGTTGATGTCTCCTGGAACTGCGTTGATTGGCACGGGTTGTGCGCCGAGCGATCCTAGGAATTCAAGGCTTTCCTGTGTATGAACAAAACATTGCCGTTCGGCAATGTGGCGGGCGCGCGCGTGGCGCTCAGTCGTCCGCCGTCGGCAGGTCGATGCATGCGCGCAGGCCGGGGCGCGCGTCGCCGAACGCCAGCCGGCCGCCGTGCAGCGCGACCACCGCCTTCACGCTCGCCAGCCCCAGGCCGTGGCCCGGCGTGCGGCGGTCGAGCCGGTGGAAGCGCACGCCGATGCGCTCGTACTCGGCCGGCGGAATGCCGGGCCCGTCGTCCTGCACGAAGAGCTGCGCGCGCCCGTCCACCGTGTGCGTGCCGATGCGCACCGTGGCGCCGGTGCGGCCGTTGGCGGCGTACTTCAGCGCGTTGTCGAGCAGGTTGGCCGCGGCGCCCGCGAGCAGGTCGCGGTCGCCCAGCGCCAGGGCCATGTCGGCCGGCTCGCGCAGCAGCGTGATGCCCTGCATCTCGGCCACCGCCTCGTACAGTTCCGCCACGTCGTCGGCGATCACGTGCAGTGCTACCGGCGCGAACTGCTGCCGCCGCGCGCCGGCCTCGACCTCCGCGATCTGCAGCAACTTCTCGAACACCACGGCCAGTTCCTCGAGTTCGCGGATGGCGGTGGCCACGGCCTCGCGCTGCGGGTCGTCCGCCGCCAGGCCGGTTTCCGCCGAGCGCAGCCGCACCAGCACGCGCGTGAGCGGCGTGCGCAGGTTGTGCGCGATGGTGTTCGACACGTGCCGCACGCCGTCCATCAGCGACTGGATGCGGTCGAGCATCGCGTTGATGTCGTGCTCCAGCAGGGCGAACTCGTCTTCCTGGCCCTGCTGGCCGGAGCGCGCCACGCGTTCCTGCAGCTCGCCCGCCGCGATGCGCGCGGCCGTGCGCCGCACCGCGCCCACGCTGCGTTCCAGCTCCTGCCGGAACACGAAGGTGCCGCCGATCAGCAGCAGCACCGCGACGATGCCCGCCGCCGCGCTGGCGCTGGCCACCAGCGATTCGATCGACTCCTGGTCGCGCAGGTCGTGGCCCACCACGAGCTGCCCGCCGTCGGGCAGCGGCCGCATCACCAGGTAGGCGATGACGGTCTGCCCCGCGCGCACCACTCGCCGGTGGACGCCATCGCCCGCGTCGGGCGACTGCGACGGCACCTGGTCGAGATTGCCCGCGAGCTTGCGGCCCTCGCGGTCCGTCAGCAGGTAGATCTCGTTGTCGGAATTGCGGCCATCCGACAGCGCGTTGGCGATCTCTCCGGCCACGCCGTCGGCGCCGCGCGCGTCGTAGCGCACCATGAGCTGCTGCGTGCTCGCGGCCACCTGCCGCACCATGCGCTGCTGCAGCACACCCACCGTCTGCATGTAGACGATGGCGAGCGCCGCGAGCATGGTGATGGCCACCAGCAGCCCGTAGTAGAAGGCGAGCCGGAAGCCGACCGAGCGCCAGAGCTGGCGCAGGGTGCGGATCATTGCGGCGGCGCCAGCGTGTAGCCCACGCCGCGCACGGTGTGGATCAGCGTGGGCGCGCCGCCGGCATCGAGCTTGCTGCGCAGGCGGCTGACCTGCACATCGATCACGTTGGTCTGCGGGTCGAACTGGTAGTCCCACACGGCCTCGAGCAGCATCGTGCGCGTGACCACCTGCCCCGGATGCATCATGAGGTAGGCCAGCAGCCGGAACTCGCGCGGCTGCAGCGCGATGGGCCGGCCGCCGCGCTCGACCTGCCGGCGCGCGAGGTCGAGCGTGAGGTCGGCCACCTGCAGCGTGCGGATCTCGGGGCCGGTGCGCGAACGGCGCACCAGCGCCTCGGCGCGCGCCGCCAGTTCGGAGAAGGCGAAGGGCTTGGCCAGGTAGTCGTCGCCGCCGGCCTTGAGGCCGCGCACGCGCTCGTCGAGCGCGCTCAGCGCGCTGAGCACCAGCACCGGCGTCTTCCTTCCGAGCGCGCGCATCGTCGAGAGGATCGACAGGCCGTCGACCTCGTTGGGCAGCATGCGGTCGAGGATGACCAGGTCCCATGTCTCGCCCGTCGCGCGCGCGAGTGCGTCGGCACCGTCGCGGCTGATCACGGCCACATGGCCGAGCGCGCGGAAGCCGTCCGCGATGTAGCGCGCGTTGTCGGCGTCGTCCTCGACGATGAGGCAGCGCCAGATGGCGGTGGGACCTAGCACTTCGGTGCCACACCCGCGCGAGGGGTGCACTGGGCCGCGAAGCGGGCCGGGAACGAAGAAGGCGATTCGGCGAAGGACTGCGTGCTGGAGCTCATGGCGAAGGAGTCTGGCGGCCGCCACCCGTCCGGGCGCCGCCGCCGGCCATCCTAGCCGCGATTGGAACAGGAGGGGCACGGCCGCTTCATTACCGTTTGTCCATGTTCGGCCCGTGGCGGGTTAGAGCGTGTTCACGCCCCAGGCCTGCAGCGGCAGTCGCAGCGTGAGGCCGAGCACGCCGCCCGCATGGGGCGCGGAATAGATGCGCCCGCCGTGATGGCTCGCGATGCGCTCGCAGGCGCGCGCGGCACCCGCCGCCGCGGCGTGCGTGCCGTCGAAGAACTTCGCGAGCGCCGGCCGTGCATCGTCGGCCTCGAGGTCGCGCCAGTGGATCACCGCCTGCGCGCCCTGCACCCGCGCGGACACCTGCAGCGTGGCGCCGGCGCGCATCACGCTCGCCGCGTAGGCCGTGACCTTGGCGAGCAGTTCGCGCAGTTCGGCTTCGATCCCGAGCACGGGCACGGCGTCCGGCGGCAGCTGGACGTCCAGTCGAATGGCCTGGCATCCAGCGCCGCCCGCGGCGGCGTCGAGCAGCGGGCGAAGGTCCTGCACGCGGCTGGCGTCCTGGCGCCGACGCACATCGTTCCTGGCCTGCTCGGCGAGTTCGCGGGCCTTGGCGCCTTGCCGGGCACCGGCAACGAACAGCGCCCCCATCAGGAAGAGCACGCCGCCCAGGCCGAGAAGCACCACGCTCGCGATGACCGCGCCGAGATTGCCGGACTGCAGCTGTGCCGAAGCCATCAGCGCGCCCCCGGCGCCTGCGCGTCGGGTTCGCCCGGCGTGCAGCGTGCGTCGCACATCTCGCGCGCGGGCGGTGGCCTGCGTGCGTCGCCGAAGGGCATCGGACCGCCTTCGGCGCGGAAGCCATGCGGCGGCGGGCGGTGGAACATCGGTGGCGGCGGGGGCAGCATGATGCAACCCGTGAGACCGGCAGCCGCGAGGGCGCCGGCGAAGAGCCTGATTCGGTTCATTGACAACTCACTGCTGGAAGAAGGAGGCCGCGCGGGAAGCGACGCGGCGGGCAAAGGGCGTGCGCCCTTTGCGCTTGCGACGCATCGCTTCCGCGCGATGCGGACCACGCGTCAGAACGCGTGGCGGATGCCGAAGTCGTAGCCGGTGGAGGAGCGCGGCACGCCGCTGAAGCCCACCACCGCGCTGCCGTAGCCCGCCGTGCTGGCCGACACCAGGCTGCCCGTGTAGTTGGCGTCGTTGCGGTTGTTCACCCGCGCCACCGTGGCGTACAACGCCGTGCGCCTGGACAGGTTGTGCACGTAGCCGATGGCCAGCTTCTGCGCGCGCGGGTCCTCGCCCGTGATGCCGGCCGCGCCTTCGTTGTAGCGCACCACCGAGTACGACGCGCGGATCAGGCCCGCACCCACCGGCACGGTCGCACCGATCAGGTAGCCGTCGTAGCTGTCGTGCGTGTTCGCCAGCGCGGTGTCGAACTTGTTCTTCACGTTCGAGAGCTCACCGAACAGCTTCACCGGACCGAAGTCGTACGACGCGCCGAGGTTGACGGTCTGCACCTTGCGCTCCAGCGCGGCGGTGTCCACCGCGACGTTCTGGCCCACGGCCAGCGCGACGTCCAGCGGGCCGTTGGCATAGCCGAAGCGTCCGCCGACGTAGCGCCCGGCGCTGCTGCTCGTGGCCGCGGTGGTGGTGGTCGCGTCCGTGCTGGTGTTCTCGTGGAAGCTGTACTGCAGCTGCCCGTAGAAGCCGCCCAGGTTCGGCGGCAGGAAGTAGCCCACCATGTTGCTCGCGCGCACGTAGTTGGCGTTGTTGATGGTGGTGTTGCCGCCCACCGTGCTGATCAGGTTGGTGCCCGAGCCGTTGGTGCCGAACGGGTCGAACACGGTGTCGTTCCAGAACGTGGCGGTGTAGTCGCGGCCCAGGCGCAGCTCGCCGAAGCCACCCGACAGGCTCACGGTGGAGCGCCGGTTGAAGGTGCTCACGCCGGTGGCGCCGTCGTCGTTGGTGATGGGCGCTTCGAGCCAGAAGCTCGCGGCCAGGCCGCCTCCGAGGTCCTCGGTGCCGCGAAAGCCCAGGCGGCTGGAGTTGTAGCCGGAGTTGCCCAGGCTTGTCTTGCTTTGCTTGACCGACGCGCCCGTGATCGCATCGCGTGCGGTGGCCGACTGGTAGGTCACGCCGGCGTCGACGACACCGAACAGCGTGACGGACGATTGGGCAGAGGCCAGCCCGCAGACGGCCAGGACAGCGAATGCCGTGAGGGTTTTCTTCATTCAGGTTTCTCCGGTTCCGGCGGCCCGCCATCGAGCAGCCGGCACGCATGGTCCCGTCCAAATTCGGAGGAATCTTGTGAATGCCGCGTCTTTGCACGGAATGTTGCTTGCGGGCACGCTGCTCGCGCATGCCGGCACATGCCCGCACGCGCCCCGCGCGACTGGCGGACACATCTCGTACGAAAAGTCTCCCAAAAGCCGCGCGATGCTCGGCGGCCGAAGGAGTCACACATGACCATTGCATTGCAAGGCGGCATCGCCTCGTCGCTGGGCGCGCAGCAGCTCGCCAGCGCTTTCAGCCCGGCCTTTTCGCACCTGCGGATTCTTCGCAACCTCGTCATTCCGATGCCCGAGGGGCATGCGGTGCGCACCGCGCGCATAGACGCGGTGCTGGTGTGCGAGACCGGCGTCTACCTGTTCGAGATCAAGGCGTGGCGCAACGCCTTCGTCTACCGCAAGAAGTCGGACCAGTCGCCGCCGCGCTGGTTCCTGCGGCTCAACGGCTGCCAGAACGCGCGCGAGGTGAAGGACCCCGCTTGGCAGGGCGGCCGCAAGACGGCGCAGCTGCGCGGCCTGCTGCCCGACGACCTGCGGCTGCAGTACTTCGTCCTGCTGCCGTGCGAGGGCATCGAGCTCGAAGGCGTGATGCCGGCGGCCGTCATCACGCAGCAGGACCTGCCCTACATCGCACGGCTGGTGCGCAACAACGGCCGCACCGCGCGCACCTACCGGCTGCTCGACGCGCAGGCCATCGACCGCACCGTGGAGCGGCTGCTCGAGATCCAGGGCGACCTGTCGCTCGAGGACCACCTGCAGAACTGCCGCGAGCGAAGCGGCTTCGCAGCATCATCGGCCAGCACCGGCACGCCTTCGCGCTGGACAGGCGCAAACGCCATGGGGTTGCAGTAACGTAAAGACACGCTACAGCCCCGCCGATGCCGGGGAAGTCCCACATTTCTCCGACATTGGCAATGACCATGCGGCGATGCATCTGACGAAGTCCCTCGCAGCAGCCGCAGCGCTGCTTGCCTCGCTGGCCTCCATTCCCGCCTGGGCCACCGATCCCTTCACCGTGAAGGACATCCGCCTCGAAGGCCTGCAGCGCGTCGAGCCCGGCACCGTTTTCGCCACCATCGGCCTGAAGCCCGGCGACACCTACAGCGACGAGCGCGGCAGCAACGCGATCCGCGAACTGTTCAAGCTCGGGCTGTTCAAGGACGTGCGCATCGACGTGAACGGCAACGTGCTCGTGGTGGCGGTGCAGGAGCGCCCCACCGTCGCCGACGTCGACTTCGTCGGCGCCAAGGAGTTCGACAAGGCCGCATTGCAGAAGGCGCTGCGCGAGATCGGCCTGGCCGACGGACAGGCCTACGACAAGGCACTGGCCGACCGCGCCGAACAGGAACTCAAGCGGCAGTACATCGGCCGCAGCCTCTACAACGCCCAGGTGGTCACCACCGTCACGCCGCTGGAGAACAACCGCGTGAACCTGACCTTCACCGTGACCGAGGGCGAACCCGCGCGCATCAAGGAAGTGCACGTGGTCGGCAACAAGGCCTTCAGCGAGAGCACGCTGCTCGACCTGTTCGACCAGGACAGCGGCGGCTGGCTGGCCTGGTACACCAAGTCGAACCAGTACTCGCGCACCAGGTTCAACGGCGACCTGGAGACGCTGCGCTCCTACTACATCACGCGCGGCTACCTGGAGTTCCGCATCGACTCGACGCAGGTGGCCATCTCTCCCGACCGGCAGACGCTGACGCTCACCATCAACATCTCCGAAGGCGAGAAGTTCGTGGTGGCCGGCGTGAAGCTCGCGGGCGACTACATGGGCCGCGACGACGAGTTCAGGACGCTGGTCACCATCCGCCCCGGCGCGCCCTACAACGGCGAGGCGGTGGCGGCCACCACCAAGGCCTTCACCGACTACTTCGGCACCTTCGGCTACGCCTTCGCGCGCGTGAAGGCAGAGCCCGAGATCGACCGCCTCAACAACCGCGTCACCCTGGTGCTCAAGGCCGAGGCCTCGCGGCGCGCCTACGTGCGGCGCATCGACATCGGCGGCAACGCCAGGACGCGCGACGAGGTGATCCGCCGCGAGTTCCGCCAGTACGAAGGCGCCTGGTACGACGGCAACAAGATCCGCGCGTCGCGCGACCGCATCGACCGGCTGGGTTTCTTCACCGACGTGAACGTCGACACCGTCGACGTGCCCGGCTCGCCCGACCAGGTCGACCTGGCGGTGAACGTGACCGAGAAGCCGACCGGCTCGCTGCAGCTGGGCGCGGGCTACTCGTCCACCGACAAGGTGTCGCTGAGCTTCGGCATCACGCAGGAGAACGTGTTCGGCACCGGCAACTACCTGGGGCTGAACGTGAACACCAGCTCGTACAACCGCACCATCTCGCTCACCGCCACCGACCCGTACTTCACCAGGGACGGCATCTCGCGCACGCTGAACGTGTTCCACACCACCACGCGGCCCTACTACGAGGCCGACGGCAACTACAAGCTCGCGAGCGACGGCGGGTCGGTGCGCTTCGGCTTCCCGGTGGGCGAGCAGGACACGGTGTACCTGGGCATCGGCGTGGAGCGCTATTCGTTCACGCCCGGCACCAACGGCACCTACACCCTGGTCGACGGCTCGTACGTGTACACGGCCACGCCGCAGGCCTACCTCGAATACTTCAAGTGCACGGGCACGGTGCCGAGCGTGAGCTGCGCCAACTCGAGCATCGTGGGCATCCCGGCCACCCTGGGCTGGTCGCGCGACGACCGCGACAGCGCGCTGGTGCCCACGCGCGGCGTGCTGCAGAGCGCCAACCTCGAGGTGGGCGTGGGCAGCGAACTGCGCTACATGAAGTCGAATTACCAGTACCAGCAGTACTTTCCGCTGTCCAAGCAGTACACGCTGGCCGTCAACGGCCAGCTCGGCTATGCGCGGGCGCTGGGCAACAGCACGTACCCGATCTTCAAGAACTTCTATGCGGGCGGCCTGGGTTCGATCCGCGGCTTCGAGCAGAACTCGCTGGGCCCGACCGACGCGGTGACGGGCGGCGCGCTCGGCGGCACGCGCAAGGCGATCTTCAACATGGAGTTCAGCACGCCCTTTCCCGGCGCGGGCAACGACAAGACGCTGCGCATGTACACCTTCCTGGACGCCGGTAACGTGTTCACCGACCGCACGGCCAGCATGACCGACGCGCAGTGGAAGGCGCAGAACAGGCTGCGCGCGTCGGCCGGCATCGGCATCAGCTGGATCTCGCCGCTCGGGCCGCTGCGGCTGGCGTATGCGGTGCCGCTGCTCTACCAGAAGGAGGACACGGCCAACAGCATCGCGGCCGACCGCACGCAGCGCTTCCAGTTCCAGATCGGAACGTCTTTCTGACCGCAGGGAGCACAGCCATGGGCCGGATCCTGCTGGTGGAAGACGGGCGCGACAGCGCCGCCCTGCTGGGCGCGCACCTGCACGGCGCAGGGCACGAGGTCGAGCAGATCGGGGACGCCGAGGCGGCGCTCGAGCGCATCCTGACGTCGCCGCCAGCGCTCACGCTGCTGGAGATCGTGCTGCCGCGCGGGCGCGACGGCGAGCAAGGCCGGCAGCGCGACCCGGTGCGCGACGGCATCGACGTGCTGGGCCGGGTGCGCCTGCACAGCAATCACCCGATCATCATGTTGACAGCGCGCGTCCACGAGGACGACCGGCTGCGTGCGCTGGACATGGGCGCCGACGACTACGTGTGCAAGCCCTTCTCGCCGCGCGAGGTGGTCGCGCGCGTGAACACGGTGCTGCGCCGGCACGCGCAGCGCGGGGCCGCCGGGCAGCCGTCGGCCGTGGTGGCGTTCTCGGATGCCCGCGGCAACGCGAGCCTGGAAGGACGGCCGCTGACGCTCACGCGGCGCGAGTTGCTGCTGCTGCGCGCGCTGTCGCGTGCGCCGGGACGGGTGCTTACGCGATCGAAGCTGCTGGAGGCGGCGTTTCCCGAAGCGCTGGACGTCAACGAACGCGCGGTCGACGGCCACATCAAGAACCTGCGCAGGAAGCTCGCGGCGGCCGCACCGGCACACGAGTGGATCCGCTCGGTCTACGGCGTGGGCTTCAGCTTCGCGGAGCGCCAGGCCGGCTGAGCGGGGCGCCGCCTCAGCCGGCGGTGCGGGGCGGCACCAGCGCCTTGACGCGGGCCGCGCCTTCCGGCGCGCGCGGACGCATCGGCCCTGCGCCGCCCGGCGACTGCATGCCTTGCAGGCCCGAAGCCATTCCCGGGCCTCCCCGGATGCCTTCGGGCGAAGGCAGCTCGCCCGGGCGCGGCGGCCGGTCGACCACCGGACTGGCGGCGGGGTCGACCACCAATGCGAGCGTTGCCACATAGCGCTGGCGCTCCTCGCGCACCGCGCCGAGCACCGTGTCGCCGGCCTTCAGCGCGATGCCGTCGACGCTGTTGAGCGTGTCGCGCACGCGGGCGCGCTGGTATAGCGCGACCTGCGTGTAGAGGAACTCGCTCAGCGCATCGGGCAGGAAGAACTGCGAGGTGAGCACCGCGCGCGTGCCGTTGAACACCTTCATGTGGATGTGCGTGGTGCGCCCCGCGTACCAGCCCGGGTAGACGGTTGTGAACCCGGCCGTGCCGTCGCGGCCGGTGATCTGGCTGCCGCGCAGGAAGGTCTTGCCCTCGAACCCGCCGGCACGGTCGTCGCCCTGCCCGCCGAATCCCGAGTAGCGGCCCTGCGCGTCGCAATGCCACAGGTCGACGCGAAGCTTCGGCAGCGGCTTGCCGGCGGTGTCGCGGACGGTGAAGCGCACGTCGAGCGGCACGCCTTCGAGGCCTTCGGTGATGTCGGCGCGCATCTTTCCGACGTCGAGGTAGTAAGGCCCTCCGTGGTCTGCGCCGTCAGCGGCAGGCTGGCGGGGCGGCGCCGGCCGGGCGGGCTCCGGCCGCCGCGCCCAGCGCCGCGGCGCCCAGGGTGGCCAGCAGGCCGCGGCGGCCGATGGGCGCGGTGTCTCGATCGGTCATGGTTTTCCTTCGTCCTGGGGGTCGGGCGGGGCGCTGGCGGGCGGGTGGCGCAGCCTTCGGCCCAGAGGACCAGCAGCGCCCAGGCCTGAGCGACGAGCCAGAAGAACACGGTGATCGCCCCCAGCAGCGCGAAGCTCAGCGTCGGTTTCATGGCGCCATGCTGGCGCTGCATCCGGGAGAAAAGATGGAGGCGCCCTGCGCAGGGGCGCCCGGAATCCTCCCAATTTCCTCCACATTCGGGCGACATCATCGGTTTTTCGCCTCCGAACAGCCGCTTCGCCGCCTTCCGTCCGACCGCCATGCTTGCCGCAGAATGCGGCCAAGCCTTCCCCGTGCCCATGCCGCAACTGACCCTTTCCCGCAAGATCTTCCTGGCGCTGGCCGCCTTGCTGATCGTGCTGCTCATCAGCTTCGCGGGCCTGTCGATCATTGCGCTGCAGCGCGGCCTGGGCGCCTACGTGGCCGAGATCGAGATCCGCCGGATGGACTGGCTCTCGCAGCTGGTGCTCAAGAACTACGTGGCTAACGGCGACTGGAAGAACCTGCGCGACAACGAGGATGCCTGGCAGCGCCTGCAGATGGGCCGCTTCGCCAGCGTGCTCGACAGCGCGGCCGCCAACGGCGACGAACGGCGGTTGCCGCCGTGGTACGAATACCGCGCGATGCGCGCCGCGCCCCCGCCGGACGCACCCGATGGCGGCCCCATGCCCGGCATGCCGCCCTCTTCCGCGCAACTCGACCTGCTGCCGCGCCGCGCGGCCGGCATGCCGGGCATGCCGCCGCCCTGGGTGTTCCCCGACCCGCGCGGCATGCACGACTCCATCTTCCAGCGGCTGGCCGTGCTCGACGTCCATGGCGCACGCGTGGTGGGCGCCGACATCGACCTGCCGAATGCGGCACGCCTGCCGATCCGCCACAACAAGTCGGTGATCGGCTACCTGGCGCTCGCCCCCATGCAAGGTCTCGAGAGCGAGGCCGACCGCGCCTTCGTCGCGCAGCAGTCGGGCGTGATCGTGCTCACCGGCCTGTGCGGCCTGGGCTTCGCGCTGGTGCTGTCGTGGCTGCTCGCGCGGCGCTGGTTCCGCCCGATCGACGAGCTCACGCAGGCCGCCCAGGACGTGGCGCGCGGCCGGCTTTCCACCCGCGTGGCGGTGCAGGGCTCCGACGAACTCGCACTGCTGGGCAAGACCTTCAACGACATGGCGCAGCGGCTGGACACCGTCGAGGCCTCGCGCCGCGCCTGGCTGGCCGATGCGGCGCACGAGCTGCGCACGCCGCTGGCCGCGATGCGCGCCGAGATCGAGGCGCTGCAGGACGGCGTGCGCACCTTCGACGAACGCACCGCACTGCGGCTGCACCGCCAGGTGATCCGCCTGGGCCAACTGGTGGACGACCTGCGCAGCAGCATGCGCGAGCCGCAGAGCGACCCGCTGGCCGCCACCGTCTACCCGCTGTCGCTGCTCAAGGAGGCGCTGGACCACACGCGCGACCGCTTCGCCAGGCGCGGCATCTCGGTGGACCGCATTGCCGTCGACCGCATCGACACGCTGTCGCAGCCCACCGTCGAGGGCGACGCCCACCGGCTGCACCAGGTGTTCATGAACCTGCTGGAGAACACGCTGGCCTACACCGACGAAGGCGGCGCGGTGCGCATCGACGTCACGGTCGAGGGTCCGTGGACCGGCAACTGCCTCACGCTGCTGTTCGAGGACAGCACGCCCGGCGTGCCCGAGCACGAACTGCCGCGCCTGTTCGACCGCCTGTTCCGCGGCGAAGGCTCGCGCAGCCGCGAGCACGGCGGCTCGGGGCTGGGCCTGTCGATCTGCCGCGCCACCATCGAGGCGCACGGCGGCACCATCGACGCATCGGCCTCGCCGCTGGGCGGGCTGCGCGTGACCATCACCCTTCCGCTGGCTGCACAGTCATGACACGCATCGTCATCGTCGAAGACGAGATCGACATCGCCTCGGTGGTGCAGGACTACCTGCGCCATGCGGGCTACGAGACCACCCACTTCACCGACGGGCAGAGCGCGCTCGACAGCATCGTGGCCGAGCCGCCCGACCTCACGTTGCTGGACATCATGCTGCCGCGGCTCGACGGCATCGAGGTGCTGCGCCGCGCGCGCGAGCACACGGTGCACCCGATCATCATGCTCACCGCGCGCATCGAGGAAGTCGACCGCTTGCTCGGCCTGGAACTGGGCGCGGACGACTACGTGTGCAAGCCCTTCTCGCCGCGCGAACTGGTGGCACGCGTGCGCGCCGTGCTGCGCCGCACCGCCGGCACCGCGCCGGATGGCCCGGATGCGGCGGCGCGCGACGATGCGCCCGGCCTGGTGCTGGACGACGTTCACTGGCGCGCCTCGCTCGAAGGCACGCCGCTGAACCTGACGCGGCGCGAGTTCGGGCTGCTGCAGGTGCTGTCGCGCCACCCGGGACGGATCTTCTCTCGCGCGCGCCTGCTCGAGCTGGCCTACGACGACACGGTGGACGTGACCGAGCGCGCCATCGACAGCCATGTGAAGAACCTGCGCCGCAAGCTGGGCGCAGTGACGCCGGAACACGACTGGATCCGGTCGGTGTACGGCGTGGGCTTCGCATGGGAAGCGCCGCTCGAAGGCGGGCGCTGAGCGGCCTTTCCGCCCCTTCTCCTCTTGTCCTCTACTGGTAGGCAGCGAGTTCCTGCTTCGCGATCGCGTTGCGGTGCACTTCGTCCGGGCCGTCGGCCACCCGCAGGTGGCGCTCGTAGGCGTAGAAGTGCGTCAGCAGCGTGTCCTGGCTCAGGCCCATGGCGCCGAACGCCTGCATCGCCCAGTCGATCACCTTCACACAGTTGTTGGGCGTGAGCACCTTGATCATCGCGATCTCCTTCGCGGCGACCTTGTTGCCCACGGTGTCCATGCGGTAGGCCGCATTGAGCACCATCCAGCGCGACTGCTCGATGAGCATGCGCGACTCGGCAATGCGCTCGCGCCACACACCCTGCTCCGACAGCGGCTTGTGGAACGCGGTGCGCGACACCAGGCGCTGGCACATCATTTCCAGCGCCGACTCGGCCATGCCGATGGCGCGCATGCAATGGTGGATGCGCCCCGGGCCGAGGCGGCCCTGCGCGATCTCGAAGCCGCGGCCTTCGCCCAGGAGGATGTTTTCGACCGGCACGCGCACGTTGTCGAACACGATCTCGGGGTGGCCGAACGGCGGGTCGTACATGCCCAGCAGCTGCATGTCGCGCACGATGGTCACGCCGGGCGTGTTCTTCGGCACGAGGATCATCGACTGCTGCCTGTGGCGGTCGGCGTTGTCCGGGTCGGTCTTGCCCATCAGCACGAAGATCTCGCAGCGCTCGTGCATCGCGCCGGTGATGTACCACTTGCGCCCGTTGATGACGTACTCGTCGCCCTCGCGGCGGATGCTGCAGCGGATGTTGGTGGCGTCGCTCGAGGCGACCTCGGGCTCGGTCATGGCGAACGAGGAGCGGATCTCGCCGGCCAGCAGCGGCGTGAGCCAGCGCTCCTGCTGCGCCTTGGTACCGTAGCGCGCCAGCACTTCCATGTTGCCGGTGTCGGGCGCGGAGCAATTGAAGATCTCGGCGCACCAGTAGCGCCGGCCCATGATCTCGCACAGCGGTGCGTATTCGACGTTGGTGAGGCCGGGGCCGTGCTCCGCCTCGGGCAGGAACAGGTTCCACAGCCCGCGCTCGCGCGCCTTGGCCTTCAGGCCGGCCATCATCGGCAGCTCGGCGTAGGGGCGGCCGGCGCGCGCATTGGCGGCCAGCTCTTCCTCACGGCGCTTTTCGTTCGGGTAGACGTGTTCGTCCATGAACTTGAGCAGCTCGTCGCGCAGCGCGGTCACCCGGGGTGTGAATTCGAAATGCATCGTCTCGTCCTTCTTCCTGTGTGCTTGCCAATGTGCTGTCGAAGATAAGTCGCGACGCGCTCCGCGACGGTCGTTCGCGCGACAGCGGCCCGGCAGGCAGTGCCCCCACCGGCCGTGGCACGCATCGTGCAAGATCGACCCATGCTTCCCCTGTCTTCCGACGCGCTGCGCCAGCGGCTGCGGTCCTTCGCCTCCCGCGCGCAGCCCGTGCGCATCCTTCTGACGCTGGGCAGCCTGATGGCGCTGTGCGGCGCCACCGGCCATGCCGACGCGGTGATTCCCCTGTTTCTCGGCGCCATCGCCAGTGCGCTCGCCGAGACCGACGACAGCTGGCGCGGGCGGCTGCGCGCGCAGCTGGTCACGCTGGCCTGCTTCGCGGCCATCGCGATCGCCGTGGAAGCGGCATTCGGCCTGCCGGTCGTGTTCATCGCCGGGCTCGCCCTGGCGGCCTTCTCGCTCACGATGCTGGGCGCGATCGAGGCGCGCTACAAGGCCATTGCGTACGCGACGCTGATCCTCGCGATGTACACCACGCTCGGCATCGAGAACATGAACTCGCACGCCGGCGCCGTTGCGGCGGCGCGCGGCCGCGAGCCGCTGCTGCTGGTGGCCGGTGCGGCCTGGTATGGCGTGTTCTCGGTGCTGTGGTGCGCGATCTTTCCCGCGCAGCCGGTGCAGGCGCGGCTGGTGGTGCTCTTCACGGTGCTGGGCAACTTCGTGCGCTACAAGGCGTCGCTGTTCGAGCCGCTGCGCGGCATCGACATCGAACGCAAGCGGCTCGCGCTGGCGCAGCTCAACGCCGAGGTGGTGACGGAACTGAACGCAGCGAAGGAGAGCATCTTCCGGCGCATCGGCGCGCGGGCGCCCACGGGGCGCATCTCGCGCTACCGCGGGCTCTACCTGATCGCGCAGGACGTGCACGAGCGCGCGAGCTCCTCGCACGACGACTACAACGCGCTGGCCGACGCCTTTTTCCACAGCGATCTGCTGTACCGCTGCCAGCGCCTGCTGGGCCTGCAGGGGCTGGCCTGCCAGCGGCTGGCCGACTCGATCGCGCGGCGCGAGCCCTTCGACACGGGCACGGAGACCGTGCAGGCGCTGGCCGACCTGCGCAGCGCGATAGCTCACGAACGCACGCGGGCGGCCACGCCCGAGCGGATGCTGCTGCTCGCCTCGGTCGAGGCTTTGGCGCGCAACCTGGCGCTGCTCGACGGGCAGCTGGTGGGCGCCAGCGAGCCGTCGGCCCGCGCGGGCCGCACGGAAATGGGCCTGTTCGACCGTTCGCCCCGCTCCTGGCGCGACGCGGTGGAGCGCGTTCGGCGCCAGCTCGCGGTGCGCTCGCCGCTGTTCCGGCACGCATTGCGGCTGTCGATCGCGCTGGTGGCGGGCTACGGGGTCATGCAGGCGATCCATCCGGCACAGGGCTACTGGATCCTGCTGACCACGCTGTTCGTGTGCCAGCAGACCTATGGCGACACCATCGCGCGCATGGGGCAGCGCATCGCCGGCACCGCGCTCGGGGTGGTGGCGGGCTGGGCCCTGCTGCAGCTCTTTCCGCAGCCGCTGGTGCAATCCGTGATCGCCGTGGTGGCGGGCGTGCTGTTCTTCGCCACGCGCACCACGCGCTACCTGCTCGCCACCGCATCGATGACGCTGCTGGTGCTGATGTGCTTCAACCAGGTCGGTGACAGCGGCGTGCTGCTGGTGCCGCGGCTGGTCGACACCGCCATCGGCAGCGCGATCGCCGGGCTGGCGGTGCTGCTGGTGCTGCCGCACTGGCAGGCGCGGCGCATCAACGAACTGGCCGCCACCGCCATGCGCGGCCACGCCGGGTACCTGCGGCAGATCGTCGGCCAATACCGCACGGGTGCGCGCGACCACCTCGAGTACCGGCTGGCGCGGCGCAACGACCACAACGCCGACGCTGCGCTGTCCACGGCGGTGTCGGACATGTTTCGCGAACCGGGCTACGTGCGGCCCCGCGCAGGCGTGGCGCTGCGCTTCCTGATCCGCTCGCACACGCTGCTGAGCTACCTCTCGGCGCTGGGCGCCCATCGCGCCGCGCTGCCCGATTCGGCCCAGATGGCGGTGCTGCGCACGGCGGCCGAGGATGCCATCGCGGCACTGGAGGCGCTGGCCGCAGGGCTGGAAAAGGGCACCGTGAGCGATCCCGGCGACCTAGACGCCGAAACCGCCGCGCGCGCCGCGCTCGTGCAGGCGATTGCCGGAGCCGGCGCCGACGGTGACCCGCAGGCGCGAACTTTTCATACCGAACTCGGTCTGATATGGCTGCAGATCGATGCGTTGCGCTCCCACGCACGCGAGTGGCTGCAACCCGCCGCCGGCGACACCCCGACCGCGCCGGCCTGAGCGGGGCTTCCGGAACGCCTTCGGGCCCGATCCGGTCGGTCGGAAAAAAGGTTGTTGGCGCGCGCACGGACGGACCGTCGCGCTCCGGCTAAAATTAACCCTACATGTCCCGCTGGTTTACCGCTACCGTCCTCGCCATCATGTTGTCCTGCTACGGCTTTGCCGTGCTTGCGCACAACATGCTCGCTGGCGGCCACGTGAACCATCGCGAAGACGCCCAGGTCACGCAGACCGTGCAGGCCGCCGAAATGCTGGCAGCCAGCGTCTCGCCGGCAGATGCCGCGGTCGACCGTCACGAGGCCGGCGCGCCGGCCTCCGATTCCGCCTCCGACGATTCCCTCTCCGTTGACGAAGCCGGCTCCGAACACGCCGAGCTGGTCGACGCTCGCAACGGCGCCCCCGCGCTGCTGCGATTCACAGAACAGCCGCCGAAACTCGGCCTGACCACCACCGTCTCGCCGTTCCTCGAGCGGCCCAAGCGCCCGCCCCGCGCCGCGCTCCTCGCGTAGGCGCACCCGCGCCTGCGCGAGCGGGGGCCGCCACGGCCCCCGACCTTCCGATCCGGGCCCCGGCCATCCGGCCGCACCCGCATCGGCACGACGACACCTCTTTTTTCCCGGGCCGCTTCGGGCACCCATCGCGTTCAGAACGCGTCGACCCGTCCCGTGCGGCACCGGCAACCCCTCAAGGAAACATCAAATGAACAACAGCCCTACCGCTTATCACCCCAGCTTCGAGGCGCCGCTCGCGTCGGTCGAAGAGCGCAACCGCGTGCTGCGCAACACCTACTGGCTGCTCGCGCTGTCGATGGTGCCCACCGTGCTGGGCGCCTGGATCGGCGTGGCGACCGGCTTCTCGCGCGCCATGTCGCCCGGCATCGGCCTCATGGTCTTCCTCGGCGGCGCCTTCGGCTTCATGTACGCCATCGAGAAGACCAAGGAGTCGGCCGCCGGCGTTCCCGTGCTGCTGGCCTTCACCTTCTTCATGGGCCTGATGCTGTCGCGCCTGGTCGGCTCCGTGCTCGGCCTGGCCAACGGCGCCAACCTGATCATGACGGCGTTCGCCGGCACCGGCGCGATCTTCCTCGGCATGGCCACCCTGTCGTCGGTGATCAAGCGCGACCTGTCCGCCATGGGCAAGTGGCTCTTCATCGGCGCCATCCTGCTGCTCGTGGCGGGCATCGCCAACTTCTTCATCCAGTCGAGCGCGCTGATGATGACGCTGTCGGTTGCCGCCATCGGCATCTTCTCGGCCTTCATCCTGCACGACCTCAAGCGCGTGAAGGACGGCCTCGAAACCAACTACATCTCCGCCACGCTGGGTGTCTACCTCAGCATCTACAACGTGTTCCAGTCGCTGCTGGCCCTGCTGGGCATCGCCGGCGGCCGCGACGAGTAATCCCCACAAAGGAATATTTCCATGCGCCTCACCACCAAAGGCCGCTTTGCGGTCACCGCGATGATTGACATCGCCCTGCACGGCCGCTCGGGCCCCGTCACGCTGGCTTCGATCAGCCTGCGCCAGCGCGTGTCGCTGTCCTATCTCGAACTGCTGTTCGGCAAGCTGCGCCGCGCCGACCTGGTCGAATCGACCCGCGGCCCGGGCGGCGGCTATTCGCTCAGCCGCAAGGCCGCCGACATCTCGGTGGCCGACATCGTGCTGTCGATCGAAGAGCACGACACCGACGCGCGCCGCCGCGACGCCGGCGAGCCGGGCGACACCGGCCGCTGCCAGATCGACGACCTGTGGGCCACCGTCAACCTGCGCGCGGTCGAGTTCCTGAAGTCGATCTCGCTGCAGAGCCTGGTCGACGAACAGAAGGCGAAGGGCGTGCAGGCCGCCACGCGCCACGAGCCGCGGCGTGCCGCCCCTGGCGCGCCTGCACGCAAGCCCTTCATCGTCGACGCGCCGAACTCGGTGTTTGCGCTGGGGCGGCGCCAGCAGGGCGCGAGCTGATCGCTTGCCCCGATGCCGCGCTCAGCGCGGCACTTCGAAGCTCAGCGTCGCGGTGTGGCGCACTTCGTCGTATTTCTTGCCATCGATGGTGACGGCGCCGTTCACGCGGGCCGTCACCTCCAGCACATAGAGTCCCGGGAACGGCGTCGCAAGCGACACGGTGCCGTCCTTCGCGGGCTTGAGCATGCGACGCCAGCCTTCCGAGGTTTCGACGTTGACCTGCGTGGCGGGCACCGCATTGCCCTTCCAGACCAGCTTGAAGGTGTTTCCATCGGGTTCGGTGGGCACCAGTTCGAGGTCGTTCACGGCCTTGGTTTCACTGCGGCCGAAGCGCGCCTGGAACCGGGTCAGCGTGGCCTTGTCGCCTTCGATGCCGGGGCGGCTGGCCGTGGCGCGCAGGTCGGCGCCGGCCGCCGCTGCAACCACTGCGCGATCGGACTCGGCGGTCAGCGGCAGGTCCTTGCCCTCGGCCAGGAAGGCGCGCGGCGCAACCACGCTCGCCAGCGGCAACGCCGTCTTGTCGAGCTCGCCCACGCGCACGACAGCCGAACCCGCATGGGCGCTGTCGCGCGACAGCCAGAGATAGTCGGCCTGGGCGCCACCGGCGGCGGCAAGGCAGGCGGCGGCGAAGGACAGCGAACGAAGGCGGAGCGAAGAAGGCATGTGCGAAGACCGATGAGAGTCGTTGAAGACAAAGAGTGAAGAGGGACACCGCTCAGCGCAGCGATCCGGCAAATGCCAGGGCAAGCCCGATACAGCTCGCAACGGCCGCGAAGGCGGCAAGCCATGCCACGCCGCGTGGGCGGTAAGGTAACAGCAGCGCGACAGGCAACGCGCCGGCCGACAGCAGGCCCAGCCACGCGACCGTGCCCACCGTGGCGCCCCACGCGGACACGCAAGGAACGGCGGCGGCAGCCAGCAACACCGTGCCGCCCATCCGCAGCGATACGCGCAGGCGCACGGGCACCTCGCGCCGGCGGGTGAGCTGTTCGTGGTGCCGGTCCATGGCAAAGCTCAAGGCAGCCATGCCGGCGTAGGCCAGAGCGAGGCCGAGCATGGCGGCGTGTGAGGTCGTCATCTGGCGGTCCTCCTTTGCAGATGGCGCAGTGCGCCGATTGCCGCGAGCCCGAATGCCACGGCGCCCAGCTCGACGCCCGCGCTTTCCCAGTCGCCGCGCAGCAGCTGCGCCGGCAGGTGGTCGCCGGTGGTCAGCAGGTTGAGCACGGGCAGCAGCAGGCACAGCGCGGCCAGCGCGCCGAACTGCTCGCGCCATGCCCGCGCAGGCTGGCGAAGGAAGGCGTGCAGCAGCGCCATTCCCCACAGCGCGAAGAACACCTGCAGCTCGCGCGCTGCCCGCTGCTCGATGCCCACCGGCAGCAGCCGGTTGGCCCACAGGTAGCCCACGCAGGCCACGGCGAGCCCCGCGATGGCCGCGACGTTGAGCGCCTCCACCAGCCGGTAGACCCGCGCGGTGGCACCGCCGAATTCGCCCAGGTGCTTGTGCCGGCGCTTGACGATGAACAGCACCGCGCCCGAACCCATCATGGCGGTGCCGGCGAGCCCGCACAGGAAGTACAGCCACTTCATGCCCCAGCCGCCGTACGTGACCATGTGCAGCCCGCCCATGGCCGACTGCGCGAGCATGGCCGCGCCGCCGTCCGCCTCGCCCGGCAGGCGCACGCGCTGCACCTTGCCGGTAGCGGCGGAGAACATCGCCATGCCGGTGGTCGGGCTGAGACGGCGCATCGATTCGTCGCCGCTGTTCCAGCCGTACACGCCGATGCGCGCGCCCGCGTCGCCCGGGTGGTCGATGACGACGGCGCGCACCGCCTGCCCGATGAGTGCCTCGCCGCGCGCAGCGAACGGCTCGAGTGCCGGCACCTCCATCGGACGGCCAGTGCGCGGCGGCTTGCCGCCTTCGCCGAGCTCGGAAACGAACTGCGCCTGCGCCGCCGGACCCGTGCCGAAGTGGAGGATCTTGCCGGCCGGCATGAAGGTGGTGCCCGAGATCACGATGCCGGTGTAGGCGATCATGAACTGGAAAGGCAGCGTCAGCACCGCCACCGCGTTGTGCGCGTCGAGCCAGCTGCGCTGGCCCTTCTTCGGACGGAAGGTGAAGAAGTCCTTGAAGATGCGCTTGTGCGTGATCACGCCCGAGACCAGCGCCACGAGCATCGCCATCGCGGCGATGCCCACGATCCACAGGCCGATGGTGCCGGCGTGCAGCTCGTAGTGGAAGTCCACGAAGTGATGGCCGCCCAGCGTGGCGCGCGCGGCATGGCCGTCGGGCTTGGACAGGGGCCGGCCGGTCGCCGGGTCGAGCGAGGCCTCGGCGTACCGGTTGTCCGCGTCGAACCAGTACACCTTGAGTTCCCCGCCGCCGTTCGCGTCGGACGGCCACAGCTCCCACATCTGCGCGCCGGGGTGGTGCTCGGCCATGTAGGCCATGCCCCAGGCCAGGCGCTGTGCGCGGGTGGCGCCGGGCGCGGCCTTTGCCGCGGCTTCGGCGGCGGCCTCCTCGGCGTGGTGCTCCGGCGTCATCCAGTGGGTGATCGGGTCGTCGAACACCGCCAGCGTGCCGGTGAGAAAGACCGCGAACAGGAGCCACGAGAACCACAGTCCGCACCAGGTGTGCAGCCATGCCTGCGCCTGGCGAAAGCCGCCTTGCGCGGTGCCTTTCCTTTCCGCTGTGGCCATGCTCAGGCCCCCGCCCCGCGCAGGGCCCAGCCCAGCGCGGCGAGCGCTGCTGCCGGCAGCAGCAGGCCGATCCACGCCCGCAGCAGCGGCACCGGAGAGAACGCCCATGTCACCGCGGCGAGGTAGACCACGAAGCTGAGCTGCATGCCGCCGATCACGGCCTCGGCGCGGCCCGCCGGCAGCACCGCGGCCAGGAAGACGGCAAAGGCGGCTGCCAGCGCATAGCCGCCAATCACGGCGGCCGCGACGCGGCTCAGGAGCAGCAAAGCTGCAAGCGAAGCGAAGGAACGGAGGTTCATCGGGGAAAGGAAAACAGGGCGCGAAAACGCGCCCTCTCCCCCTCAATGACCGACGAGAACGAAAAAAGGGTCACGGCCGGCGCGCAAAAAGTGCCCGCCGCGCCAATTTTTTGTCAGGACTTGCAGTTCAACGTCGCCGCCGCGTTGCGCGGCGTGCCGAAGAGGGCTTGCCGGTCGATGCATCTGTCGTACATCTTGCTCAACAGGTTTTCGATGTTCAGCTGCAGCGACAGTCTGGGCGTGAACGCGCAGCGCGCCGTCAGCCTCACCACGGCGCGCGAGCCTAGGGTTCAGCAAAAGGTCGACGCCGCCGATGGCGCACGGGCAGTACACGCGTTCCGCTGCCAACGGTCCGGCAACCGAAGTGGCGAACAGCATGGCCTGGGCGGTCGGCATGGCGGGATGGATGCGGTCGCCGTTGCCTTCGCGGCCCGGCTTGCGCGCGATGCCCGCGTTCAGCTGCCAGCGCTCGGCCAGTTCGCCCGACTGTCGCTCAGGTGGCACACCAGTCCCACGCAGGGCGTGAACACCTCGTGGCGGCGCGCGTGCGGTCGCCGGCCGCGAGACGGGCCGAACGCCAGCCAACCTGGGGGCCGCCCACGACGGCTCGAGTGTGTCTGTGAGCGGCAGGCACGCGGCGGGGAACGCCTCGCCCTTTGCAGTCCACCTTCCGCCCCCTTCCTGCCCTGCCTCGCTCAGAGCTTCGGCGTGTACTTCAGCGTGAACATCACGTTGCGCGGATCGCCGTAGTTGTTGTTGCCGTTGGTCTCGTTGAACGCAGGGATGTAGTAGCGCTTGTCGAAGATGTTGTTGATGTTCACCGCCAGGCTCACTTCCGGTGTCGCCTGCCAGGCCAGGCGCGCACCCCACACCGTGAAGCCCGGCACCTTGAACGAACGGTCGTAGCCCAGCGTATGGCTCTGCACCGTGAAGCCGCCGCCCACGCTGAGCCGGCTCCAGCTGCCCGGCAGCTGATAGCTGGTCCACACGCGCAGCATGTGCTTCGGCGTCCACTGGCTGAAGACCTGGCCCTTGTTGTCGGGGTCGTCGAGGAACCGGGTGGTGTTGTAGGTATAGCCGGCCGTAAGCTGCAGGCGCGGAGCGACCTCGCCCGTGAGCTCGGCCTCGAAGCCTTCGCTGCGCACCTTGCCCGACGACTTGTAGCAGTACCAGTCGGCGCAGGCATAACCGTTGTCGTAGTCGGTCACGGCGCGGTTCTTGTGGTCGTAGCGGAACACGGCCATGGACGCGTTCAGGCGGCCGTCCATCAGCTCGCCCTTCAGCCCGAGTTCGAAGTTGCGCCCGGTGATCGGCTTGAGCGGCTCGTTGTTCAACGCCATCTCGGTCTGCGGCTCGAACACCTCGGTCACGCTGCCATAGGCCGACCACTGCTTGTTCAGCGCGAACACCAGGCCGACATAGGGCGTGATCTTGCCGTTGGTGGTCACGGTGCTGCGGGTGTCGTTCGTGCGGTCCGCGTAGAGGTAGTCGTACCAGCTCGCGCGCGCGCCGACGATGGCCGTCAGCGGCTCCGCGAGCCTGGCGCGCCAGCTGCCGTACAGGCCCGACTGGCTGATGTCGTAGGCGGTGTGGCTGCTGGTGCCCCCGGCCGCAAGGATGGTCTCGTAGCTCTGCGCCGGACGGTAGTGGTCGATCGCGAAGATGTTCCCGCCGCCGGTGAAGCGGCGACCGAAGCGGTCGGTCGAGGTGTACTTCGAGTAGTTGGCGCCCACGGTCACGTCGTGCGTCATCGACAGCGCCTCGAAGCGCCCGTTCAGGTACACGTCGAGCCCCGCCTTCTTCGAATCGAACAGGTTGTCCCAGTCGGCGAAGCTCAGGCCGCTGCCGTCGGGCTGCACGTCGCCGTGCATGCGCTGGTGCTGCGAGGTGTTCTTCTCGTTCATGCCCAGCACCGAGGCCTTGAGCTTCCAGCTTTCGTTGAAGCGGTGCTCCAGGTCGGCATACACCGTGGTCTGGTCGCTCTCGTGGCGGTTCCACCATGCACCCGTGTACACCGAGCGCGGCAGGCCGATGTCGGTGCCGTCCGGAAAGCGCGGGAAGCCGCGCAGCATGGGCCGTCCGCGCCCTTCCACGCGGCTCACGCCGAAGCCGACTGTCGTGTCGGGCGAGATGTCGTAGTCGATCGCGCCGTACAGCGTGCGCGTCCTGCCCCACACGAAGTCGGTGAACGAATGGCTGCGGTCTTCGTCGATCACCACGCGGCCGCGCAGCGTGCCTTCGGCGTTGAGCGGACCGCCTGCATCGAGCTGCACCCCGTAGTGGTCCCATGAGCCGGCCTTGCCGGTCAGCGTGAGCGTCTTCTCCGCCTGGCCGCGCTTGCGCACCAGGTTGACCGCGCCGCCGGGGCTGCCCGACCCTTGCAGCAAGCCCGCGGCGCCGCGCAGCACTTCGAGCCGGTCGTAGATCACCAGGTTCTCGGTGGCCCAGTTGCCGAGCGAATACCAGTTGCGCGGCACCGGCACGCCGTCGTACTGCCAGGCGTCGATCTGGAAGCCGCGCGACGACAGCACAGTGCCGGGCCCCACGCCCTTCACACCCACCAGGCCTGTGACGATGTTGGCCGCGTCGCGCAGGTCGACCAGGCCCTGGTCGTCGAGGCGCTGGCGCGTGAGCACGCTGACGGATTGCGGAATGTCCTTCAACGCCTGCTCGCCCTTGCCGAGGGTGACCGCCTGTGCGGTGTACGAGCGCGAGCCTTCGGTGGTGGCGCTGCGCTCGGCATCGGCCATCACCGTGACGGGCGCGAGCACGGTGCTGTCGGCAACGCTCTCGCCGCCGACCGTGGACGGACGCAATGCATAGGCGCCGCCCGCGCCACCGGCCGCCTCGAGCCCCGAGCCGGCCAGCAGGCGAGCGAAGCCGTCGCGCACCGCGTGGCTGCCCTGCAGCCCCGGCGACCGGCGGCCCTGCACCAGCGCCGGCGGCATCGTGATGCTCACACCCGCGGCGGCGGCGAAGCTCGACAGCGTCTCGTCCAGCGGGCCCGGCGCGATGCTGTAGGCCTTGCGCGCACCGATCTGCGCAGCCGTTGTGTCGGCGGCAGGCGCCTGGGCCTGCGCCGCACCGGCGGCGCAGGCCATGGCCAGGAGTGCGCCATGCACTGCGCGCGCGATCTGGGAGTCGAAGGGAAGCGGTTGGCGACGTGCCATGGAGTGTTCTCTCGAAAAGGGTGTGAAGTTGCTGTTCCTCAAGGCTTCACACGCGAGAAAACGGAAAGGGACACGACACGGCAGGAATTTTTCGGCAGCCATCGCCGGCCCGGCCGAAGACCTCAACCGCCGGGCGGCACGACGGTCACCCAGTAGCGGGTGCGCAAGAGCACGTCGACCGGCAGGGCCTTCGGCAGGCTGTCGAGCACCGGGCCGGTATCGGCAAGCTGGAACACGCCCGACACGCGCAGGTCGGCCACCGCCGGGTCGCAACGCAGCACGCCGGGCCGGTAGCGACCCAGTTCGGCCAGGAAGTCGTGCAGCCGCATGTTCTTCGCGCGCAGCACGCCGCGCGACCAGTCGTCGGCTTCGGGACCCACGGCCGAGACCTCGCCGACCGACGACGCCGAGAAGCCGGCCTGCTCGCCCGCACGCAACACCACGGCCTGGCCTTGCGCGCCGCCGCCGCCGCCGCCGGGGCGAACCTCCACCGCGCCTTCGAGCACCGCGACGTGGCTGCGCCGGTCTTCATGCTGCCGCACCACGAAGCGCGTGCCCAGCGCGCGCAGCAGCCCCTGACCGGTCTCGACGATGAAAGGCCGGTAGGCCGGGTCGGCGGAAGCCACGCTGTCGGGCGCGGTGTCGATGAGGATCTCGCCCGCACGCAGGCGCACCAGGCGCTGCGTGGAACCGTAGGCCACGTCGATGGCCGTCGCCGTGTTGAGCTGGATGCGCGTGCCGTCCGGCAGCCGCACCTCGCGGCGCTCGCCGGTCGCGGTGCGGTGATCGGCCAGCCATTCGCGCGCGGGCGACGCACGCCAGGCGAGCCAAGCCGCGGGCGCGGCGGTCAACAGCACGGCGAGCGCCTTGACGGCGGCGCGGCGATCGGCACGAACGGCGCGGCCCAGCACCGGCATCGCGAGGCCGCCCGGCAGCATGCCGAACTTGCGGCTCACCAGTTCGGCGCGCTGCCACGCGGCCTCGTGCGAAGGATCGGACTCGCGCCAGCGCGTCCAGCGTTTGCGCTCGGCCGGCGTGGCCTCGCCCGACTGGATCAGGAAGAACCACTGCGCGGCCTGCGTGGCGACACGCTCGTCCACGCCGGCGGATGGCTGCTGCTGCGCGCTCAAGCTCAGGCAACCAGCAGGATGCAGCGCGCCATTGCGTCAGCCATGTAGCGCTTGACGGTGCGCTCACTGACCGACAGCCTGGATGCGATCTCGGCGTACCCGAGCCCTTCGAGCTGTGCCATCAGGAAGGCCTGGCGCACCGGGGCGGCCAACCCGTCGAGCATGGCGTCGATCTCCTGCAGCGTCTCGAGAATGATGGACTGCTGCTCGGGCGATGGCGCATGCGGCTCGGGCACCGTGCTCAGCGCGTCGAGGTATGCCTGCTCGAGCGAGCGCCGGCGGTAGAGGTTGGCCAGCAGCCGCCTCGCGACGACCGTGAGGTATGCGCGCGGCTCGCGCAATTGCCAGTCGCCCTGCTTTTCTGGCATGTCGTCGGGCGCGGCCAGGATGCGCACGAAGGTGTCCTGCGCGAGGTCGGCCGCGTCGAAGGCATTGCCGAGCTTCTTGCGCAGCCAGCCCTGCAGCCAGCCGTGATGGTCGCTGTAGAGGGCCTGGACATGCGGATGGTGAAGAACGGATTCGGCGGCCATGGCGGGCATTGCGCGACGGCTGCAGCCGCCTTAATAAGAATTGTTCTCATTTTACAACTGCTGCACCGGACCGCCGCGCAGGCCGGGAACCGGTCGCTGCCGCGCCCATCGCGAGCGCGCATCAGCATGGCGTCGTCTGCGCGGGCGGTGAGCGCAGAGCTTCCAGCGTGGCAGCCCGTGCGTCGACAGCGGCAGTCAGTCGCGCGGCTTGCGCAGCGCGTCGCCGGGCTCGGGACCGGTTTCGGGCGCGTTGGCGGTCATCATCTGGCTCAGCAGGCCGGCGAGCACATCGCGCTGCGACGCGTCGAACATGCGAAGCAGATGCAGTTCGGCGGCCGCGTGCCTCGGCATTGCTTCGTCGGCCAGGCGGACGCCCTTGGCGGTGAGCTTCACCAGCACGCCGCGGCCGTCGTTCGGGTCGATCGACCGCTTGATCCAGCCCCCCTTCTCGAGCCGCTTCAACAGGTTCGACAGGCCACCCGAAGTGAAGAGCAGCGTGCTCTGGAGACGCGAAGGCGAAAGCCGGTAGGGCGCGCCTGCCACGCGCAGGGTGGCGAGCACGGCGTACTCCTGGTACTTCATGCCGAAGGGCTCCAGCACCTGGTTCAGCGTGCGCAGCACCACTTCCTCGAGCCGCAACAGGCGCCCGACCACGGCCTTGCCGCTGCTGTCGATGTCGGACCGCTCGCACTTCCATTGCTGGATGCCGCGTTCGACCAGGTCGGCACCGCATGCGGTGGGCGCGCCGTCCGCCGGCGCGACGGGTTCGGGCGCATCGCCTTGGGGCGGACGTCGATTCGATGCTTCTTTCCTGTGCGGCATGACGTGCTTTCCATCAAAGGGGATGCCTTAGTGCCGCCATTGTGGTGCAGCGCGGCGGCGCGGGTTGGTCCCTATCTTAAATGCCTTGCATTTATCTTTTTCGAAAGATAAAGTGAATTGCAACGCAGCCACCCGGCCCTTCGCCACACAGGAGTTCGTCATGAAAACCATGTTCCCGCGCAGTCTCGTTTCCGGCTCCATTGCCGCGTTGGCCATGCTGCTGGCAGGCGCCGCGCAGGCCGAGGAGCTGGTGGTCGGCATCTTCGGCGGATCGTTCGCCGACGACTCCAAGACCTGCCACATCGCGTCGTTCGAGAAGAAGACCGGTGCCAAGGTGGCGCTCAAGCTCGGCAGTTCCTCGCAGTTCGCTGCGTCGATCCGCGCGACCGGCGGCAAGTCGGACTTCGACGTGGTCTACATCGACAACTCGCTCGCCGCGCAGCTCAAGAACGAGAAACTGCTCGAGACCATCGACAAGGCCAAGCTCGCGAACGCGTCGGAGATATCGCCCCGCGCGCTCGACAAGGACGGCCAGTACGTGGTGTTCATGACCGGCGCCACCGTCATCGTGTACGACACCAGGCAGGTCAAGACGCCGCCCACCTCATGGGCCGATCTCGCCAGGCCCGAGTACGACGGCAAGCTCGCCATCGGCGACATCAGCGGCACCTCGGGCTCGCAGTTCCTGATGGCGCTCAATCGCATGAAGGGCGGCACGCTCGCCAACATGGACGCGGGCTTCGCGGCCATCAAGCCGATCGCCAAGTCGTCCGTCACGCTCTACACGCAGGCCGACCAGATCGTCTCGCTGTTCGAGCGGCAGGAGATCGCCGCCGCCGTCTGGTATCCCGACCGCGCGGGCTCCGCCATCGACAAGGGCCTGCCGCTGGCCATCGTCTATCCGAAGGAAGGCGCGGTCGGCATCCTGCCGGCGCTGGTGATCCCGAAGGGCGCGAAGTCGCCGGCGCTCGCGCTCAAGTACATCGACGAGGTACTGTCCAAGGAAGGCCAGACCTGCTTCGCCGAGCGCAAGTACGCGGGCCCGGTCAACACGCAGGTCAAGCTCAGCGACAAGGCCGCGAAGATCGTTCCCTACAAGGAGACCTTCGACAACCTCTGGCTGCCGGAGCCCGAGGCCGTCGCGAAGGCGCTGCCCGACTGGACCAGGCGCTGGCAGCGCGAAGTGGCCCGCTGACCCGCACCGCCGACAGGACAGACCGACATGCCGGCACTCACGCTCGACCGCCTCGAGAAACGCTACCCCGGCCACACGGCCGCATCGTCGGTCTCGCTGTCGGTGCGCGACGGCGAGTTCATCTCGCTTCTCGGCCCCTCGGGCTGCGGCAAGACCACGGTGCTGCGCATGGTGGCCGGCCTGATCGAGCCCACGAGCGGGCGCATCCTGGTCGACGGCCGCGACGTCACGGCGCTGCCCACCAACAGGCGCAACATCGGCCTGGTATTCCAGTCGTACGCGCTGTTTCCGCACATGAACGTGTTCGAGAACGTCGCCTTCGGGCTGCGCCGCCAGGGCGTGCAGGGCACCGACCTGAAGCAGCGCGTCGACCAGGCGCTGGCCAGCGTGCGGCTGTCGGCGCTCGGCGAACGCATGCCGCGGCAGCTCTCGGGCGGCCAGCAGCAGCGCGTGGCGGTGGCGCGCTCGATCGCGCCGCGTCCCAGCATCCTGCTGTTCGACGAACCTCTTTCCAACCTGGACGCATCGCTGCGTGACGAGATGCAGATCGAGCTCAAGCGCCTTCAGCGCGAGGTCGGCATCACCACGCTGTTCGTCACGCACGACCAGGGCGAGGCGATGTCGATGTCCGACCGCGTGTGCGTGCTCGCGCACGGCGTGGTGCAGCAATTCGACACGCCCGAGGCCATCTACCACCGCCCCGCCACCGGCTTCGTCGCGAGCTTCATCGGCAGGCCTAACCGGCTTGCGGGCCGTGTGGTGCGCTCGCCCGAAGGCGCGGCGGCGGTTCACCTGGACAACGGCCCGGTACTGACGGCCAGCGGCGCCGAAGGCATGGCGCAGGGCGCGGCGGTCGACGTGGTGGTGCGCCAGGAAGACATCCGCTTCGCCGACGCGTCGACGCCCCACGCCGCCACGCTCGCGGGCCGGGTCGCCATGCGCTCCTTCGTGGGTTCGCGCGTGCAATACCTCCTGGCTTTCGGCGGCACCGAACTGATTGCCGAAGCCCTCACCAACGGCCCGCACGCGGGCCTGGAGGTCGACGCACCGGTGCGCGTGGCGGTCGAGCCGCAGCATGTCTACGTGACGCCGGCAGCACACCGGGCGGCTGCATGACGCCGCGCCGGATGACAGGCGCGCTGCTGGCGTCCCCGCTGCTGCTGCTCCTGCTGCTGGCCTTCGTGGCACCGGTGCTGCTGATGGTGCCGCTGAGCCTGCATCCGTACGAGCCGGGCACCGGCATCTCGGCCGGCTGGACGCTGGCCAACTACACCAGCATCTTCACCGACGAGTACTACCGCGAGGTCGTGGTTCGCACGCTGGTGCTGGGCTTCGGCGTGACCGCCATCTGCCTGCTGATGGGCTACCCGCTGGCGTACTACATCGCCAACGCGGGGCCGAAGATGCGGCTGGCGCTCACCATGCTGGTCATCTTCCCGATGCTGCTGAACCTGGTGGTGCGTTCCTTCGGGTGGATCGCGCTGCTCGCCAACCGCGGCCTGGTGAACAACCTTCTGATGGACGTCGGACTGATCGAGCGGCCCATCAAGATGATGTTCAACCTGTTCGGCCTGCTGGTGGGCATGTCGCACATCTTCCTGCCGTTCATGGTCCTGATGCTGGTGCCGGCCATCCAGGCGATCTCGAAGGACGTGCAGGCCGCCGCATACACGCTGGCCGCGAGCCGGCTGCGCGTGTTCTGGTCGATCACGCTGCCGATGAGCGCGCCGGGCATCCTGTCGGGCTCCATCCTGGTGTTCGTGCTGACCATCAGCGCGCTGGTCACGCCGCGCATGCTGGGCGGGCCCACCTACAAGGTGATGGCCACGCTGATCTACGACGACTTCCTGCAGACGCTCGACTGGCCCGCGGGTGCGGCCATGTCCTTCGCGCTCACCGCGCTCACGCTGCTGGTCATCGGCCTTTCGAGCCGCGTGCTCAGACGCTGGGGAGGCCACGCATGAGCACCGAAGGCAGGAAGACGCCGCTGCTCGCGGCCACCGCCATCGCGGTGGTGGTGTTCCTTCAGATCCCGGTGCTGGTGGTGGTGCTGGCGGCCTTCAGCAAGACGGCCTACCTCACGATCCCGCCGAAGGGCCTGACCCTCCACTGGTTCGAGGTGGTGCTGCGCGATCCCGAGTACCTCGGCGCCGCTTGGACCAGCCTGTGGCTCGCCGCCGCATCGACCGCCGCCGCGCTGGTGCTGGGCCTGGTCGCGGCCTACGCGATCCATCGCCGCATGGTGCCCGCCGCGGGCGCGCTCACCTCGCTCTTCATGGCGCCGCTGATCCTGCCTTCGGTGGTGCTCGGCGTGGCGCTGCTGCAGTACTACACCATGACCGGGCTGCGCGGCAACTCGCTGGGCCTGTGGCTTGCGCACGTGGTCATCACCGTGCCCTACGTGGTGCGCGCGAGCCTGGGCAGCCTGTCGGCGGTGGACGAATCGCTGGAGGACGCGGCGCGCGTGCTGGGCGCCGACGGCTTCACCAGCTTCCGCCTGGTCACGCTGCCGCTGGTGAAGCCCGGCCTCGTGGCAGGCGGCCTCTTCGCCTTCATCACCTCGCTGGACAACGTGCCGGTGTCGGTGTTCCTGCTGTCGGCCAGCCAGACCACGCTGCCCGTGAAGATCTTCACCTCGGTCGAGCAGGGCGTGGACCCGAGCGTGGCCGCGGTCTCCACCCTGCTGATCGTGACCACCGGCGTCGTGCTGCTGCTGGCCGAGCGATGGACGGGCTTCCACAAGCACGTCTGAGCCCTCCTCTTTCCCACCCCATTCGCCAAGGAGTTCCCCGATGCCGACCACGAGCAAAGGCTTTCCGCTCATGCTGACCTTCGATCTCGACGCGGAGACCATGTGGACCGGGCGCGACCCCGCCAACGCGCAGCGTCCCATCCTCATGTCGCAGGGCGCCTACGGCTGGAAGGTGGGCATGCCGCGCATCCTCGCGCTGCTGGCGCGCTATGGCATCAGCGCCACCTTCTTCATTCCCGGCGAGGTGGCCGACAAGCACCCCGACCTGGTCCGCGAGGTGGTCGACAAGGGCCACGAGGTGGCGCACCACAGCTACAGCCACCGCTGGATCGTGAACCTCAGCCCCGCCGAGGAGCGCGACGAAATGGCGCGCGGCATGGAAAGCCTCACGCGCCTGGCCGGCACCCGCCCGCGCGGCTGGCGTTCGCCGGCGGCGGAGTTCAGCAGCATCACGCTCGACCTGCTCAAGGAATACGGCTTCGACTACTCCTCGAACTTCTTCGACGACGACTCGCCGTACCTGCTCGAGATCGGCGGCGAGCGCACCGACATCGTCGAGCTGCCGTTCCGCTGGGTGCTCGACGACGCACCCTTCTTCCAGTACTCGATCACCCTGCCCGGCCGCACGCTGCAGGCGCCTTCGGCCGTGCTCGAGGCATGGACCAGCGAGTTCGACATGCTGCGTGCCGAAGACCGCATGATGATGGTCGGCATGCACCCGCAGATCATCGGGCAGCCCTCGCGGCTCAAGGTGCTCGAGGGCCTCATCGAACATGCGCTGGCGCACTCCGGGGTGTGGATCGACCGCTGCGACCGCATCTCCGACGACATGCGCCCGCGCCTGAAGGCGGCCACCATGGCCGCGGCGGCATGACGCCCGTATCTTCCGCCCCCCTTCGCTTCATCGTGAGCGGCGGCGCCAGCGGCATCGGCTTCGCGGTGGCGCGCATGGCGGTGGAGCGCGGCGCGCGCGTGGTGCTGCTCGACCGCGACGCGAAGCGCCTTCAGTACGGCGCGGGCGTGCTCGGCGACGCTGCGCTGCCGCTGGTGTGCGACGTCACCGACGCCCCGTCGGTGAAGGCGGCGGTGAACCACGCCGCCGAGTGGCTCGGCGGCCTCGACGCGCTGGTCAATTCGGCGGGCGTCGATTCGCTCAAGCCGCTCGAGGAGACCGGCGACGACGAATGGGCGCACACGCTCGCCGTCAACCTCACCGGCCCGATGCTGACGTGCCGCGCCGCGATGCCGCACCTGCGCTCGGCCGGCGGCGGCAGCATCGTCAACATCGCGTCGGGCGCGGGCCTGCGCCCCCTGCCCCACCGCACCGCGTACTGCGCCACCAAGGCCGCGGTGATCATGTTCGGCAAGGCGCTGTCGATCGAGGCGGCGGCCGACAACATCCGCGTCAACGCGGTCTGCCCCGGCGCGATCGACACGCCGCTGTTCCGCACCAGCTACGAGCACAGCGACGACCCGGAGCGCACGCTCGACGAGATCCGCCAGCGCTACGCGCTCGGCCGCGTCGCCGCACCCGAGGAGGTGGCCGAGGCCGTGCTCTACCTGAGCGGCCCCGGCGCCAGCTACATCACCGGCACCGCGCTCGCCGTCGACGGCGGGCGCACCTTCCACTGAGGGACGCACAGGCCATGGGCTTCGAGCAACGCATCGCCGTCGTCACCGGCGGCGGCCAGGGCATCGGCGCCGCCACCGCGCTCGACTTCCTCGAACAGGGCGCGCGTGTGGCCGTGCTCGACCTCGACTGCACGCCGCTCTTCCAGCAGCTCGCAGGCAACCCGGACGCGGCGGCACGCTGCCTGTGCATCGCCGGCGACTGCACCGATGCCACTGTGGTCGCATCCTTCTTCGACTGTGTCGAGAAGGACATGGGCGCCGTCGACATCCTGTTCAACAACGTGGGCCAGAGCGCGCGCGAACGCGGCAGCCTCTTCACCGAATCCGACGAGGCCGTGTGGCGCTTCGTGATCGAGGTCTCGCTGCTGACCGCCATGCGCGCGTCGCGCCGCATCGCACCCGGCATGAAGGCGCGCGGCTTCGGTCGCATCGTCAACATGAGCACCGACGCGGCCTTCGCCGGCGATGTAGGGCTGGCAGACTACGCCGCCGCCAAGATGGGCGTGGTCGGCTTCACGCGTTCGCTCGCACGCGAACTCGCACCGCACGGCGTCACGGTGAATGCGGTATGCCCCGGCGCCATCCGCACGCGCGCGCACGACAGGCTGCACCCCGAGGTGCTCCGGAAGATCGTCGCCGACACCCCCGCCGGCTTCATCGGCACGCCGGAAGACGTGGCCGCCACCGTGCGCTTTCTCGCCAGCGACGAGGCGCGCTTCATCACCGGCCAGACGCTGCTGATCGATGGCGGCCGCTGGATGCTCTGACCCTTCTCCCAAGGACACGACCATGGACCTGATGGACCACAGCGCGCGCGCGCTCGCCGCGCTGATCCGCAACAAGGAAGCCTCGCCGGTGGAAGCGGTGCGCGCGGCGCTCGCGCGCATCGAGGCGCGGCGCGAACTCAATGCCTTCATCACGGTCACGGGCGAACAGGCGCTGGAAGCCGCGCGCCACGCCGAGGCCGCCGTGATGGCCGGCGAGGCGCTCGGCCCGCTGCACGGCGTGCCGTACTCGGTGAAGGACCTCACGCTGACGGCCGGCGTGCGCACCACCATGGGCTCGGCCATCTACGAGCACTTCGTGCCGAAGGACGACGCGGTGGCCGTGGCACGCGCCAAGGCAGCGGGCGCCATCCTCATCGGCAAGACGACCACCCCCGAGTTCGGCCACAAGCAGGTCGCGACCGCGCCGATCTTCGGGCGCACGCTGAACCCGATCGATGCGCGCTACACGCCCGGCGCGTCAAGCAGCGGCGCGGCCGTGGCGGTGGCGGCGGGCCTGGGTTCGCTCGCGCTCGGCACCGACGGCGGCGGCTCCATCCGCATCCCGGCGTCGTGCTGCGGCATCGTCGGGCTCAAAGCCACGCTGGGCGTGGTGCCCAACCTGCAGGCGCCCGACCTCTACTCGGCCAACTCCTTCACCGGGCCGATGGCGCGCGACGTGGGCGACACGCAGCTGCTGTTCGACGCCATCAAGGGCTTCGACGCGCGCGACCCGTACGGCCTGGGCACCGCCTTGCCGCAGCGCGCGGCGCCCGCTTCGCTGCGCGGCCTGCGCGTGGCTTGGCTGCCCTCGGCCGGCAACCCGGTCGACCCCGAAGTCGAGACTGTGACCACCGCCGCCGTGCGCGCGATGGAACGCGAGGGCGCCGTCGTGGAGACGGTGCAGCTCGACTTCGTCTCGCTCGAACGTCACTTCCTCGTGGTGCTGCAGTCGATGCTGGCCGCCCGCGTGGGCGCCAACCTCGAGCGCTTCGGCGATCGGCTCGACCCGTCGCTGATCGACGCGGTGCGCAAGGGCCGGGCCCACAGCGCGGTGGACTTGCACGAGGCCACCTTCGCCAAGACGCGCTGCTTCGCCGAGCTGCAGGCGCTGTTCGAGCGCTTCGACGTGCTGGTGTCGCCCACCGTCTCGGCGCCGCCGCTGCCCATCGACATGGACGTGAGCGGCGAGATCGAGATCGGCGGCAGGCACGCAGGCACGATCCGCGGCGCCTGGTATCCGTACACCTATCCGATGAACCTCACCGGCCACCCCGCGCTCTCGATGCCTTGCGGCAGGAGCGCGAACGGCCTGCCCATCGGGCTGCAGCTGGCAGGGCGTTGGTACGACGACGACCGCCTGCTGGGCATCGCGTCACTGGTCGAGCGCGCGCTCGGCTGATCCCTTCCTTTCCCCTTCATCCAGAGGTTCCCCATGCATGCGATCGCCCGTCACATCCTTGCCGCAGCCTTCTCGCTGGCCGCGCTCCAGGCCGCCCATGCCGAACTGCCGCCCGGCCTCGCAGGCGGCAACCTGAAGATCGTCGTCGGCTATGCGGCGGGCGGCGCGGCCGACACCGTCGCGCGCCTGTATGCCGAGCAGCTGAAGGATGCCGGCTTCGGCAGCGTCCTGGTCGACAACAAGCCCGGCGCATCGGCGCGGCTCGCATGGGACGTGGTGAAGAAGTCGAAGGCCGACGGCCTCACGCTGTACCTGGCGCCTTCGCCGCTGCTCACCATCCTGCCGCTGACCTACAAGACACCCGGCTACGACGCCGAGAAGGACCTCGTGCCGGTCGCGCTGCTGGTGGAGATCCCGACCGCCGTGGTCACCGGCGCATCGCAGCCTTACAGCTCGATGAAGCAATACGTCGAATGGGCGAAGAAGAACCCGTCCAGGGCCACGCTGGGCCTCGCGACCATCGGCAGCTCGGGGCACCTCGGCGCGTTCGCACTGGCCAAGGCGCAGGGCTTCGACGTGACGCCGGTGGCGTACCGCGGCGCATCGCCGATGCTGGTCGACGTGGTCGGCGGCGAACTGTCGATGGGCTGGGATGCGGCCGCGAGCATGATGCCGCTCTACAAGGGCGGAAAGATCAAGTTCCTCGGCCTGAGCGGCGACAAGCGGCTGCCGGCATTGCCCGATGTGCCGACGGCGAAGGAGCAGGGCTTTTCGGAGTTCGTCGCGGCGACCAGCTGGTACGCCGTGTATGCGCCTGCCGCCACGCCACCGGCCGCATTGGCCGCGCTGGAGCGCAGCTTCCTCGCGGCGGCAGCCAAGCCCGAACTCGCACGCAGCCTCGAGGCCGCCGGCCTCGTGGCCCACGCCGAAGGCCGCGCGGAGCTGGCGCAGCGCGCCCAACGCGAGCGCAGGAACTGGGAGCCGATCGTCAAGGCGGCCGGCATCGTGGTCGACGAATGAACCACCGAGCAACACAACTTGCCATGACCGACGACTCGCTCTTCTTCACGCCCGCGACCGAACTCATCGGCCTCGTGCGCTCGCGCCGGCTCTCCCCGGTCGAACTGGTGACGGCGGTGCTCGCGCGCGCCGAGCGCCTGCAGCCGACGCTGAATTGCTTCATCACGCTCACGCCCGAGCGTGCGCTGGCCGAGGCGCACCGCGCCGAAGCCGACATCGCCGCGGGCCGCCCCCTCGGCAGGCTGCACGGCATTCCGTTCACCGTGAAGGACCTCGTCAATACCGAAGGCGTGGCAACGACCTTCGGCGCGGTCGTGCACCGCGACAACGTGCCCACAGAAGACGCCGTGAGCGTGGCGCGGCTGCGTGCCGAAGGTGCCATCCTGATCGGCAAGACGACCACGCCCGAGTTCGGCTCCGGCCCGATGACGAACTCGCCGCTCTTCGGCAGCACGCGCAACCCGTGGAACCTGGAGCGCACCAGCGGCGGCTCGAGCGGCGGCGCCGCGGCAGCGACTGCGGCGGGCATCGCGCCGCTGGCCATCGCCACCGACGGTGGCGGCTCCACGCGCATACCGGCCGCCTGCAACGGCGTGGTGGGCCTGAAGCAGTCGAACGGCGTGATCCCGCACAGCCAGGCGCAAGACCTGTTCGGCAACCAGACCTACGTGACGCCGATGACGCGCACCGTGGCCGACACCGCGCTGATGCTGCAGGCGATGGCCGGGCCATCGCCGGTCGACCCGTGGTCGCTCGGCCTGCGCGCGCACGACTACATCGAGGCAGCCAGGCCGCAGGGCGACCTGCGCGGCAAGCATGTGCTGTACTGCCTCACGCCGTCGGGCCGGCCGGTGTCGAGGGACGTGTCCGAGAGCTTCGCTTCGGCGCTGCAGACCCTCGCGGCGCTGGGCGCGACGCTCGAGCCTTTCGACGGCAGCGGCTTCGACGTGGAACCCATCTGGCGCGCCATCAACCACACTGTCTGGCGCGCGCGCTTCGCGCCGCTGGTCGAGAAGCATCCCGAGAGCTTCAGCGAGACCTTCAGGCGCCAGGTCGCGTCGGCCGCGCATGTAAGCGGCGTCGAGTACCAGGAAGCCATGTTCGCGCGTTCCGCGCTCTTCAGGCGCGTGCAGGGGCTGCTGGAGAAGGCCGACGTGCTGGCGATGCCCACGCTCACGCGTTCGGCCGTCGCGCTCGGGCAGGACCTGTTCGGCACCATCGACATCGACGGCCAGCATTTCGAGAACGTGCGCGCGCACTGGTATCCGTGGACCATGCTGTTCAACATGACCGGTCATCCTGCCGTCAGCGTGCCCTCGGGCTTCGGCCGCGACGCGATGCCGCTCGGACTGCAGCTGGTCGGCCGCTTCCACGGCGATGCCGCGCTGCTGCAGGTGGCCAGCCAGTTCGAAGCGGCGGCGAACTTCACCGCGCGGCGTCCGCCGGCCCTCTGAGCGGCACCGGTGCGACGCGCCGGCGCATCGGGCGTCCTGCCCGGTTTCCTGGATTTTTCTACCAGATTGGTTCCGATCATCGGGGCTCCTGCACTTCCAGAGCCACCCGGAGCCCCATGTCCCCACCGCAAAAAGCCACCTATGTCGACGACCTGCACGCCCCGCAGGTCTTCGCGGACGACGTCTCGGGTTACTGGGTCAGCGCGGGCTGCGTCCACATCACGCTGGATGCGAGCCGCGTCGATCACAGCGCCGAGCACTGCCCCGTCAATCGCGTCGCGGCGTTGCGGGTGGTCCTGCCGATTCCCATCGCGCAGGTGCTCGCCGTCAGCCTCTACGACTTCCTGAAGCAGCGCGGCCTGGCGCCGTCGCCGGGCGCGGGCCACTGAGGGCGCAGGGGGCCGCCCGAAAGACGCCGCGGGCAGGAGGGCCGGCTTCCCAAATTCCTCCGAAATGCGACTTGAGGATGAGAGCCGTTCTTATCCACTGCACGAGTCTGCGTTGAATCCAAGCCGCTCCATCCGCCTGGTTGCCGATACGGCCACCTCCTCCGCCCCGACCTCTCCCGCTTCGTTCCGCCGCAGCGCATTCGGCCCGCCCGCCCGCGCCACGCTCCTGCTGCTCTGGGCCTGTGCCCAGGGTGCCCGCGCCCAGGCGCAGGACACCGCGCCCGGCGGCAGCGTGCTGCCGACCGTCACGGTCACCGCCGACACGCCCGACGACACGCCGCAACACCTCGACGCCAGGGTGAGCAGCGGCGCGCTCGGTGCGCGCTCGCAGCTCGACACGCCCTTCTCCACCACCGTGGTGCGCTCGGAGGACATGGCCGAGCGCCAGGTCTCCAAGCTCGGCGACGTGTTCGCGCTCGACGCCTCGGTGTCCGACAACAGCGGCGCCTACAACAGCTGGGCCAGCTATGTCTCGGTGCGCGGCCTGCCGCTGGACTGGCAGAACGGCTACCGCATCAACGGCCAGCCCTTCCTCAGCTACGCCATCACGCTGCCCTACGAACAGTTCGAGCAGATCGAGTTGCTCAAGGGCTCGTCGGGGTTCATGTACGGCTTCGGCACGCCGGGCGGCATCGTCAACTACGTGACGAAGAAGCCGGCCGACACCCCGGTGCGCAGCATCGAGTTCGGCTACAAGACGGCCGGCATCTGGAGCGAGCACGTCGACCTGGGCGGGCGCTTCGGCGCGGACGACCGCTTCGGCTACCGGCTCAACGCCACGCACGAGGAAGGCAAGACCTACAACGACGGCAACGTGCGGCGCGATTCGGTCTCGCTCGCACTCGATGCGAAGCTCACCGACAGGCTCACCTGGACCTTCGATTCGCTCTACCAGAAGCGCACCGCCACCGGCCAGACGCCGTCGATCTACACCGGCAGCTACACGGGCACCGTGCTGCCATCGACCATCGCCGCCGACAACGCGAACCTCGTCGGCCCGGGCCAGCACCTGGCCACCGATTTCAGGCTGTTCTCGACCGGGCTGCAATACCAGCTGTCGCCCGACTGGACGCTCGCCACCACCTACAGCCACAGCAGCGCCTCGCGCAGCCGCAACGAAAGCATCGCCTACCTGCAGGACGCGGGCGGCAGCTACGACGACTACCGGTACGACGGCGCCGAGGGCCACCGCTTCAACCAGTGGCAGGCCATGGCCACGGGCAAGCTGCGCACCGGCGCCTTCGAGCACCAGGTGACGCTGGGCGCCTCGTGGCAGAAGCAGGTGAACGACTACAGCGCCAACAGCATCTACCAGTTCATCGGCACGGGCAGCCTCTTCGCGCAGAACGGCAACGGCTACGAAAGCACCACCGCCTTCGCGCGCTACCGCCCGAGCGACATCACGCAGCGCGCGGTGTTCGCGAGCGACACACTGAAGCTGTCCGACCGGTGGTCGGTGCTGGCCGGCCTGCGCAGCACCGACTACGAGCAGAACGCCTACGGCACCACCGGCGTGCAGAGTTCCAGCTACCGCAAGAACGGCGTGATCACGCCGACGCTGGCGCTGATGTTCAAGCCCGCGCCCGACACCACGCTGTACACCAGCTACGTCGAATCGCTGGAGCCCGGCAGCACCGTGAGCAGCCTCTACGCGAACGACGGGGCCTTGCTGAACCCGCTGAAGAGCCGCCAGTACGAACTGGGCCTGAAGACCGAGCGCGACCGCTGGAGCGCCACGGCGGCGCTGTTCCGCATCGAGCGCGGCGCCGAGTACGCCAACAGCGCCAACGTGCTGGTGCAGGACGGCCAGTCGATCTACCAGGGCCTGGAGCTCGGCGCGTCCACGCGGCTGGGCTCGCAGTGGCAGGTGGGCGGCAACCTGATGCTGCTCGATGCCGGCTACCGGCGCGGCAGCAATTACGTGGGCAACCGCGTGGCAGGTGCGCCGAAGATGGTGGCCACCGCGCAGGTGTCGTACGACGTGGCGCAGGTGCCGGGTCTGAAGCTGTCGGCCGACATGAAGTACACCGGCGGCACCATGCTCGATGCATCGAACCAGCTGAGCCTGCCGGGCTACACGGTCGCGAACATCGGTGCGAGCTACGCCACGCGCCTCGGCGGGCACAACACCACCTTCCGCGCAGCCATCAACAACGTGGCGAACCGCCGCTACTGGGAATACCAGTACGACAGCTACATCAAGCCCGGCGACCCGCGTACCTTCAGCCTGAGCGCGAAGATCGACTTCTAGCCGGACGCCATGGCCTTCATGCACCGCCGGATCGCATCGGCCGCAAGCACCTTGTGCCTGTGCCTCTCATGTGTCGCCGCGCATGCCGATGCAAGCGATGCTGCACACGCGCGCGTGGTGTCGAGCACCTGGCTGCCCGGCGGCAAGTACGTCCTGGTCTACGAACTCGACGGCGCCGAGTGCATGGCGCTGTCGATGGCGCCGCCGGGTGCATGGATCGCGGTGCCCGATGCCGCGAGCGCACCGCCACCCATGCCTGAGCCGAAGGCGCGGGATGCGCATGCGGGATGCGTTTCCCGCCTCGCGAACCTATGTCGGCGGCTTCTTCGTCGACCCCGTATCGGCCGCCTTGCGCGCCAGCGGACTGGGCCTGCTGCTGGGCGACGGCTGGCCGCGCGACGCACGCCGCATCAACCGTTGAACACAACGGTCTTCGTCCGAATTTCCTCCCGTATTGAGGTTCACCATCGTGGTCATGAAAAGCCCATGGCATCGCCACACACACGGCGCCTCGCAAGCGCTCCGCTTCAACGGCCTGCTCACCTCCGCCAGCGCACAGCGCCCACGGCCAGGGCCAGGGCCGACCATGCAGGCGCGATGGAACTCCTCGCTGGCCGCAGCCCCTGCCCGCGCGCAAACGCGCAGGCCCGGAGGAAGCTCGCGGCTGCAGCGCTTCGCGGGCGTGCTGGCCTTCTGCACGCTGGCGCTCGGCGTCTTCACGGCCGTCAGCGACACCTGCGACGCGCACGAAAGCGCCAGCGCGGGCAACTACGACCTGTCGACGCTCTCGGCCCTCACCGACGCGAACATCGACGCGAGCACCGGCGCGGCGCCTGCCGCACGGCGTGCCGGCGGCTGCAGGCACAAGCGCAAGGCAAGCCGAATCGCGCATGCAGGAGCGGCGCCCTGACAGCGCCGTCGAAGGAGCAGGAGAAAGAGAGGACGGCGAGGCCCGCCGTCTTTCCTCTCCGAGGCCGTCGATACCGAACCGCCCGGCCCGCGCTTCAACGCGCTGCGTTGCGGTCGCCGATCATCTTCGGGCTGATGAAGATCAGCATCTCGGTCTTGCTGTTGACCCGGCTGCGCGTGCGGAACCCCGCGCCGACCACCGGCAGTTCGCTCAGCACCGGCACGCGCGATTCCGAGCTGGTGTCCTTCAGGTCGAACACGCCGCCGATCACCACGGTGCCGCCGTTCTCCACCAGCACCTCGGTCTGGATGTGCTTGGTGTTGATGGCATAGCGCGGGACCGCGAATATCTGTCTGTTCATTTCACCTGCCTTGAAACTGCGGCTTCACCTCCTCGCTGCTTCGAGCCCCCTCATGAGCGCAGCGCGAACCCCGGCACCGCGCAAGGCACGGTGCCGGGGCCGTTACGCGCAGCGCAGCCCCTCAGCCGCGCTGCTGCGTCGGGTCGTCAGAACGCGTGGCGGATGCCGAAGTCGTAGCCGGTGGAGGAGCGCGGCACGCCGCTGAAGCCCACCACCGCGCTGCCGTAGCCCGCCGTGCTGGCCGACACCAGGCTGCCCGTGTAGTTGGCGTCGTTGCGGTTGTTCACCCGCGCCACCGTCGCGTACAACGCCGTGCGCCTGGACAGGTTGTGCACGTAGCCGATGGCCAGCTTCTGCGCGCGCGGGTCCTCGCCCGTGATGCCTGCCGCGCCTTCGTTGTAGCGCACCACCGAGTACGACGCGCGGATCAGGCCCGCACCCACCGGCACGGTCGCACCGATCAGGTAGCCGTTGTAGCTGTCGTGCGTGTTCGCCAGCGCCGTGTCGAACTTGTTCTTCACGTTCGAGAGCTCACCGAACAGCTTCACCGGACCGAAGTCGTACGACGCGCCGAGGTTGACGGTCTGCACCTTGCGCTCCAGCGCGGCGGTGTCCACCGCGACGTTCTGGCCCACGGCCAGCGCGACGTCCAGCGGGCCGTTGGCGTAGCCGAAGCGTCCGCCGACGTAGCGCCCGGCGCTGCTGCTCGTGGCCGCGGTGGTGGTGGTCGCGTCCGTGCTGGTGTTCTCGTGGAAGCTGTACTGCAGCTGCCCGTAGAAGCCGCCCAGGTTCGGCGGCAGGAAGTAGCCCACCATGTTGCTCGCGCGCACGTAGTTGGCGTTGTTGATGGTGGTGTTGCCGCTGACGGTGCTGATCAGGTTGGTGCCCGAGCCGTTGGTGCCGAACGGGTCGAACACGGTGTCGTTCCAGAACGTGGCGGTGTAGTCGCGGCCCAGGCGCAGCTCGCCGAAGCCGCCCGACAGGCTCACGGTGGAGCGCCGGTTGAAGGTGCTCACGCCGGTGGCGCCGTCGTCGTTGGTGATGGGCGCTTCGAGCCAGAAGCTCGCGGCCAGGCCGCCTCCGAGGTCCTCGGTGCCGCGGAAGCCCAGGCGGCTGGAGTTGTAGCCGGAGTTGCCCAGGCTTGTCTTGCTTTGCTTGACCGACGCGCCCGTGATCGCGTCGCGTGCGGTGGCCGACTGGTAGGTTACGCCGGCGTCGACGACACCGAACAGCGTGACGGACGATTGGGCAGAGGCCAGCCCGCAGACGGCCAGGGCAGCGAATGCCGTGAGGGTTTTCTTCATTCAGGTTTCTCCAGTTTCAGGTCTGATGCGGCCGCTCGGTATCGACCGGCTGTACGCATGGTTTCGTCCAAATCTGGAGGAATTTGGTAGATCCGTTTTCTGCGTCATCGACTGTTGTGTGCGCGCGTCACACACCTTCGTGCATTGCATGAAGGCCTCTTCGACGCTCCTTCAAATTTCTCCCAATTCACCTGAAAAGATCCATGCATGACGAAGCACGGAACTCCAAGGTGAAGCGATCGAGAACACTCCTGATGGGGCTGTGCGGGGCACTGGCCATCGCGTGTGCAGGCACGAGCATCGCGATGGTCCACGCCACGTCGATGGAGGCCGCGGGCATGTTCGCCGGCCACAAGGTGCGCGTACCGGCACAGGCAAAGGCACAGTTGAATGCGCAGCCGTGGTGGAGCGGCTTCGAGGACCCGGCAATGAGCCGGCTGATGGCTGCATCGCAAGGCCGTGCCGACTCCGGCGTGGCCGCGGCCTGCATCGCGCTGAAGGTGAAGACGCTCGAGCTGGTCTACCTCGAGAACACGCGCGATGCGGTGCAGCGGCAGTCTTCGCTCCTTCGCGGCAGCGCGCCGCCACGCGATGACTTCGCGAAGCAGCTCGACGTGCGAAAAGCCGCCGCAAGTGCCAGCATCGAGAAGCTGCGTGCGCAACGCGCCAGCTACATCGGCTACCTCGCAACGCAATGCCACATGAGCGAGGCGGCAATGAATGCGTTGCTGGCCGACGCGCTGCAGGACAAGTCGCTGCCACGCTTCGCGGCCGAGGTGCCGCGCGAACTGCCGATGTCGGTGCTCTCGAACCGCACCGACATCCACCTGGCCGCCGCGCTCTACGGCGTGGATGCCACTCCGGATGCCGATGCATGGCCCGCCGGCGCGATCGACGCCAGCGGGGAAGCGCAGGCCATCGACATGCCCGGCTCTCCTCTCTATGCGCAGGCAGTCGCACAGGCGCGCGACCAGGTTGCCGCTGCACTTCAGCGGCTGCAGATGCACAGCGACATCGCGCAGGCCGCCTACGCGCGCGTGGTGAGCGCACGCGCCGGCTTCGAACAGTCGAAGGCCCGCCGCGACCGCGCGGAGATCTCCGAAGTGCAGCTCATGGAGGACTTCCAGGGGCTGCTGCTCGACCTCCACGTGCTGGCCGCCGCGAACGGCGAACTCGCGCTCGCGTGGGTCGTCTTCATGGGAAGCATCGGCAACGGCACCCCGATCGATGCGGTGGCGGATTCATCGGCCACGCCGATGCCCTTTCTGCACAAAGTCTCCCGAAAGTTGCGCAATCCTTGAAGCTCGAAGGAGCCTTCCATGACCACTGCCCTGCACAAAGTTTCCGGCCGCCCCGTGCTCTCGCTGCGCGGCCTCACACAGGCACACCCGCACGCCCAGCCCGACGCCGCTGCATCGCTCGCGCGGCATCCGTTCCCGCTCGACGGCGAGCAGGCCACCACCACCGCCACGACGGTCGGCATCCGCCAGCTCGAGCAGGCATTCAAGCCTGCGTTCGGTCGCCTGCACGTGCTGCAGAACCTGATCATTCCGATGTACGAAGGCAGCGCCGTGCCCACCGCCCGCTTCGACGTGGCGCTGGTGTGCGAAGCCGGCGTGTACCTGTTCGAGGTGAAGGGCTGGCGCAATGCGGTGGTGTACCGGAAGACGTCGCAGGCACTGCCGCGCTGGTTCCTGCGGCAGCGCGACCATTCGTTGGCGCGCGAGGTGAAGGACCCCGCATGGCAGTGCGGGCGCAAGACCACGCACCTGCGCAGCCTGCTGCCGCCGGACCTGCGCGTGCAGTACTTCGTGCTGCTGCCGTTCGAAGGCGTCGAGCTCCAGGGCGTGATGCCGACCGCGGTGATCACGCCGCAGGACCTGCCCTACATCGCGCGCGTGGCGCGCAGCAACGGCCGCAGCGAGCACGGCTATCCGCTGCTGGACGATGCCGCGATCGACCGCACGCTGCAGCTGCTTGCCGACCTGCAGGGCGACCTGACGATCGACGACCACCTGCGCAACAGCCGCGGCATGAGCGAACGCAACGCAGCGAAGGGCCATGCACCCCGCGGCCCCGTGCACCGCGGCGTACTGAAGCTGCAATGAAGCGATGAGCCGGATCCTGTGGGTGGAGGACGCGCGCGACGCTGCTGCGCCGGCGCTGCAGGACGAACTGCAGCGCGCCGGCCACGAGATCGAGCACATCGACGACGGCGCGGTCGCGCTGCACCGCATCCTCACCGCACCGCCGGCGCTCACGCTGCTCGACGTCGCGCTGCCGCACGTGAGCGGGCTGCAGATCCTGGAGAAGGTCCGCGCGCGCAGCGATCACCCGATCATCATGCTGACCGCACGCGACGGCGAGGCCGACCGGCTGCGCGGTTTCGAACTGGGCGCGGACGACTACGTGGGCAAGCCCTGCTCGCCGAGGGAGGTGGCCGTACGCATCCACGTGGTGCTGCGCCGCTGTGCACATCGCACGCGCGCAACGTGGCCGCAAACGCCGATCACCTTCGGTGCGGTGCGCGGCTGCGCGACGCTCGACGGGCACCACCTGCCGCTGACACGGCGCGAGTCGCTGCTGCTTCGCGCACTGTCGCAGGAGCCGGGGCGCGTGCTCACGCGCTCGAAGCTGCTGGAGGCGGCGTTTCCGGAAGCACTCGACGTGAACGAGCGCGCGGTCGACACGCACATCAAGAACCTGCGCAGGAAGCTCGCTGCCGTCCCGGCGGCGCACGACTGGATCCGTTCGGTCTACGGCGTGGGTTTTGCGTGGGAGTCGCGGACCGGGCGCGACGCCTGACCCGCTCCCGGCTGCCAGGAATTTCCCTTTGCCCATGACATCACGCCGGCGCGGCCGGCCGTTGCCGCCGGCGGCGTTCTTCCTGTGGCTGTTGCTGCTGCGCGCAGGCATCGCGCCGGCGCAGGACGCATGGACCGAAGCGCCGATGGTGCTGCGGCGCACGCCGCAGCTGGCCGAGACGATCGCGCCCGGCGAGCGCGGTGCGCGGCCCAGCCTGGTCGACGGCAACCGGCTCTCGGGCCGGCCCGATCTGGAGGTGGTGGTGCAAGGCGACGCGTCGCTGCGGCGCGGCGACACCCGCATCAACGCCGACCGGCTCGAATACCAGTCGCCCGGCGACCTTGCCACGGCCACCGGCAACGTGCACCTGAACCAGGCCGGCAACGTGTACGAAGGGCCCGAGGTGCAACTGAAGGTGGAGAGCTTCGAAGGCTTCTTCGAGCACGTGCGCTACACCCTGCTGGCGACGGGCGCGCATGGCGAGGCCGAGCGCATCGACTTCGTCGATCCCCAGGTGTCTGTGGCGCGCCACGTCACCTACACCACCTGCTTGCGCGAGAACTACGCAGGCTGGGTGCCGGCGTGGATGCTGAGCGCCGCGACCATGACCACCGACACCGGGGCCAACCTGGCCACCGCGACCGATGCGCGCATCAGCTTCCTGGGCGCGACCACGCCGGCGCTTCCGTCGGTGAGCTTCCCGCTCAGCAACGCGCGGCTGAGCGGGCTGCTGCCGCCGGTGATCGGCTTCGACAGCACCAACGGCTTCGAGTACCTGCAGCCGTACTACTGGAACATCGCGCCGAACAGGGACGCCACGCTGTACCCGGAGATCATGAGCAACCGCGGCGTGAACCTGGGCACCGAGTTCCGCTACCTCGAGAAGGGCTACAGCGGCCAGGTGCGCATCGACACCATGCCCAGCGATTCGCTGCGCGACCGCAGCCGCTGGGGCCTGTGGGCCTCGCACACGCAGCAGCTCGACGCGAAGCCCTTCGGGCTCGATTCGCTGAGCACAGCGTTCAACATCAACCGCGTGAGCGACGACGACTACTGGCGCGACTTCTCGCACACCCCGACGCTGACCTCCCGCCAGCTCACCAACGAGGCCGACCTCAACTGGACCCGGGGCGACTGGAGCGGGCAGGCGCGCACGCTCTCCTACCAGACGCTGCAGTACGCCGCGTCGCCGATCACGCCGTCGTACAACCGCGTGCCGCAGGTCACGGCCAACTACAACACCTACGACTGGCACGGCTTCGACGTGTCGGGCACGCTGGACTACACGCGCTTCCAGGTCGACCCGGCCTACGCGCCCACGCTCAACGGCATCGCCCAGCCCGATGGCGAACGGCTGGTGGGCAACCTGCAGATCAGCCGTCCCTGGGTGTCGCCGGGCGGCTTCTTCATCCCGAAGCTGCTGCTGCACACGGCCTCCTACCAGCTGGCGTCGCCGCTGGCCGACGGGCGCACCGGCATCACCAGCGCGGTGCCGACCGTGAGCCTGGACAGCGGCCTGGTGTTCGAGCGCGATGCCAGCCTGTTCGGCCGCGCCTGGCGCCAGACGCTGGAACCGCGCGCCTTCTACGTGCACACGCCGTACCGCGACCAGAGCCGGCTGCCGGTGTACGACACGGCTGCGAACGACGTGAGCTTTGCCACGCTCTATACCGAGAACGCGTTCTCGGGCAACGACCGCGTGTCGGACACCGACACGCTGACCACCGGCGTGACCACGCGGCTGATCGACCCCCTGACCGGCGCGGAATCGGCACGCTTCGGCATCGCGCAGCGCTTTCGCTTCAGCGACCAGAACGTGACGCTGCCGGGTGGCACCGCCGTGACCGACCGCTCGGGCGACTTCATCTTCGGCGGGCAGGTGCACTGGAGCCCGAAGTGGAGCATCGACGGACTGGCGCAATACAACATGGACAGCGGCAAGACCACGCGCGACGCGCTCACGTTGCGCTACACGCCCGAGCGCTACCACACGCTCACCGCCGCATTCCGCTACCAGGCCGACAGCACCACCACGGCGAACGACGGCACGAAGACGGTCGACTTCAACTGGCAGTGGCCGCTGAGCGAACTCACGCGCGGGGTGTTCGGCGGCAGGTCGCCCACCGATCCGGGACGCTGGTATGCGGTGGGCCGGCTGAGCTACAGCCTGCACGACCGCGCGATGTCCGACAGCCTGATCGGCGCGGAATACAACGCCTGCTGCTGGGTCGGCCGCGTGGTGCTCGAGCGGCTGGTGTCGGGTCGTGCCACGCCCGACACGCGGCTGATGTTCCAGAACATCGGCTCGAACCCGACCAGCACCCTGCTGCAGAACATCCAGGGCTACCAGCCGCTGAACCAGCCGGCGGCCTCGCCGAGCCGGTTCACCAACTACGACTGAGCATCGGCGCCGGCGGTGCCTTCGGTGACCAGCGCCCACAGCGCCTCGGCCACCGTTGCCATCGGGGCCTGCTGGCGATAGAGACGGATGTCCACCGGCACGCGCCAGCCGCCCGCACCGGCATCCACCAGCGCGCCGCTGCGCAGGTCGTCGGCCACGAGGCTCATCGGCAGCCAGGCGAGGCCTCGGCCTTCGATGGCCATGGTGCGCAGCAGCGCCGCATGGTGGGCCGTGAAGACGACCGACAGCGACGTGGCGAAGTCCTTGCCGAACTGGCGGTCCTTGTCCTGCATGGCCCGCATGATGCGTCCCAGCCCCGAGGCCTCGCTGTAAGCCAGCACGGCGGGCGCCGCGGCCGTGCCGAGCGCATGAAGCGGCACGCCCCTGGCACCGGGCGCGGACACCGGCACCAGCACGTCCTCGCTCAGGCGCTGCACGGGGTACTGCGCCTCGTCGAGCCGGCCCGGCGCTCCCACGTGGCCGTGGCACAGCACGAACTGCACGCGGCGCTGCAGCAGCAGGTCTTCGCAGGCGTGGGAGCTGTCGGAAACGGTCTGGATCGGCCCGGTGCTCAGGCGCGACTCCACGCTGCCCAGCCAGCGCGGAAAGAAAGTCAGCGACAGCGCATGCGTGGCGGCGAAGCTCAGGCTGGCGGCGTCGAGGTCGTGCGCGGCGCGGGCCTCGGCGCGTGCGTTCTGAAGTCCCGCGAGCACGTCCTGCAGCAGCGGCTGGAAGCGCTTGCCCGCGGCCGTGAGCGTGGTGGGATGCGCGCTGCGGTCGAACAGGTCGACGCCCACCCACTCCTCGAGCGAACGGATGTGGCGGCTGAAGGCCGGCTGCGCGATCGCGCGGGCTTTGGCGGCACGCGAAAAGTTGCCGGTGTCGGCCAGGGCCTGGAAGTCTTCCAGCCACTCGAGGTCCAGGGGTCGGTTGCCGGGGCCCATGTGCTGCGCCTTTGCCTTGAATAGTTGTATGCGATTCGAGTATTGGACGGTGCCGGCCCTGCCGGCAGAAGATCCGGCCACGTCCTGTGCGGGAAATTATCGCGAGACCGCTCCCGCAAGGCCTTGTCACCCGAACCCAACCCGAAACCGGCCATGAAAATCGTCAACATCCTCGAGTCCACGCGTCCCATCAAGTCGGACATCCGCAACGCCTACATCGACTTCTCGAAGATGACCCTGAGCCTGGTGGCCGTGGTCACCGACGTGATCCGCGACGGCAAACCGGTGATCGGCTACGGCTTCAACTCCAACGGGCGCTACGGCCAGGGCGGCCTGATCCGCGAGCGCTTCCTGCCGCGCCTGCTCGAGGCCGAAGCCGCGTCGCTGCTCGACGAGACCGGCGAGAACCTCGACCCGCACAGGATCTGGGCGCGCATGATGATCAACGAGAAGCCCGGCGGCCATGGCGAGCGCTCGGTGGCCGTGGGCACCATCGACATGGCCGTGTGGGACGCCACCGCCAAGATCGCCGGCAAGCCCCTCTACCAGCTGCTGGCCGAGCGCTACGGCACCGGCACGCCCGACCCGCGCGTGTTCGTGTACGCCGCGGGCGGCTACTACTACCCCGGCAAGGGCGTGGAAGGCCTGCAGCGCGAGATGACCAGCTACCTGGAGCGCGGCTACTCGGTGGTGAAGATGAAGATCGGCGGCGCCACGCTGGCCGAGGACTGCGAGCGCATCGAGTCGGTGCTGAAGATCCTCGGCCCCGGCCAGCAGCTGGCGGTGGACGCCAACGGCCGCTTCGACCTGCAGACCGCCGTCGACTACGGCCGCGCGCTGTCGCAGTACCCGCTCTTCTGGTACGAGGAAGCCGGCGACCCGCTGGACTACGAACTGCAGGCCAGGCTCGGCGAGGTGTACACCGGCCCCATGGCCACGGGCGAGAACCTGTTCTCGATGCAGGACGCACGCAACCTCATCCGACACGGCGGCATGCGGCCCGACCGCGACTGGCTGCAGTTCGACTGCGCACTGAGCTACGGCCTCGTCGAGTACCTGCGCACGCTCGACATGCTCAAGGCCCACGGCTGGTCGCCCTCGCGCTGCATTCCGCACGGCGGCCACCAGATGTCGCTGGCCATCGCGGCGGGCCTGGGCCTGGGCGGCAACGAGAGCTACCCCGACCTGTTCCAGCCCTACGGCGGCTTCCCCGACGGCGTGAAGGTCGACAACGGCTACGTCACCCTGCCGCCGCTGCCCGGCATCGGCTTCGAGGGCAAGGCCGACCTCATCGCCGAGATGCGTGCGCTGGCCGCCTGAGGCCGCCACGCACTGTCACGCCCCCTTAGCGGGACACCGCGGAACCGGCTTCGCCGGGCCGCTGGTGTCGCCCCCGGTAGGGGGTTGGAGAAGCGACACGAAGTGCGCGAGCCTGGGAGCGAGTCAAGGACACCGCGGAACCGGCTCCGCCGGGCCGCAGGTGTCGCCCCCGGCAGGGGGAAGGAGAAGCGACACGAAGTGCGCGAAGCCTGGGGGCGAGTCAAGGCTGGAAGCCGGAGCGGCGCACCACCGGCTCCCACTGCTGGCGATAGGTCTTGAGCATCTGCGCGGTCTCCGCCGCGGTGCTCACCACCGGCGTGATGTAAAGCGCGTCGGCCGCCTTCTGCAGGCCCGGGTCTTTCATCACGTCGTGGATCGCGCCGGACAGCAGCTGCACCTTGGCCGGTGCCATGGTGCTGGGCGCGAAGAAGGTGTTCCAGCCATCGGCATCGATCTTCATGCCGGCCTCGCGGAAGGTCGGGATGTTCGGCGCGAAGCTCGCGCGCTTCTTGCCCGACACGGCCAGGATGCGGATCTTGCCCGCCACGTGCTGCGGATAGACCGAGTCGAGCGTGTCGATGGCGATCGGCAGGCTGCCGCCGATCAGGTCGGCCGACAACGGTGCGGAACCGCCGTAGCTTTTGATCTGCGGCTGCACGCTCAGTGCATCGCCCACCATCAGGCCGAAGAAGTGAGGCAGGCTGCCGGTGGCGGGCACACCGAACACGGCCTCCTCGGGATGCGCCCAGAGCCGCCCCACCAGGAACATCGCACGGTCGAGCTGCAGCTTGTTGCCCACGGCCAGCGCGAAGTCGTAGCTGCTGACCTGCGAGACGGGCACGAAGTCCTTGTCGGGGTCGTAGCCCGCGTCCTTGAACACCAGCGGCGCCACCACCATCACGGCGGGGTTGCCGAGCATCAGCGCGTTCTGGCCCGCAGGCGTGCGCTTGACCTCCTTCGCCGCGAGCCGGCCGCCCTCGCCGGGACGGTTCTCCACCGTGACCTTCACGCCGAGCTTCGGCGCGAGCCGTTCGGCGATCAGGCGCGCCATGCGGTCCGTGCTGCCGCCGGGCGCGTAGCCGACCACGAGCGCCAGCGGCCCGTCGAGTGCGGGCGACTGCGCGTGCGCGGTGCCGTGCATGAGCGGGGCGCCGGCGGCCAGGGCAATGCCCCATGCCATGAGCTTGCGCCTTGAAAAGAATGCGGACATGGAGTCTCCTGCGGACAGTGATGGGCGGTGGCGACGAGGCGCGCGAGGTCGTGCAAAGTCGCGGCTCGCGGGCAGCGAAAATCAGCAGCCACCAGTTGTTGCTGTTCGTTCAAATTTGTGACCGAGTTATACGTACCGGGCAAACAGTTGATCTAATCCATCACCTGTGCGCCGAGGCGAACGAGCCACATTCGCCGCACCTCTTAAGCCATCCGTATGCAAGCCCCGCAAGCTTTCCCCGACGCCGCCGCGTTGCGCGCGCCACGTTCACTGGAGGACCTGCTTCTCTACCGCCTCGCGCGTGCCATGCGCGCGGGCAGCGGCATGGCCACGCGCCTGGTCGAAGGCGGTTTCGGCATCACGCGCCGCGAATGGGGAATGATCGCCACGCTCGCGCAGGAGGGCGAGATGATGTCGTCCACGCTCGCGTCGCACCTCAACCTCGACCGCGTGCGCACATCGCGCGGACTGCGCAGCCTCGTCGACAAGAAGCTGGTGGAACGGCGCCAGGACGCCGAGGACCGGCGCGAGGTGCACGTGCGCCTGAGCGACTCGGGCCTGCAGCTCTTCGGCCAGCTGTTCCCGCGCATCGCGGGCCTGAACACCGGCCTGCTCGAAGGCATCGAGCCGGCCCATCTCGAGATCTTCCTGCAGTGCCTGCGCAGGCTGGAGCAGCGCGGCGATGAGTTGATCGCGCAGGGCGCAGTCGCGGAGAAGGCCGACCGTCGCTCGGGCGGCACCCGACACCGCTGGCCCGAACGCAGCTAACGGCCTTGGCGCCCGAGGGCGCGCGCGGTTCAGGCTTCGACGTCGAGCGTGCCGCCGATCGGCACGCCACCGGCGTTGGTGCGGAACGCGCTCGAGGGCGCAGCGCCCTTCTGCACCGCCTCGACTTCCTTCGCGTCTGCGCTTTTCTGCAGCGCCGCGGCCTGCACCGCCTTCAACTGCGCCTGAAGCATCGCAAGCTGGCTCATGAGCGATTGCAGCTGCTGCTGCACCGCCTTGCGCGCATCGCCCTCGGGCGTCTCGACCAGCGTCTTCTGCGTGGCCGTGATCTGCTTCTGCGTCGCGGTGATCTGCCGCATGATCTTCGCGACTTCTGCAGCGGTGCTGTTCCCGGTCGAGGAAGTGCCCGAAGCACCGATGGCCTTCAGCATGTGAGTCCTTTTTTGTGGAGTGATTTGGAGGCTATCGGCAAGGCGGAGAGAAAGTTGAGTGTTTGGGGTTGAAGCGCCCTCGCTTTTTCCATCGCGACCTGTTTGACCAAAAGCTGTCCCTACACTGAAAGGCCGGCACGACGGCCGATGGAGCAGTGCTCGCGGGGTGTGGCGGCGGCGGCAAAGATGCGATGCCGGGCGGCGAGGTGAAGCGCCACGGAACACGCATGCGCTACTGTTGGAGGAACTTGGGTTATGGATCAACGAAAGCTGGTGGAAATCATCCTCACGATGTTTATCGTGGGAGGCACGGTGCTGTCGTGGCGCCTGTGGAAAGCTGACAGGCGCAGATCGGCTGCGGTGTGCTTCGTGGGAGTAGCCGCCCTGGGATCTTGGATTGTCTGGCGGTAGCAGATTCCGTATGCCTAGGAGCAGCGGCCTCGCTTGTGCGGCTCGCTTCTCCAGCAGGACAACTGAATGAAAAAGTCCCATCGCAGAGGCTGCGCGGGACTTCCAAAAACTGCCAAGGATTGACTCTGGCGGAGAGTGTGAGAGCAAAATTCTTTGAAAGGACAGTGACTTAGCCAATCGATACCACGATCAGTGCCATGATATCGCCTCGACTGTGCGGTGCTAGCTCGCTGAAGACGCACTCGCGCTCTTCACCACAAGAACGAGACTGGTTCGGCGTGTGCCGCTCCCCGCTCATTTCGCCCATCATCACAACGATCAATTATTCGACTCAACAAATTTCTCGTCCCGCTTCAATATTTTTCTGAGTTGCTCTGCAAAACCAATTGACATATCTCTGTTCATTTTTTCGCGTTCAAGCTCAACGGTCGTTTGGTCCTTATTTAGGATAATATTACGCTCGGTATTGCTAAGTGCTTGAACTATGTAGCTTTGCAATTCCGGAGAGCTGCTTTGCAGTGCTGCGTCGAGGGCAATCTGCCTACTCTCCACGTTAGTCAATTCATTCTGGAAATATTTAATTCCCGACAGACTCTCTTTATACAATCTCAAGAAAAAATAAGCAAATACTTCAATTAAGATAACCAAGCTCAGTCGCGGCAAGAAATAGGCGATCAATGTTTTGGGGTCTGATGTGGCCGGGGTTTGAAACACCGCCCACCCGAGCACAGATAAACCCATCATTGTGGTCAGCATCCCCAATCCTAAATTTAGGTTTCCTCTCCGAGCAAGATCTACCGTTTCTCTCTGCAAACGTCCGGTCATTTGACCGAATTTCCGCTCTAGGGTAAGGCTCCGGAATTTATGTTCAAGGCGTGCTTGGAGATGCGGCAGCAGCGCTTCAGCCGCTTCTGTCCTCACCCTTTCCGTAAGCATTGCTACTAAATCGGTAGTGGCTACTTCATCTAGAGCGAGGCCGCCATGACCATTTTCAAAAGCTTGCGTCAATTCTGCCAATTCTTTGCGCATTAAACGCATTTCCAAGTCTTTAGCAGCCGAGCGATTTTTTGAGACGGGTTCGAGATATTTTAATATTGAGCCAAGTAGCCCAGCCGCCACTCCAGTCATTGTTATGACCGTGAGTGGGAATTTTAAGAATTCAACTCCGCTTGGAAGCGCCGATGACGAGCCCTGACGTACATAGTCAAAAACAACGGAAAGTGCTAGTGCAAGCCCGAGTATGAGCAATGCTGACAGGAAAACTCTTGCAAATACCTTTCTACGTCGTGAGCGTCGCTTAATTTCTGAGTCTCTTGCAAGCAGTTGTTCAAAATTGGCCAACTGCTCCAAATCAAACTCCTGCGTATCTTCAAATTCTTGATTTGCCACAGCACCCCCGTCCTCACTTCTTACAGTAAAAATATCTGTCACATGTCGACGTGTTAGGAAATCATGTGTGAATTTATATTCACCGCCGACATAATAAATAACATTTATAGTTTTTTAATATCCGGCACAACAATCAATAAGAGCAGCAAATTTTAATGCCTAAATGAAAAAGTCCCGACGCACTAATGCGTGGGACCTTTCAAATTCCTTCGAGACTCTATCCGCTAACGCCACAACCACCAGCCCCCCGAAGCCAATAGCAGCATGACTATATATTTCAGTTGAATTACGCCTAATAGCGCAAGATAAGTCGGCGGCGTCGGTCGAACCTTCTCCCAGTCCGAAGGATGGATAGTGCCGTCAGATATAAACGGGAGCCAGAACTTTCTCACCCACAACTCTGAGAAAAAATCACTATGTGCTAAGTCGTGATATCGGTCTGTAACAGCAGTCTGTTTGAAGCCATAGGTTCCGCTCGTTCCGTAGCCCCAAGTTAGCGTTCTCGCCAAAACAGGCCAGATATCACGCGTGCCAACATCATTAACTATTGAATCGCGAGGCGGCTTTCCTTTGACGTTCTCCCACGCAAAATCAGTTGGAACAATCGAACCGCAGAGTAGTAGACGCTTCAAACGAATGCCTTGGTCTGGCGCAAGCACTTTGGTAATAATGTAGGTTCCAAAGCTATGTGCAATAACCGATATATCAGATGACGGGTAGTCTCTTTTTAAAGCTTGCAATTCTCGACTGACTAACGAGATAGCTCCGCTTCGCCCCCATGGAATAGCAAAACGCAATGCATCAAAGTAACCATATCCAAGAGGAACTACGGTCACGTTTGTACCCTCAAACATTCGCTTCACCGCATCCTGCCAGACCCCGGCCGTACGTATACCGTGCAACAACACTACGATATGTTTGGTAGGAAGCTGGCTGTTAAAGCTTAAGATCCCCATTAAAGCAACTACTGCGGTTTGTTCATTTTTTGGAAGGTTGGCAATCCAGCCACGAACGAATGCCGGGCGATCATCCGCGGCGACCAACTCTATTGCGGCAGCTAGTCGTGCATGTAAATCTTCAACGTCCATTAGTGAGCCGGATTCTGCAGCTTGTAATAGACGCGGAGATTATTGGGCGTTACTCGAATATTTTCGTGCGTCTCAGGCCAGTCATACACTTCCTCAGGCACATCGGCGAGAGAAGAAAAATCTTCAATCCCTCTACCTGAAAGCGTCTCGACCCGCAGAAACTGCTCTAGCCAACCTTCTTGCACCAGTTTGCTAAGTACATATGCTAAGGTTGCTGGCGACACCGCACCAGCTGCCTGTACGAGCCTATTAGTGCTGAACACCTTAGCCTCGGCGTTGTCCTTTTTTATTTCAGACGCGACAAAGCCGAGCAGCCGCTCATACGCGTCAAACATCGAACTTCCCTCAGACGTTGAGGGCTTTGAGTTCTGAAAGGACGTATTCATAGTCCACTTCTGAGCAGTTTGCTGGCACGGCTATCTCATTTTCCTCGCCGGATAAAACCACATGAATGTCTCTAGCAGGTACCGGCGAACCCTTCAAGAACCAAATATTGCTGCTATCGCAATATCCGTCGCTCGCCAAAAAACTATCTACGCTGCCAACGGCTGCGGCACTTCCTGCAACATTGGTTGTAAGCACCTTTCCAAAAGCTTTCAACGACACATCTTCATCGTTGCTCACAGTCAAATCGGAAAACCTAATTTTTTGCGCAAGTGCCGAGCGATCCGACCATAGCTTAGCTTTGGCTTTCGCAAAGGAAACTATTTTAAAGTCGTGGAGTGTCAAAAATGGCTGGAGCCTAACAGCAATATCTTTCAAGTCATCGGAATAACGCGATGAGCCGCGCCTGCTCGCTAGCCTAATTTCCAAATCCCCTTTACTAGTCAAGCGAATTACATTTACAACGCGCTCTTTTATGGTCTCATAATTCCGTTGAATCGTTGTTCCATTCTTTGTGATGCCACGGAATTCAAGCGTTTCTCGCGTTAAAACTTCTTTAATAATTAATTCTGAGCCGACTGGATTCCCAGCCCAGCGGATGTCTACAAACGCGGGCTTAGCGGGCATATCAAATTGCCGAGGCTCGGCCAGCAAATCCATCAGATCAAGCGTCTTAAGAATCTGACCGATTCGTACCTTATCAATAAGCGCCTCCGCGGCACCTTTGTCAGGCGCGCGAAACACAAAGATGTGTTGACGCCCATACTCCTCCACAGACCGAAGAAGGTCAATCAGATCCTTCATCGACAGTTGGCTGCTAGCAAGGGCCGGCTCGATACGTTGGGTGAACATGTCGGCCCAGCTGCCAGCAGACGAAGTGAGCCCTCGCGCCTTTAAAAACTCGCTTACCACAGCGATGCTAGTCGCACGCGAGATGAGATCAAAGATCAAAGGCAAAGTAGCGCTTTTGGACATTTCGTTCTTGTATGCGAACACCAGAGAGAAACCAATTGTGTCAGACCTTGCCAACAGCGAAGCTGGGGCTTGCCCGCAGCATCACTCGCTGCGACCACTTGGTGGGGAATGATTTCCTTGTGCCACTGACCTCCGAGTTCGCGACATGTCTGCGCCAAGTAGGAACAGCGTGATGCTCAGTTAAGCCGGCAGATCAGGCGTCTCCCACACAAAGCTCGGTAGCAGCGACCCGCAAGGCAGACCCGGAGCGGATGTTTTCTTACAGCCGGTTCTACACTTTAGCGGCTATCACAGGTGTGGCTCTACACCCTTCAAGCGCCGCCCGTAGCTCACCCTCGTAGCCCTCCCGCAGTTCTATCTCGGCCAGCGCCGATGCGCTGAAGCGGTCGAGGTCCACGCCAGCGGCAAGCGCTTCCGTCGGCATGGCCGGCCGGGCAGGCGTTTCTATACGGCACTCCACCGGGATCGGCACCTTCACCTCAAGCACAGGTGCAAGCCCGCATGCCGCAAGCGACCCGGCGTGGGCCAGAACACCCGCCATACGCACGCAACGTTTCATGGCTGCACCCTCCCCTTCAGCCACGCATCGACGCGCACCTGTGCGCTCGCGCAGGCATTACCGGGCACCGCCGATGGCGTACTTAGGATCGCGTGCGCGGTCTGCTGCCGCCCGGTTGCGGCATCGCGCGCTGCGGCCTGCGCCTTCTTCGCTTCCGCGGCCCGCTTGTCGGCCAGCGTGCGAAGGTCGTCGGTCGCATCGCTGCACGCGGAAGCCGCCGCCCTCGCATCGTCCCGCTGAAGGATAGAGGTAGCCGCCTTCTCGCGCGAACCAACCCATGCCCACCCGAGGCCGGCATTCGCGGCCAGGCTGATGCCGAGCACGGCCAACAGCGCTTGCATGAGGCTCATTTCGTCAGCACCTTGTACGCGCGCGCCGTGGCCGCCTTGCGCTCGGCCAGCTTGAGGCGCTTCGGACCATTGACGCGCCCGGTGATGTCGTAGACATTGCCCCGCTCAGCCGCCGCCAGACAGCCCTTGAAGTCTGCGAAGAACCAGCACGCCGACAGCGCGGCATGCTGCGGCTGAAGCAGCAGCTCAGGGTTGTCGCGGTAGTTCACGCCGATGGCCCGCCCCGCTGCGATGTAGGCATCCTCCCAGGTCAACTGAATCAGGCCGCGGCCATGGAAGCCCTCGTAGCGCAGCATGCTCAAGCCCTTCGGGTTGCGCACGTAGTCCTCGGCCCGATAGCCACCCTGCACGAACAGGCTCGGGAAGACCTCGCGCAGGCGCGCCGGCGTTGTGTAGTAGAGCCCTTCCTCCACCTTCGCGAGCGCATCCGACTCGATGGTGAGCTGCCCGAGAAAGGCCGCGACGGCGTTGTCCGAATGGATTCCGAAGCGGTTCATGCCGTCCGCCAGGTGCAGGACGTAGCGTTCGGCGTCGGCGCGCGTGGCGCCCGTACAGTCGATGAGGGTCTGTGTGTCGATCATGGCTTCTTGAACTCCTTTGCCGCGGTCTTCGCGGCCTGATTGGCGGTCTGTGCGGCGGTCTGCGCAGTGCTGGCGGCTTCGCCCGCTGCCTGCGCAGCACCCGCCGCGGTGCCGGCCGCTTCGTTGACGCGGCCGGCGAGGGAACTGAGGCGGTCGCCGAACGCATCGCGCAGCCGGTCGATTTCCGCGAGGTGGTCGTCACGCTGGCGCGTGAACTGCGCTTCCGCGCTGCGTGTGGCCCAGAAGTAGCCCGAGCCGAAGCCGCCGAGGAAGAGGCTCCCGACGACGCCCACGGTTTCGAAGAGGCGGCGCCACTGGCGCGGGACGCGCATGCGCGGCTGCTCATCGAGCGGCGCACTGTCTGTGTCCATATCGATGTGGGTTGGCGACTCGATGTGCGTGTCATTGCGCATGGATTTGCTCCTGAAGTTGGCGAACCTGATCGCGCAGCGAGCCCAGCTCGGCCATGTGCGTGGCAAGGTTCTCGTTCATGGCCTTGAGCTGGCCCTTCATTTCCCAGACCTGTTCAAGCGCTTCGTTGCGCTCGGCCGCGAACTTGTCTGCGCGCTCCTCGGCCTTCACGCGCGCGGCCCGCTCGCCTTCGAGCAGTTCCTTCCACGTCGCAAGCGCCGCGATCTGGCCCGAGCTGTCCGCGCGCTCCTTTGCTTCGGTCGGCTGCTGCGCGCGCCAGACCTTGTATCCACCGGCCGCCGACAGAACCAGAAACGCAAGCTGTGCGATCGGATTGCCGGCGATGTCGCCCATGTCCATGAAGTGCCCCTTCTCTCTTTCGTTGTCTGGTTAGATTTCGACCTGCACGAAGGGCATGTCGGGCGCCTGTGCCTCGATCACCCCATCGCGCACAAAGACCTGATCGCCCACGGCACCGGCGCCGCGCGCCGTGAGCACGCCACCGCCAGGCAGCACGAGCTGCGCGACTTCGCCCTCGATGGCGGTGATGGTTGCGAGCTGCAGCGGATAGCTCGGCAGCAGCGCGACGAAGGCGGTAAAAATGTTCGTGGACACCTCAGGCCTCCGCGTGGGTTTCGAGGGTGATCGACTGGCGCAACACGGGCCGCTGCCAGTTCACCGCCACGCTGCGCACGAGGCCGAGAAATGTCTCGGCGCCTTCCTCGTACTGCACGAGCGAACCCGGCACGATCACGCCGGTTTCCGGGCGCACCTGAAGGCTCAGCGTCACATCGGCCTGCGCGCCGGTGTCGGAGAGGATCGGAAGGCCGCGCTGCAGCACCGCATCGCTGTGCGTGATGAGGGGGTGCGTCACCATCGTTGCCACGCTGTCGCCGGCAGTACCGCTGCGCGTGATCTGCCCCAGCACGCCAGCGGCCGTCGTGCCGGCGACAAACGCGCGGTTGTAGTCGGGCCTCGTCTTCAACTGGATACCCTCAACCGCCACCGCCGCGGCGGGCAGCACGAAGTCGGGCGCCATCGAGGCCCAGTGCCAGGGCGCGGCCGGATACCTCGGCAAGATGCGCAGCGTGGCATCGGTGGCGTGCGGCTGCACGATGGCGCCAGCCGCGCTCGCGATGTCGAGCACCGCGCCGATGTAGCTCCCCTGAAACGCCCACGTCCCGCCAGGCACGGCCCAATCGGTCAGGCCGAAGTCGATGCCCCATCCGACGTTGACGCCGTTGTACGTCAGCGCCAGGTCGAGCAACTGCGCGATGCTGCGATCCGCCGGCGCCGCATGGTTGAGCGTCGGCGCATAGGGCGCATCAAGCATCGCCGCACGCCCCTTGCCCTGAACCTGCACCTTCCCATCGGCGAAACGCCGGTCGCGGCTGCAGTCGGTCGCGCTCAGGCGGTACGGCACGCCGTTGACCGTCGCCAGCAGCTCCACGGGCGCCGCGCTGATGCCGCGGCGGATGACGGGCCACGCCGCGCCCGGCAGCGTCGCGTTCCATCGCCATGTCCACGAGTCCGCATCGAGACTCATGGAGAAGGCCAGCGCCTCCAAGGGCTCGCCGCTGTCGAGGCGCACGAGGCTGATGCTGTTCTGCACGGTGTAGACCTCCAGAGTCGGCACGACGACGGTTTCGCCGGTGCCCGGCGGCAGTTGCTGCCGCTCGCAAACAAAAATCAGCGTGGTGCTGTGCTGCTGCCGCTCGCGGAAGACGAGCGTTGTCGAAGGCGTGTAGCAAGGGTTCTCGCCACTGGGCGGCCCGATGACCGAGCGGCCGGGCAGCGGGTACATGGCCGCTTGCCAGCGCGACACCATGCCGAGGTCGAGCTGCTGTGCAGCGCCGAAGCCATCGCGGTGCAGCGCCTGCGCGCGTGCCGCTTCCTGCCACCGCGCGCGCACCATGCGGCGCATGCGCTCGGCTTCCTGATACCGCACACCCACCGGGCCGGGCGCCAGGCGCTGCGCTTCCTGCCAGCACAGTGCAGCGACCGTGCGCGCACGGGTTGCGTCCTGATAGGCCACGCCGGTGCCCTGCTGCAGCTCGCGCGCGGCCTGGTGGCGCAGCGCCGCCGCGGCGCGCGAGGCCATCACGTCTTGCCAAACCACGGATGCAGCGCCGGCCCGCGGTGCGGCCTTCTGCCACGCCGTCACGCGGCCTACACGCGCGGGAAGCGCGCTCTGATGCTTCATGGCAGCGCCGCCTTCGAGCTTCGCGGCGAGCTGCCAGGCGGCCGAGGTCTTGCCCATGAGCGGCCGAGAGACCGCGCTCGCATACCGTGTCGCGCCGCGCAGCATGAAGGCCGGCAGCGCGATGGCGCCAATGGCCCAAGCGAGCGGCGGCATGGTGACCATCGCTGCACCCGACACCCCGAACAGCGGCAGCGGGATGCGGCCGAGCGCATAGGCCGCGCCGCTGGCGGGCCCTTCAGGCTCTCCGAACACGAGGACGTTCGGCGGTCCGTCAAGCGGCGGCTGACGAAAGAGAAGATCGTCAACCACCGATGACCACCTCGCCGATGAAGAAGGTTCCGCCCTGATACAGCTTCGCCTCAGGGTCGCCCTCGGGCGGGTTCTGCACCACGAGCTTGACCTGCCCGGCGCCCGAGGGACCGCTCATGCTGAAGTCGGCGACCCACGGGCCGCCGGCGACCTCCAGCCGGCCCCATGTGGCGATGCCGGTTGCGACAGCCAGGTCGCCGGCCGTGTCCGCCTGCACGAGCGAGAGCTGCCCGTTCGTCACCTCACCCGCCGGCAGCGCGAGCACGGCCGCGGCCAGCAGCGTGGTGCCAGCGCCGCCCTCGCCAGGCTGCACACCGCCGTACACGAGCAGCCGCGCGCCGGCGCCCAGGTAGCTCACGAGGCCGCCCAGCATGGCGTTGATGGCGAGCACGTTCATGCCATCAGCTCCACCTTGCCATTGGCGAGGGTCAGGCCATCGGTCACGACGGCACGCTTGCCGTGCGCCTCATAGTAGGCAATGACGGTGTAGCTCTGCAGCTCATCGACATACTGGAAGTCGTAGCTGCCATCTGCCGCACTCCACGCCTCGCGCAACTGCAGGCCATCCGACTCCCGCACCAGCCGCACGCGGCAGCGGTAAGGCTTGTTCAGCGGGTTCACGTAGTCGAGCGTGAAGCCGCGCACGCGACCCGTGCCGCGGCCGATCACGCCGGTGAGGTAGTCCCCTCGCGCCTGGTAGACCGGAGAGAGCCGCATATTCCCGAAGATCACCGGCACCGTCGTTGGCGTGGGCGCCACCGCCACCGCCGCAGCTCTGGTCTTCCCTCTAAAGGCGTTCTGTGTGATCGCCGAGTCGCGCTCTTCCCACGGCGTCGCGCCGGCCACCGGGTATGTAAAGCCCTTGGTGCGGACACGTACTTGCCAGTAGGAGTTGAAGTTGTACATCTGCGCCGCCGCGAACAGCTCCGCGAACGACAGGCCCGAGTACGCGACGCCTTGGCTCACACCGTTTTTGTAAAAGGTGATCGATCCGGCCGAGAAATCGACCACCATCCCGATCACATCGGCCAGGGTGTAACTCGCGCCGTAGGCCACCGAGCTAGAACTGCTTCGCTTTGATCCGCTGTTGGTGTAGGTCCATGAGTTGGGCGTATTGCCAAGGATCGAACTGGGCGTCGGCAAGAAGGCCGCATCCATGACGCCGACTGCTGCCGTGGTGCCGGCAAGCGACACGTTGATCCACTCGAACTCAACCTGCAGCACGCCGGCCATCCGTCCAGCCGTCACGACGCGAGGGCTCAGGCCACTGGCTGTTTTCAGCGTCGCGATGCTGCCACCCGCGCTCAGGTCCACATCATTCTTGAATCCCCGCAGCCAACCGCCGATGGCCTCCGAAGTCGTCTTCGTCCTCGGCCCCGGCCATGCCACGCCGGCGAACGGTGCCCATGCATCAACCCACGTCGTCGCGTCGTCGGAATACTGCATCTTGCCCGCGAGCAGAAACTTCGCCGCATCCACTGCCGAACCGAGGCGAATGTCGGTCACGTCCGCAGAGCCGCCGGCGCCGAAGTCCCACGACAGCACCAGCGCCGGCACGCTCGCGCCCGTCCACGCGGCGCCCGTCGAGAGGTTGTCGTCCCTGAGGTTCGCCAATGACCCGGCCGCCGGCGCAATGCTCGACGTGAGCACCGCCGGAGCATCGATGCGCACGCCAGCACCGAGCAGATGAAACTCGGTCAGCTCCAGCGCTTCGCCGTAGCTCTCCAACCCGATGGCCCGCCAGTAGCGATGTGCAGCCATCGCTCAGCGCGTCCAAGGACCAGTGATGTCGAAGAACGCCACACCCGCATTCGAGGTTGTGGGTGCGCCGGTCGTGTTCGTATTGCTCGGATTCACCGCAATGAAGTTCTTCCCCGCGAGCGGTCCGCTGCCTGCCACACGGTCATTGAACTTGAAGTAGTCCGACACCAGCGAGTGCGGCACCGAGAAGATACCGGTAGCCTCCCCGCGCGGCGCGTTGCCTGTCGTCGCTGTCGCGTAGTAACGCTTGGACATGCGCAGCGATCCATCGACCGGATTCGGGAAGCTGCCGAAGTTCGTGTCGACGCCCGACATCGCGGTTGCCGTTCCGATGTACGGCAGGCAGTAGCTCAATTGCGACGTGCCCAACCCCGTGTATGACCGCGGAAACGCGTGCTGTGCCTGCTGCGCATATTCGAGGCTGCCATCGACCTGCGACGAAGCGGTCGAGCTCGTCGAATAGGCCAGGCTGCATGCATAGCCGTCGCCGCCCGGCTTGAACACGACAACGTCACCAAAACCTTTCGTGAAGCCGTGCGTGAATAGCGTGCTTACGGCATACCCCCCGCATACATGGATGTAGAACCCCCGCGAATCGCCCACGAGCAGCCACTGCACGGCCGTGCTGTTCGCGCTGCCACTCTTGGTCCAGTAGCCGCCGCCGGCAATTTGCGCAGCCGAAGGAAACAGACCCGAGTAGGTGCTGATGTCGCTCATCTGTTCGCACCCGACGACACGCGCGGTGGTCGCACCGGTGTCGTCCACCCTGAGAATCATCTTCGTGCTCTGCGGGTCCGTCGACTGGTAGGCCGCCAGGTTCGTCCCGCTGAAAATCTTCGCGAAGCCCAGCGGCGCCATCTTCATGGTGATGGCGCCGGTGTAGCTGCCGTCCGGCAGGCTGGTGGCAAACGTCACGGACGTGGCGCCCGGTTTGCCCGTGACCTTCTGTTCGCCGTTGAGACCCGCCCACCCGCTGGGGCCGCCGGTCACACCGGCAATCAGCACAACGGCATCGACCTGCGCCGAATGCGTGCCCGTGAATGCCGCTGTCGCGACGCCGCCCGCCACGGTGAGCGAGGTGAGCGACTTGAGGTCGAAGCCATCCTTCAGACACGCATCGAGCAGGTTGATGAGCGCGCCCACGGTGCCGCTCAGCGCGGGTGCGCCAGGCATGAGGCTCGAAAAATATTTGACGCTGGTATCGACTACGGAAGTCATGTGCTTTTGGCTCTCTGTTGCGCTGTGTTCAGGGACGGTCCACGCCGATGAGGACCGAGATTTCGAAGCTGTCGTCAAGCACCGTCTCAGCACCCATTTGCACGGTGCGAATCGGCACGAAGGGGAACGTCGCCGCCACGGTGTTGAAGCGGATGAGCTGGCCCGCGGCCCAGCCCGAGCCGAAGCCAGCGGCGCGGATGGTCATGTACGGCACGCCAGACGGGCCGAGGGGCGAGCAATCCGCCGTGAGGCTCTGCCCCGTCACGATCTGCCCGACGTGCTCGCCGATGAGGTTGTAGGAGGTGCCGCCTGCGTTGATCTGGATGCGCCACCGCTCGGTGACTGCGCCCTTGTTCGTGACCGTGATCGGATAGTCGATGTCGTTGAACGTCGGGTCCGCGGCGTTGCCGATGAGGCTGTCCGACCACACACCGCTCCAAGTCTGCTGATCGAACAGCAGCGACACGCGTGCCTTCACATCACCCATAGGGAGCGCGCTGCTCACGCAGGTGTCGCCCGCGGTGTAGTCGTGCGTGACGCGGCCCGCAAATGCGAGGCGGCCATCGATACCCACATCGGAGACCGTCAGCAAGTCCTCGATGCGATGCTCGACCACGACCGGCTGCGCGTAGCTCGACACGTCCGAGAACGTGACGGTGCCCGCATCGAGGTTGCGGGTATAGCCGGTCTCGATGGTCTGGCCGTTAGCGCCCACGATCCGCACACGCGAGAGCCGCACGCGGCCGGTGTCGAGCGTCTGGCCGTTGGAGACCACGGCCGCCGGCAGACGCTTCGTGTTGTGGATGACGACGAGTTCACCCTTGCGGAAAATCGGCACGCGGCCATCAGACGGCAGGCGCACCGGATCGAGACCCAGCAGCGTGGCATCGACGGGCAACGTCGTGTAGGCCACGGCGTTGTACCGGATGGTGCTGGCGAACACCGGGACCGGCTTCCAGATCTTGCCGTCGCTGCCCACGGCGTCGGCCGAATACCAGATGGCGCCCTCGTTGCCCGCCGCGGTCACCCAGTCGCCGAAGCGCACCTTGCCGACACCCGTCGCCGCGTCGAAGGTGCCATGCACGTTCGCTCCGTTGATGAGGCCCGAGCCGTCCGCGGTGACGTTGACCGTGCCGCCGTTGAGTTTCGTTGCGAGAAGCTGCAGCGTCCCCGGGCTGACCGGCGCCACGGGCGTGCGGAAGACGACGTACTCCACCGGCTGGCCGTCGAGCGAGGTCAACAGGCTGCTGACGACAACCGAGGTCGAGGCCGCGGCCGGCCAGGTCGTGAGCGCCGCCACGTTGGTGGCGTAGTCGTAGGTGCCCGCCAGCGTGGCCGCGCCGGTGGCCGGGTCGAGGTCGGTGTAGAGACTGCCGGCGCGGTCGAAGTAGGTCTTGCCGCCCATCGTGAAGTTGACCGAGCCAGGCACACCGGCCTCGCTGAAGCTGGGCAGCAGCTTGATGGAGAGCTTGGGCTGATTGAAAGTCTGGCTCTTCGTCGTGCCGGCGCCCACCACCCGGAAATTGGCATTCACGAGCGCCGTCGCGTCGGTGGGCAGCGAGGCCGCGAGCACCGCATAGGTGTAGCCCGTGACCGTGTTGCGGTAGAAGCCCGGCAGGTTCGGCGACAGCACGGTGCCGAGCACGCCGAGCGGGTTCACGGCCCACTGCGGCACGGCCACGCTGACGACGGCCTCAGGAAACAGCTTCGCCACGCCGGTGGTGTAGTCGATGGTGCCGAACTCCACATTGAGCCCGTCCACCAGCTTGCCTGCGCCGTTGTCGGTCACCGTCTTGGTGGCCGCGAAGTTCTGCGGCACCCACTGGTCGGCCGGCACGCCTCCGGTGGACTCCAGCACGAGGTTCCAGTCGAGCGAGAGCGACCGCGGCGCAATGTTGGTCTTGCCGAGGTTGAGGGTGATCGCACCATCGACATCGCGCGCCGGCGCCGGGAAGGCCTTCGAGGACGGCTCGCCGTGGCTGTAGCCCACCGTGAAGGCCACGGCCGAGGCCGGCAGCACGTTGGGCCTCACCTCCATGGTGCTCGCCGTATAGGACACCGGGCCGGTGGCGTCGCCCGTGAGCGCCGCTGCCGTTGTCGCTCGCGTGGCGCGCCGTGCCGTCGTTCCAGTCCACCGACACCGTGCCCGACTGCGCCGCCTGGTTGTCGAGGGCGAGCATGATGGATACCGCGGCGGTGAGCGTGCCGCTGCGGTCCTTGTAGTTCGACTTCGCCGCCCAGGTGAAGATGATTTCGCTGCCGACATCGGGCAGCGTGCCAAGCGTGGGCAGCGCGGTCCCCGTCACGAAATCCACCGTCCCGCTGCCGATGCTGGAACTGGTGCCCGACAGGCGCCCGCCTCCGTCGTCGGCCAGTTCATACCAGTTGCCGCCGGCGCGGTAGGCCACGCGCAGCGAGCCGGGCGCCGGCGGCGGAAGGATGGTCAGCGGGTAGTTGATCCGCCGGCTTTCGACGGTCACCGCGATGGAGGCCGAATCGGCCAGCTCGATGGGCGCGCCGGCCGGCCGGAAGGTGATCGTCTTGTTTCCGCCGATGGCGGGCGCATCGCTGGCGAACGTCATCGAGCCGCCGGCGTAGTTGACGGCGCCGATGGTCAGTGCGCCCAGCTTCAAGCGCCCGCCGTCGTCGGTCAGCGTGCCCGCCGAGGTCGCCACCGACAGCGAGCCAGGATAGGCCGGGTTGCCGAAGCCGATGATGGCATTCGGCCCGAAGGCAACGCCCGTGGTCAGTGAGACCGTGCCCGAGCCGGACGCAACGAGCGTGGTCGAGGAACCGGCCGCCGACATGTCCGTGAGCGGGATTTCCGTGGTCGCGCTCGGCACGAGCTGGGTATTGATCGTGTTGACCTGCGCCGACAGGTCGCCCGTGCTCACGGGCGCCACGAGCTTGGCGATTCCGTAGAACTTCGAGGCGTTCGCGACAAGCATCTTGTTCACCGCCGCCGCGGTCGAGGAACGCTCGAAGAGGCGATTCGCCGGCGTGCCGGTGTAGTCGTTCTTCAGGCCGTCCACCAGCTCGCACACGCAGACCTGCGCGGCATAGTCCACGAAGGCACCGCCGTTGCTGTAGCTGTAGGTGCGCTGCTCGATGGAAACATCGGACACGCGCACGTACTCCGTCTTGCCGCCGCCGCTGATCTGCAGGGTGCCGTTCACGGTCGGCGGCGTGGCGCCGGGGCGCTGGAAGATCTGCAGCGAGCGCTGTCCCTGCACGTGGTTGGACAGCATGTAGCCGTTGAACTCTTCACCGGGCGAGGTGTAGGCCTCGATCCGGTTCTGGATGCTCGCGCGCCGGTCGAAGAAGTCGCCGGTGTAGAACAGCGCCGGGCTCACGTTCGGGTCCGCCGGCGCGCGCGAAATGATGACGAGGCCGCCGAGGGCGGTGTCGGTGTTCAGGGTCTGGATGGTGGCCGCGATCTTCATGATCGACACGTCGCCGCGCGCGCGGTCCACGGCGGACACGTCCTTGAACACGGCATTGCTCGCGCCGTCAGCGATGACGTTCGCGGTCGGTGCGCCGCCGCCTTCGGGCACGTCATCCATGACCTGTGTGGTAACAAACTTGATATCGGACTCGAGGATGGTCATGAGGCGGAAGGGTCAAACGGTGATGAGTCGCACGGTCGCGACGTAGGGGTGTTTCTCGACGGGCAGCTCGGGCCGAGCGACAGGCCGGGCCTCGACAGCCAAGCCAGGGGCGAACTGCACAGCGAACGAGCGGCCATCGGCCAGCACAAGGACGTGCTCGCCCACTGCGTCGGCCGCGTTGAGCGCCTGCAGAGCCAAGAGCCCGCCGCGCGCGATCCATCCGGCATCGGCCTCGCCCTGCAGCGTGATCGGCCGGCCTGCCAGGCGCACGGCGGCATCGATGAGGGCGGCGCCCGTCACCGAGTAGTCGAGGCTCTTCTCGACCGGGTTCCATCCGAACTCATCGGCCCAGACCATGCCGCGGGGAATCTGCAGCGCGCCGAGCGCGTGAAACTTGGGTGTCGCCACGCTCATGCCCCCGGACGAATGGAAGACGTGCCGCGTGCGGCGCCGAGCTGCGCGAGCAGCCCCTCGATGGCATCGGCGCCGGCGGCGTCCGTGCTGACGCGCCCGTAATCGCGACCGTTGAGGTTGAGCTGCAGATTGACGGTGCGGTTTGACTCGGGCTTCGGGATACTGGTGGGCGTGCCACCGTCGCCGAAGAAGGTCACCTTCTCGGCCGCCTTGAGCAGCGCGTAACTCAGGGTGTCGCCGCCGTACTTCTTCTGGCCCGGGTTGTTGAAGAACTGGACATTGCCCTTCTCATCGGCGAACTCGCGCGCGATGCGCCGCGCCGTCTCATCGTCCTTGACGCCGGCGTTTTTCAGGAACGCGGCGATGCCCGTGAGGGTGCCCAGGTCGCTACCGGCGTTCACCGTCTTGCCGGTCTTGTCGGTGGAGAAGCCGGCGGCATCGCGGCCGAGGCGCTTGTTCTCCAGCGCAATTTCGCGCTCTTGCAACTGAATGGCCTTCTCACGGGCCTCGATGTCCCGCTCTCGCGCGCTGGTGACCTCGCGCAGCGCGCCGGCCAGGCCGTAGGCAGCCTGCGTGGCGTCGCCCTGCACTTCCTTGAGCTTCAGCGTCGAGCGGCCTGCACTGTCGAGCACGACCTCAAAGCCGCGCATGGCCGCCTGCGCCTGCACCCAGCCCGGCGCCACGCCGTTGCCCGCGGCGATGGCGGCATCGGCCGCACGCTTCCACGCCTCGCCCAATCCGATGGCGGTGGCCTGCCCGCTGTCGCGAATCAGCTCGAAGTCGCGAAGCGCGGTCTTCGCCATGGTGTCGAGCTGCGCCTTCGTCTGCACGCCGGCACGCTGGAAGGCCGCGTCAATCTCTGCCGCCGCGTCGGCCTGCGCCTTCTTGTTGGTCCCGGCTGCATCGGCCGCGGCGAGATTGGCCTTCTTCAGCTCATCGAGCTTCTGCGCTGCCAACTCCAGATTCTTGGTGGCGATGGCCTGGTCGTATTCGGCGTGCAGGCGCTTGACGGCCTCCCGCGCTTCCTCCGCCTTCACCTTCTGCGCTTCGGCCGCGCTGGCGACCTTCTGGCCCGCATCCTGCGCCCCGTCGCCAGCGGCTTTCATTTCTGCCGCCATTTTGTTGAACGCCGCGGCGCCGCTGGCCGCTGCCGCGGTCGTGCTCTCGGCAGCACCCGTCAGGCCGGCCCAGCCGGCGCGCGCCTGTTCCGCGCCCACCGTGGCGCGGTCGAAGGCCTCGGCCGCCTTCTCCCCGAACGCATCCGTCACACCTTCCATGCCGGCCGCCGACTCGCGCACCTCGGCCGCGGCCTGCTTGAACGCTGCCGACACGCTGCCGAAGCTGATCTTCGACAGGCCTTCGATGATGGTTGCCGTGCCGCTCAGGATGTCGCGCGAGACGCCGGCGAAGGCCTCGGCGACACGGAAGACGGTTGCAATCAGCGTGTTCGCACCCGCGCTCGCCACGCCCCAGACGGTCTGCACGATGTTGCCCGTGCTCTGCGCCTTCTGCCCGAAGCTGTCGAGCAGTGCGCCCACGCGGTCGGCCAGGCTCTGCGCCTTCGCCACGAGGGCCGGCACATCGACGCTGGCGACGAAGGCCTGCACCCACTTGATGCCGTTCTGAAAGGCGGTCGCCAGCGCGGCCCCGAAGCGCCCGACCGTGCCATCGGCCACCGCCGCGCGCAGCGCACCGGACAACTGCTCAACACCCTGCTTCAGCACCGGAAGGATCGGCGTGGTGAGCGCGTTGATGGTCGAATCCCATGCGGTGCGCAGGCCAGCGAGCGCACCATTGAGATTCGCCTGCATGACAGCGGCAGTCTCGGCCGCGCTGCCGCTGGCGCCCTGCAAGGCCTTCTTCAGCTCATCGAGCTTGTCCACGCCCTGATTGAGCAGTGCGCGCAACGCCGGGCCGGCTTCCTGCCCCACTGCAGCGATGGCGCGCTGCCCGGCTGGGCCGGCAGCAGCCAGCTCGTGCAGCATCGTTTCGAAATTGCCCGTCGTGATGCCCGCCGCCGCCAGCTCCGTGCGGAACTTGCTGGCCGGGTCGGAGAACTGCGCGAGGATGCTGTTCAACGCCGTACCGGCACGGCTCGCATCGATGCCAGCGTCTGCGAACTTGCCGATGATGGCGACCGCGCCTTCGAGGCTCAGGCCGAGCGTGTTCGCCAGCGGCGCGGCGTAGCTCAACGCCTGCGCCAGACCCGACACGCTGGTGTTCGTGGCGTTGGCACCCTTGGCGAGCACGTCGGCGACACGGCCCGAGTCCGTGAACGCCAGGCCCAGGCCGTTGACGATCTTCGTCAGGTATTCCGCCGAGGTCGCAAGCTCCACGTCTCCGGCGCGTGCGAGCTGCATCGCGGCCGGCAGGGTTTCGATGGCGTCGCTCACGTTGAGACCGGCTTTCGCCAGGTTCTCCAGCGCGCCGGCCGCCTGCAGCTCGGTGAACCCATAGCGGACATCCGCAGCGGCATCCTGCGCCGCCTTGCGCAGCGAGCGCATCTCTGCCGCGCTGGCGCCGGTGGCCGCCTGCACGCGGCTCATGGCCTGCTCGAAGTCGGCACCACCCTTGACCCAGCCGGCAAAGAGCTGAATGCCGAAGTAGCCCGCCACAAGGGCAGCGAACGCAATCACGCGCTGCTGCAGGCGGTCGAACACCTTGGACGCATCATCCTTGGCATTGATGAGAATCTGAATCGGCTTTGCCACGGGGAATCGAGGGAAGGGATGAAGGGAGGCGCATGCAGCCTCTGCGCGAAGCCGCATGCGTCACCGCCCGGCCCTGCGATGCAAGGCCAGGCAGAAGGTCGTCAGGCGACCGGACGGCCTCCCACGTAGACCGCTTCCGCGTTGGCGGACTTCAGGACATCGACATCGAACTCGACTTTCACGAACTCGACTTCGTTCGACACGATGGGCAGGTCGCCCGAAGGGGTCATGCTCACGCGGGGCATGTACCAGTCCTTGTTACTGCCCGAGGCGTTGTCGGCGACCACACGCACGGCCGCAAGAAACGACGTGTTGCCGCCGGTCTTCAGCCGGGTGTACGAGCCTGCGACGGGCGTGTATCCGAACTGCACCACTCCGGCGGTGATGCCGCCGCCGGCGATGATCTGCACGGCGCCCGTCTCCGGATCGACATTGAAGTCTTCGCCTGCGACATAGGGCGTGGTGCCGTCCTCGGTTTTGACGGTCACCGCCGTGACGTTGCGCACGCCGATGGGGTTCGCCGCGGTCTGGCCGAGCTGGTAAATCTTGCCCGGCGTGACAGTGCGCAGTTCACCCGTCACGGCGACCGCCGACTGCACCACGACCTCGCTCGTTGCAGCGAGGAAGCGCTGATAGGTCGCCATGCTCATGTTGTTGCAGGTGATCTTTGCAGTTCGCTTCACCTTGCCGGTGAGCGTGCCGATGAGCTCGCTGCCAGCGGTCTCTGCCGAGAATTCCTCGGCCTTCTCCGAGTCGATGGTGAGGACGAAGCTCGGGCAGTTGCCCATTTCTTCCTCGCCCGTCAGCTCTTCGAGCGCGTTGAAGATGTCGAGGCGAAGGCGGCCACGAGGGGCCGACAATTCGGTTTTGGTATGCACGATGGGCACAAGAATTCCTTTCAGGGTTGCCCGTCGAAACGGGCGGATGTGGAGAAAACAAGCTCGATGCCGACAAGGCCGTTCTCGGGGTACGGCGGCGGTTTCACGCTCGCGAGCTGAAGGCGCTCCCAGTTCCGCCCTGCAACGCGCCCCGGCGTCCACCCCTGCAACGCCTCAACGACAAGCGCGAAAGCGCCGTCGAGATGCGCAAGGGCCTCGGCATCGCTGCGCTTCGCCATGAGCGTGACGGCCCAGAAAGGCCGCACCAACGCGCCAGGCACATCACTGGCCGGCACACTGGCATCGATGAAGAGCACCGAAGCGAGCAGGTCAGGATCGCGCTTGCCGCTGTCGGTGAAGACACCCTTGACGGCCCACGCCTGCGGCAGCTCTCCGCGCAGCCGGGTAACGATTGCAGGCTCGAGCGCAAACATGGTCAGGCGCTCCGCAAAATGAGATGCACGCGGCCTGTCCCATCGGGTTTCGAACGGACGACCTCGAAGGACTTGCCGTCGATCCGAAGCGCATCGCCACGCACCAACCCGCCAAGCGCAGCCACAGGCCCCCAGCACTCCGGAGCAGCCGTGTCCGCCTGGTCATCAAACAGCGCCGCATAGGGGTCGTCAAATTCCACGGGAACCGGGTCGGCCACGCCATTAACTTCCGCGAGCGCGTTGGTCAGGTGCAGATCGAGCGCGCGGTTCACGCGGTCTTGAAGAGCGACAAAGGGTGCGGGCATGGCGAACGCGAGCGGCAAATCAGGTGGCGGCCGGCAAGCTCGCGCCCAGCTTCACGGACACGAAAGCCGCGCCGCCTGCAGCCGCTTCGGTCGCCACACCGATGCACTCTTGCGCCGCACTCGTCTTGTTGACGACCTTGTTCGTCGCGTCCCAAAACAGCCGGTCTCCGACGTTGACCGAAAGGCCAGCGGTCTTGCCGAGGTCGATCACGCCATCGGTCTTGAACTCGCCCGGGGTGTTGGCCGGCACATCGGTGGTGGCGACGCCGAACAGCGCGGCGCCGAAGAGAAAGCCGACGCCCGACGCGACAGCGATAGAGGGGGTCAGCGTGAGCACGCTACCCGCTTGGCGGTAGTTCTTCATGTGATTCCTTGGGTAAAGTGAGGGAGGCGCCAGCAGCCCAGAATCGGGCGCTGGCGTGGCGCGCGTTAGCTGCCGTTGGCGCGGAAAAGGCCGCGGTGATCCACCGCCTTGGCGGCGAAGTCGTGACGGCACTTGTAGGAAACGCCGTCGATTTCGAAGCCGATTTCGGACTCGATGACGGGGCCTTCGGCGCCGTCGAGGAACGTGTACTCGACCGTATCGACTTGCGAATTCGAGGCCGCCAGATACCACGCCGACGCGCTCACCGCATCGAGGATCGGCTCGACGATGGGCTCGACCGAGGTACGGCCACCGGCGCGGAATTCGTTCACGTCCGCCTGCTTGGCCGGCGTGTAGTTGGAGCTGGTGAGCTGGTACGCGGTCTGCTCCAACGCGGCCGGCACAATGAGATAGCCGGGCGCGAGGTTCAGCTCTTCGCCTTGAAGGCCGCGCTGCAGACGCATCGCAGTCCGGCCAGCGGACAGCGCCGAGAACTGCAGTGCCGAGGGCGCGCCGGTGGCGACGTTCTTGTGCGCGTCGCTGAAGAGCTGTTCCGCGTCGCTCATCGTCGGGTTGCCCGTCAACTGCGAGTAGACGAGGCGGTTTTCGAGGCGGCGCGCCGAAGCGCCGAAACCGGTCACCATGCGGTCGAAAGCGCGCAGGTCGTCGTTCACCACCGCTTGGCGCGAGAGCGAAACGATGCGGCCGTGCGTCACGATGCCGTACGTCTCCGCGCCGTCATTCATGGTGCCGTACTTGAATTCGCCGTGCTCGTTCGTGCGCAGCAGTTCGGGCGCGCCGGAGAGCTGCACCACGCTGATGTTTTTGAAGTCCGGCGCGTTGGGCGCACGGCGCGCCCAAAGTGCGTAGGTGCCGGGGTTCTCGTCGTACACGTTGCGCAGGCGCTTGTTCGCCACGTTCGCGAAGAGCGATGCAAAGTCGCTGGTCGTGTTCATGCCGCCCGAGCGGAAGGTGAGGATGGCCGAAGCGAGCTGCATTCGCTCCATGCCGCGCGTCTTCACACCGTGCGCTTCGAGCAGATCGCGGCCCATCTCCAGCAGGGACATGCCGCGGTACTGACGACCGTTGTCGTCGAGCGCCGTGCCAGGTGCTACACGGTGGGTAATGGCCTGCTCCAGACCCGCGAGACGCGTCGCCATTTCGTCGGTTACGGTTTCGATACGCACGTTGCGATGGCCGCCGCTCGCCGCATCGCGCAGTGCCAGCTCTTCGAGCACGGCGGCGCGAGCATGTTCGACGGACTGGCCGCCGCGAATGAGGCCAGCGGCCAGATGCGCGACGTTGTGACGTGCGCACACCTCGCTGATGTCGGCTGCGCGCTGGCCGGCCGCCGCAGTGGCGTCGGCAACGGCATTGCCGGATGCGGCCGGCGCAGCGGCAGGCGCTGCGGCGACCCCGGCAGGTGCGGCGCGCTGTTGATCGGTCGTCGCGGCGGCACCGCCGGCGGAGGCTTGAGGCATGGAAGGTTCCTTAAGGATTGAGATTGCGGCGGAGGCGCCCACCGTGGGCGATGCGGGTTGACTGCGGATTTCGATGAATTCGCAGGGAAAGGTGCGTTGCGCGACTTCGACGCCGGCAGGCGCTTGCGCTTCAGTGCCGCGGACTTGGCAATCCATGTCGGCAGGAATGGGGACGAGCGAAACCTCGTAGGGCTCCCAGTCGATGACGCGATACAGCCATTCGCCGTCATCGGCCGCAGGGGGAACCATCTCGACGCGGTGGCGCACGTAGCCCACCGACACATTGCGGATGATTCCGTCTGCCACGTCCTGCACATAGCCCGCGACAGAATCGCGACGCGAGAAGGTCACGTCGCACACACCTTCGCCCGATGCAATGCTTGGGTTTTCGACCACGCCGAGCTGCGCCTCCAGGCTCCACGCGTTATGCGTGTTGAGCAGTGGTGCGCCGCGCGTCAGGCGGTCGAGACGAATGGAGCCTTCTTCGACAACGAGCTGTTCGAGATAGCTGCGCTCTCGATACCAGTCATACCGCCGTACGGAAGCGCCGGCGGCAAAGACGAGCTGCGCGGTAGCGAGCGAAGATTCAGCTTCCGCAGCGCCCTCGTCCGATGCCCGCGTGAAGCCGCGTAGTTCCATCGAGCGACCGGCCAGCGGAAGATCGTCGCGGCGTGTTGTGGTGTCTTGTGCTTGAGGCATGCCGAGCACTGTGCCCGGCACGCTGTCTCATTTCGAGGCAAAAACTGAGACGATTTAGACTTCGCGGCGGAGCCTCATCTCCCAATCCACCAGCTCGCCTTTTTCGCCAATGGGAACGCCATCGAAGATGCTTACAAACTACCACGCTGAATTTCTTGCCCACCTCAAAGGCATCGCCAACGCTGGCGAAGTTATTGAGGCATGCCGGAAGTACAAGACCAACGAGGACAACTTCGCGTCCCATGTCAACGGGCGACTCAAGGGCGGACTGGCGATGGACCATTACCTAAACGATTTCTTGCTGCTTCGTAGCGCGATCCGCGCAACTTTTACGCAGCCCATGACCCTCTACCGCCTTACATCGGATCTAGAGTTTTCGGCTCCTGCTGCGCGAGTTCTCAACGGCCGGTTCCCGTACCAAGCATTCATGTCCACAGCAGACTCGCCGACCAAGTTGAACAGCTTCAAGCAAAGTGGCGGTCGCCCGCTTCTTCTAGAAATTGAGTGTCCGGCTGGAATCGCTCTTGCCCCCTTCGATCTCTTTGCCGGCACAGAGGAAGACGAAATCTTGCTGGGTTGCGGAACAACGTTTGAAGTGAAGAGTGGTCCTAGGGAGCTCAACGCGAATGAAATCTCGGGCCATATTCCGATGTACGACAGGCAGTCTTTGGACTTGCTACAACTTAAGGTCGTCGAAAGCCCAGCATATGTGGACCTGGCAAATCTTGTCTCCCTTGAAAGCTCGCTTTAATCAGCTTTAAGCGCGCCAAACACCATGTCACCTGAAGACGTCCACTATCAGTTTTCGAGGCTAGCTGTAGACAAGGCGAAGCTTTGCTTGAGCAGAATTGCAGTCACAAACCCGCCACCCCGCGTTGGGGTCGTCCTTGCGCGAGACTCTCAACTTCTAGGGTGGTATGCCAAGAGCTTCGGCGGTCAATTCTTCGACGGCGACGCAATGGTGAACTTCGAAGCAAAGCCGAGCGCGCACGCCGAGCAAGCGCTCCTGGAGAAGCTCGATGGACTCGACCTCAGGGGCGTCGTCGCGTACGTTACTCTTGAACCGTGCACAAAGAAGAGGGGCGATGGTTTGTGCTGTGCGGATCTTCTAGTCCAAGCCGGAATTTCACGCGTGTACATTGGAAACTGCGATCCAAACCCTGATGTCGGCGGCCTCGCATGGCGCACGTTTCATGCGGCGGGCATCGAAGTTTGTGACTTTCCGCCTGAGCTTAGGAACGAAGCGCGTCGAGACAACGACCCGTTCTTTCGCAAGTTTCACTTCTCAGTGAGAGAGTCAGGTGAAGCTTCCTTTGACTATGAAAGCAACAACCACACTCGTACGCTTGGACCAAGCGGACGAGAGTTTGAAACCAAGTGGTTTGAGTGCGGCGACGGATCGATCCATGGGTTGGACTATCGCTTCAATGTCGCGATTGCGAAGAACTGCACTAGTTTTGAGCAAATCGACGATCCGGCCAGATGGTTCGAAGACTCGTACTACACCAAAACGGCACGAGAAGGACAGATCATCATATTTCGAAATGAGATGGGCTATGCCCTCATACAGATAATCAGGGTCATCAAAAAGAGAACCGGGCTCATTGCGAACAATGCGGAACTTCGCTTCAGGTATCAGCTTCGCTATTCGGACGGCGCGGCATAACCGATTCACTCGGCGCTGTCGCCAAACTGCTTGCCCTTACGCATCATTACGATGACATCCAAGATGCCCAGCTTTCGCAGCTTCTCGATGTCTCCGGCTAGCTCTTCGAACACTTCGTCAGGCTCATATCCGCGGCCGCGCAGCTTCTCGCTGAAGCTGCTCAGGCCACCCGCGATTTCATCCAGATCCGAAGCCACGTCGTCCTTCGGGTTGGTGTATTCCCACTTCGGCGTCGCATAGCGGAGGTTGTAGTCGGCCTTCTTCACGCGGCCCGCTAGCTCGCACGCATTCGAGAACGCACGGACCATCGGCGCGATCAACTTTGGTATGACATGCAGCCACTGCTCTTGCTCAGCCTCGCGGCGATAGTCAAGCCTGCGGATACGAGCGCTGGTGTAGCTCACCTCACGCACATCGCCCGTCATCATCTCGTAGGTCCACCCAGCGCCGGCGGCAATGAGGTGGAGCTGCATCTTCAGGTACTCGACGTACCCGGGCGCCGCATTGGGCTGCACGACGGTGAGGTTTGTGCCGGACGGGACTTGCATCATCCCGCCGCTCGGCAGTTCGCCCATGCTCCGGCTCTCCTTGACGGTCTCGCTCTCGCCATCGGCCATGCCATCCACATCACCCGACCCGATGACCGCCAACCGCGTTTCTAGGTTCTTGCGGTGTTGCTCGGCGTCTTCGTACAGCATCAGGTCGCGGGTGCGCGCAATGATCGGCGCCACACGCGGAAATCCTCGCCCCTGCCCGGGACGGCTAGGCGCGAAGTAATGAATGATGCTGGCGGCCGGCACAAGCTTGCTGGTCGCACGCCGGCCGCCGAAGATGATCGGTTCGCCGGGATGCTGATCGAAGACGTAGTAGCCCGCGACCTTGCCGATTGCGTTGTACGCAATGCCTTCGATGACGTTGTAGCCATCGATGCGCCCCATGCGACTATCGTCCAGCCAATCGATTTCGAGCAGTTGGAATTGAATCGGGACAGGCAGGCCGTCTGAGGGTCGGCGATTGCGGATTCGCACCAACACTTCACCATCTCGCTGCGCCGTCTGGTGCGCTAGCAGCATCAGCCCGTAAACATCAAGCCCGCCATCCGCGTCCGCAAAGGGCGCCCATTCCTGCCAGGCTGCAGCGTGCTCTTTGCTGTCTTTCCAACGCGGGATGATGCCTGTTCCGACAATGTTCGCGCTGTGCGCGCGGATGCCCTGTGCTATGTAGGGAACGTTCTGCTCCAGCGACCGACTGCGCACACGCAGAGTGCGCGCGTCTGCGGCATGGTCGGCATTGGCGCTTGCCCCCGCTCGTTTCGGACGCCAGCCGTCGCGCGCGCTGGCGCCCTCATACGCTCGCTTCAGCAACTCGCGGCTGCGATGCCGCCGCAGCCCTTGATCGGGGCTGATGACGCCGATAAGCCGATCCAAGAGATTGGCCATTCTTTATTCGCCCCGGTAAGTGGTGAAGGTGAAACGGCGTACACCGCCGCGAGGGCGACCGACCGCAGCGCGCAGTTCGCCCTCGATACGGGCCTCGGCCTTGAGCAGATCGTCGATGCTTCGGTACTCGACGCGGCGGCCGTTGTGCATCACAGACAGCTCGCCGCTGGAGATTGCCCGCCGCACTGCGGCCAGGTCATCGGGGGTATAGGAGGGTTGGGGCATTGGAGAGATAGAAGTCGGCAGAGGCATTGAAGCTATTCCCCGCCCTGTCTCATTTCAAGCCAAAAACTGAGACGCGATCACTCGCGCCGCGGCTGCTTGAGGCAGCGATACACCGTCGCGCGGCTGATGCCCAGCTTGCGCGCGACCTCTGTCGCGTTGCGGCCATTGAAGAGCGACAGCACACGGCTTGCAACATCGTCGCGCTTTCGACTGGCAACGTAGTAGCGACTTCCCGCCAGGTGGCTGCGCACTGCACGGCGCGCTTCATCGAGCTTGAGCCCGGCAATCTCGGGGTGAGCCTCGATCAAGTAATCGAAGATGCGGTCAACAAGGTCCGGCTCGGCCTGCAGCAGCGAGGTGAGTACGGGCGTGGGTGAAGGTTCTGTCATTCGTTTACCAATCCCGGCCGAAAGAGGCCGGCGCGCGCGGTCGGGGCGCGGGGGTGTAGGGTTGAGCTGAAGCAGGTTCAGGTGTGGACGCCGCGCGCGGCGCGGGCTCCGCGGCGGCTGTTGGCTTGGGAAGCACCGGAACTTCGGGCGCCAGTGGCGCCGAGAACAGATCGAGAGGCGGCTGCACCGACGCTTCCAGCTCACCCCAACGCTTGTCCGTGTAGTTGTGCAGGCCCAGCCCGAATGCGGCGTGCAACGCATAGTTGCGGCAGTCGAGCTGTTCATTCCGTGGCCGACGCTTGACCCAGCGAAACGTTTCGCGCCCGCCGACCTTCACGAGAATCCGCTGCTCGGCCGTCAGTTGTTCGTACCACTCAAGCGTGAGCTCGGCACTGAAGTGAACGTAGCCCGGCCCCGGTTCGGTGATCGACAGTTGGCCGAGCAGAAGGTCTTTGGCGGTATCGACGCCGACATTCCACAGCTTGATGCCATTCGGCCAACGCTTGCCATTCCACTTCACTTCCTGCGCACTGCTCGGACCGAGGACGGGGATGTTTTCCTCGCCGCGCCCTTTCACAGCGCGCAGCTTCGGCAATTGGTGTTGAACCTTGCGAACCCAGTTGTAGACGGCGTGCGTCTGGTCGCTGGAGTCGATGGAGATGGCGCTCAGCCCCATGGAGCCGCCGTGCCAGGCCTGCGGGTAGCGCCTGCTGAGATATTCCGTCACGGGCGCCCAATCGGCTTCCGATGCGGGATTGCCTTCGATCACATGGCTATCGACGATCCACGATTCGAGGCCGCGCGCCCATGCCCATACGACGATTTCCCAGCGGTCGCGCTGCACGTCAACACCCGCTGTCAGGATCAAACCGCCGATGGGAACCGTGCGCAGCGGAAATGGTTCGGCGCGATTCTGCAGCTCGTTCTCTTCCGTGCGCTCGCCCACAACCTCCCACGTCTCGCCAAGGGTCTCATTCACGAAGAGCTGCATAGGACCGCTGTCGCCCCGTTGCAAGGCGTCGAGCGCTTCCTCGAATTCCTTCACGATGCTTTCCCAAGTGCGCTGCGGGCTGTAGGCGGCCCACACATGCACACCAAGCGACTTCGGCGGCCTGGTGGGCATGCCGGCGGCATCACGCCAGACGCGATCTGGCCCGAAACGCTTGGCGGTCTTCTCGCAGACCCACACGCCCGGCATCGGCACCCCACCCCGCAGATAGTCGCTTTGGCGGAACGGCTCACGGCAGTGCGGGCAGACGTGACGCACGGTCGAGGGTTGACCACGGTCCCACTTGAAGCCGAACAGCTTCTCGCGACCACCCCACATCAGCGGGTGCTCAAGGCCACAGTGCGGGCAGTCGATGTGGAAGCGAACGAAACCTTCGGCGTTGCTTGCCGCCCGCTCGACGTGGCACATGCCCTTCACGCCAGGCGTGGAGCCACCGATGAACTTCGGATACGGCGCGCCTTCGAGTCGCCCTTTTGCGAGGCCGCCGGGGTCGCCCGACTTCTCGATGGTCTGATCGAACGCTGACCACTCGTCGAGGATCGCGACCGCCACCGTGATGCGTCGATAGGCCCGCTTGGCCTTGCCTCCCAACAGATGAAGCACGCTGTCGCGAAACTTCTTCATCTTGATGGTGTCGTCATTGCTGCGACCCTGCTTGCGTGCCGCCTTCACTGCGGGCACGCCATCGCGCTCGTCGAGGATCGGGTCGATTTCGCTTTTGACGTAGCTATCGCGGTCGTCGTCAGTGGGTTGCCACAGTGCCTGTTTGCGGCGGCGATGCGCGATGTTGTAGGCGACGAAGGCGGTAATCATCTTCGTGTAGCCGACGCGCTTTGACTTCTCAACATCCAGCTCTTCGATGCGATCATCGCTCATGAAGTCGAGGATTCCGATCTGAAACGACCAAGCGACCCATCCGCCTTTTTGGTGCGAGCTTTCGCCTGCGAGCTTGAAGTGCTCCGCGGCCCATTCGCTCAAGGTCTGGAAAAGTTCGGCGCGCAAACTGCCGAGCCCAAGAGCAACCGATTTGCGGATCGAGCGGAATGTTTCACGCGAAACGTGCATCGCCATCAGTCCGCCGCCCCTGCATCATCGAAGGCCGAATCGTCGCCCTCTTCGTCGTCGTCGAGTGACTGCTCCAACCCATCGAGGTAATCGGCCACGAGCTTGGCGGTCGAACGAATCCACTCATTGCGAGCGTTTGCGATGACCTGCTGCACCGTCGCTTTCGCCTCGTCTGGCAGGTCCGGGCAGGCCTTCTGTAGCGCGCCCTCCAACTGCTCGAAGCGATCCACTACGGAACTGGACGCAAGGCCCAGCACATCGGCGAGCAGGCCGATGGGCGCATATTCGCCGCGGGAGACGGCGTTCTTGATGTCCTGCGCTTCGCGCTGGCTGCGTGCGAGCGCCGCGCGCTCTTGCACGAGGTCAAGGCCGCCACCGTCCACGGACGCACGGCCCGCCGCAACTTCACGCAGACGCTCGCAGTAAGCGAGCAGCCATGCGTGCCCGGAGGCGCCGCGCAGAATCACGCCCTCGCTCGCGAGCTGGCTCGCCTTTGCTTCGCTCACTCCGATGAGCGCTGCAAACTCCGCTTGCGTCACCGTCCCCGCCAATGCTTCAACCACCTTCACTTAACCCCCTTAGCGAGGTCGCGGAACAGTCCGAGAACGCGGTTCGAATTACCCGTAGCCACTGCCTCTGCGGAAGGACCCGCGAGTTTTTGGGCGGCGCCCCATGACGGCGCATCGAGGCCAGCGCAACGGTCAGCGAGCCTCACGATGCCTTCCCCTCTGCGGTTGCCTCAGGCGTCACCGCTTGCCGCAGTTGAAAGAGGCGCTCGGCCGCCATGTAAGAAGCCGACTCAGGGCAATGGAAGAGCGCATCTGTGTCAGCAAGCAAGCGCCCGTCTTTCGACCAGTACTGACACACGGACCGCATTGGATTCGTGGGCGTGCCGTCCCCGCGTGACGTGCTGACGAAGATCACTTCCACAAGCTCGACGACTGTAGGTGTAGACATAGGCAATGCAGTGAGATGTGAGATGGATTTCATTCATCCGCCAGCTTGCGAATGCGGTAGCGAATGCGTCGCTCGATGTACGCCTGCAGGTCTGCACGCTCGGCCACACGCTCGCTGCTGATGCGCGCGTCGTAGCTGCCATCGCGCACGAACATGAGCACAGGCCGCACCACGCCGCCCTGCGTGCCCGTGGCCGCCCATATGCCAAGTGCAAGGTGCTGTGTCGGGCCACTGCGCAAGCGCCCGTACGACACAAAGAAGCGCACGCCCTCCCGGTCCTTGGTGCCCTTGTGCAAGCGGGCCTTGCGCTTGTCCGTCATGTTGGCCGTGTAGCCCTGCTCTCCCATCGCTTGGAAGTAGGACAGCAGACGCACAAGGAAGCCACCCCGCACATTGCCGCGGCCGTCATCGCTGCCCGGGAATGGCGTCGAAGGAATGGCCGTCTGGTAGCCGGCGGGCAGGATGCCCACGCGCCGCAGCGCCGCCTCGCTGCGCTTGTCCCTGCGCGCACCGCCGAACTCTTGCGCCTGCAGAATCTTCTGCGGGTCCACGCCCTTGCCGCCGAAGTACGTCGGTTCAATCTCCACGCTCAGCCGCTCGGGCGTGGCCTTGCGCACGTAGACGCTCTTGAGGATGTACGGCGTTGGGCGGTCGAACTGCTCGCGCATTTCGCGCTGCCACTCCCGCCGCGTGCGGAAGCCACCATCGCTCAGCCCTTCGGCATAAGCTTGCTTCGCCTGCTGACCGGACAGCTTCGCGAGCTGCTGCTGCACGCTGGCGAGACCGCTGCCGCTGAAACCCACCGTCACGCGCATACCGCCTCCCCTGCTGCTGCCGCTGCACGGCGCACCCGTTCGGTGAAGGCCGGATAGCTCGGGCCGCCCCCGAGGTTGAAGGCCGCTTCGTCCCATGCCGCGATGCCCAGCTCACGCGCCTTCGCATCGATGCCACGCCGGGTCTCATGCCACGGCCCTGCTGCTGGGGCCACCGCGCGAGGCTCATCCCGCCAACGCTCGTTGCGCAGCCAGGTGGCGAACTCGGGCACGAACTCACCGCCATCCTTCGTCCACCTCTTGCTAAGCCTTTGGGCCTCGATGGCCGAGCGCATGGTCTGCTGCAGCGCGGTGGTCGGCGCGAGCCGGAGGTATCGGCGTTGCGCCTTCATCCGGTTGTCGTGGTTCGGGTAGATCGAGAAAAGCTCATCGAACCCGGTCGTCCCCCCGCCGGGGGGTAGGGGGGTATGGTTCATTGATGGTTCTGAAGATTCGGGTGTCATAGCTGTGACACCCCTCTCGTCTCTGGTGACACCCCTCTCGGCTGTGGTGACACCCCTCTCGGGCTTTTCGAGGGGTGTCAGATTGACACCCGTGTGGATAACTTCCGCTGGGGGCTCATCGCCGAGGGGTGTCAAATTGACACCCGTCTCCGGTGCGGGCACTTCGCCGCCCTCGATCCACTCGGGGCAGATGCGGTATTCGTTGGTGACGCCAGGCCGGCCGGTCGCCGTCTTGACCTGAATCAGCCACCCTGTCGCGACCATCCGGCGAATCTGCCGCTGCACGCTGCTGCGGCTCTGCATCGTCTTGCGCGCCAGTTCATCCACGGACGGCCAGATGCGCCGCCCGTCGTCGCTGGCATGGTCGGCCATCGCGAGCGCGAGCAATCGCTCCATACCGCCCGAGGGGTAGCGGTCGAAGACCATCGACATAACCTTGATGCTCATGGAGACGCGCGCCCTCTCCCGCCAGGTGGAATCGCTGCACTCATGCCTTCGGTTCCTCCCGCATCAGGCCGCGCAGCATCGCCAGCGCGTGTCCCACGCTCGCGACGATCTCGGCCGCATGGTGCTCGGCCTTGCGCATCTGATTGCGCGAGACACCGCCCTGCCGGCGGGTCAACGCCTCGCCCAGCGCCTGCACGTAGTCGGCAAAGCCCATCTGCAGGCGCATCAGGGTATCGAGCGGGTCTCCCTCCGAGTGGGCTGGCGTCGAGCGGATGCACACATGGTCCAGCTCATCGGCCATCGCATGCAGGATGCGGAAATCACGGCTCTGCCACTGCAGCTCGATGGCATCGCGCAGCGTGAGGTGATGCGTGGTGTTCTGGAGATTGACCTTGTGGGTCAACGTATTGGGGTTCTGGCCCATGCGCTTGGCAAGCGAGGCGATGCCGCCTTCGTACCCGTGCGCCGTGTCGTAGGCCGCAACGGCGGCATCGTGGCCGCGCACCTTGTCGGGCACAGGCTCATCAGCGCCATAGCCGTGCGCTTCATCGATTGAGATAGTCGCTCTCATGCAGACATCAGAGAAAAACAGTCAACGCCTCGCGAATGCGAGTCCTGCTCCGACGCTGGCGGAGCGCATCGACGCCATCGAGCAATTCCTGCAGCAGCTCGTACTGCTGCTGGAGGTTGAGCCGGACCTGAACCGCGAGACAGTTGCAGCATGGATAGAAATAACCAACAAGAGCGCCACCGCTCATGGCATGCAATCCGCGCGTGAGCGTGCCGCGATGGAGCAACTGTGCGAGCGCGTGCTTTCGCCCGCCGTAGACGTGCTACGGCCGTCGAGCGGATGGCTTTCGTGAGCAGCCCAACACCATGCAAGCCCTTACCCATCAACGCGCTCCGGGATCTGCACGCGCGGTAGCGGAACGTCGCCATAAATATGGTCGTATCCGATGCGCAAACCGCGCCCAGAAGCAAACGCAATTACTCGCGCCGCCATCTCTGGAGGGAGCGTCTGTCCTCGCTCGTAATGACCGACGTTGCCTTGAGTGCATCCGATGCCATCGGCCAGCACTTGTTGCGTCACACCGAGACGCTCGCGAATGGGTTTCAGGTGGTGCATATGGGAATAGTAGCTTTGCTGCTATGTTAGCTTAATAGCGATGCTGTTTGTCAACATAAATAGCGTCGCTACAGTTTTCCCGGTGAACACTGATGACACCAACTCTCTCGAAAGCTGGCAGCGCGAAGACGCAGCGCGCCTGCTCGCCCTCTACAAGGCTTACCGGGCTGCGGGAGGGCTGAAGCAAGACGATTTCGCAGCGAAGTTCGGGCTTCGCTCTCAAGCCAACCTCGGGCATTACTTGCACGGCCGTCGCCCGCTCAACATCGAGCAAGCCACAAATTTCTCTCGCGGGCTGAACGTACCCATCGACCGGTTCAGCCCAACCATTGCCGCTCAAATCGCCGGTGCAGCTCAGGCTATAGGGCCACACCCGGCGTCAGATGTGGATTCGGAATTCGTGCCAGTTCAACGTTTGACGGTTCGCCTCTCGGCCGGCCCAGGCGCTGCAGCAGTCGTCGCCGAAGTTGAAGGTTCGCTTCAATTTCGTCGCGACTTTCTTTCATCGTTCGGCGCCTCAAAGGATTCAGCTCGTATCGTTCACGTCACAGGCACGAGCATGGAGCCAACCATCGTGGACGGCGCAGTGTTGCTGGTGAACACCCGCAACCGTGAACCTCGCACCGGTTCTATCTTTGCGATGTCGTACGGTGACGATCTGATCGTCAAGCGACTTGTCCAATCGACATCCGGATGGGTTGCTCGCTCTGACAATCCGGACGGGAACCCTGACATTCCCATCGACAACAGCCACCACGTTCACATCATCGGTCGAGCCGTTTGGATGGGCGCAAAGCTGTAGCCAGCCACATTGCTTTCACATGAACTTTTACGATTGGATGATTCACAAAGGGCTGTCGAAATCCTCAGCGAGGAGCTACGACGGAGCACTCCGTGGCTCACTGTCTGAATGGGCGATGGATGGCGGCCTGATCTCAGGTCCTTTGACCGCATTGACCAGTTCGTCGGCCCTCGGCGCCCTTTCCCCAAGCATCCAAGAACTGCCCGTCTTCAAAGAGCGAAACGCGCGTGGGCATCACATGTACAGCGCCACGCTGTCGCAGTTCGCCGCATACCTTGCGAGCAATGGAAGCGACGACGTGCAGGCTGACCTCGAACAGATCATCAGCGATCCGACCACGACGACGACCGAGAAGACTGCTTTGATCAAGTCGCGGATCGGCCAGGGCACATTCCGAGACAAAGTGCTGTTGCACTGGACCTGCTGTGCAGTGACGGGTTTCAGCGACACCTGCCTCCTCGTTGCGTCTCACATCAAGCCATGGAAAAAATCGACGAACAGTGAGCGACTGGATCAATGGAACGGCCTGCTGCTGTCGCCGAACCTGGACAAGGCGTTCGACAAGGGCTTCATCACGTTTGAGACGAGTGGATCTATTCGTCTCTCCCCCCTCCTTACCGAGGCCGCCAAGCTTGGGATCACGCCTGCGATGAAGATCGCGCTGAAGCCCGAGCACGAGAAATACATGGCGCACCATCGGGCAGAGGAATTCAAGCGCGAGTAGTCATCGCGTGCGCCCGATAGGTTGATATCAAGGCGCACATGACCGGCTGGGCTGAAGAGACAGACCTCAAAAAAGCAGCCCTGCTACTTTATTTTGTAACGCCAGCAGCATTGCTATTGATCTTTAAAAGCAGCAACGCTACTATTTGTTCATCCCAACTTGGAGATGGACATGTATCTCACTGGACGCAATCACCCTCAGCGAGCTGCGCACCGCCCCGCGCTTGCATCAGGTGCAACGGCTGACAGCTCCCGTCGTTATCGCTGCAGCTACACGCCACGCGATACTTTCGGCCACCTGAATCCCTCGGACACCGGCGCCGCACCTTTCGTGCAGTTCCGTGCGGCGAATGCCGAGCAGGCCGTCGAGCTCGCGCAGAAAGTCACCGGTTGCCCGGTGATCGAAGCGATCCGCATCGAGGGCTGAAGCGTGGCACGCGCACAGATCAACCACGCGAGCGACAGCCGCGCCGCAGCCCGTCACGCAGCCGTCAATGCGGCGCGCGTGGACATCTGGGTTCGAACTATCCGCGGCCGGCGCCAGGCGTTCTACCGCTGCAGCGCCGCCGGCGTTGCGAATTGGCAAGCCATCGGCGTGCCGCTCGCCAACAAGGCGCTGAAGCTCGGCAGCATCAGCCTTCCGGGCATTGCCGATGCGACCGTCACGGCCTACACCGAGGGCGAGCCCGCCCACCCGGCCGCGGCCGAATTCGCCGAGCGCGCTCGCGCACTCAACAGCGAAATCAACGCCCTGAATCTCATCGCGCGAGGTGACGCGTGAGCGCCCCGCGTCAGGTCACCGTCGCAAGCGTTGCCGAACTGAAGGCGCAGCTTGCAGCAGCCCTAGCAGCGAAGGCCATCGCGGAGGCAATCGCCAGCTATCAGGAAGCCGGCTATGGCTCGCTCGTGACAACCCCGCTCCACGACGCGCTGGCGAACGTCAACTTTTCGCTGCGCCAGGTGAAATCGTGAGCACGGCCGAGAACACAGCGGCGTTTGCGTGTGGCGTGCGATGCGCCATCCACGGCTGCACCCTACTGCACGGTGGAGCTCAGACCGCCCCCGGTCGCCAACTGGGCAGCGACGAAGCTCGCATAGCGGCTTCGGCCGTTGGAGTCGAGCTTCAGCCCTTGGGCTTTGCACCACTTGGGGAACTGCTCAGGGTCAAGGTTTACGCGGAAGACCTTGCATCCTTTTGCCTCGAACGATTTGCTGCCGGTTTCGGCTGCGCGCAGCCACTCATCGTAGGTCCGATGGAGTTTGTTGCCGTCCTCGCACATGGCGCGAAGGACGGGGAATGTCTCGCGCGTGAACCAAGGGAATCCAACGATCTGCACTTGCATGAAACGGCTCCAGTAGCTGCGGACGAGACTTTATCGCACCCAGCCCCACAGGCCGGAAAGGGCGCTGCATGACGTTCCTCTATCGCTGCCCCGAGTGCCGCACGCGGCGCCGCAGCTACGGCCTGTTCACGCAGCACTTGCGCGCGACCGGACATCGGCTCTGCCGGTGCGGCGGATACCACTACGAGCACCGCCCGGGCTCGCCGTACTGCGAGCGCAATCCGAAGAGCGCGGCCTTGCTCGCGAGCCGGCACGGCGCCTCCGACGAAGAGGTGTTCGAAATCGCGCTCGAAATCGCCCTCACCACCCCGGGCCGCGCCCTTGCGGCCTGCCCCTTCTGAAAGGCCGGCCATGCGCTCGACCTCTCTCCACGATACCGGCGATGGCCTCATGAGGACATCGCCTGTCGCGCCCGCTCCGGGCTTCATCGCGACCGCTGCAGCGCTGGCGGTCTTCATCGTCCTGCCCATCGTGCTCGCCGCGATGTGCGTCTACGGCTGGAGCACTCCATGATCGTGATTACCTCCCCTCGCCCGCGTCGGCCCAAGCAGTCGCAGCGCACCGGCCCGGTCGGCGGCCTCGCCGATGGCCGCTTTCAATACACGCCGGCCGTCGCCACCGACATCCGCAAAACCTTCAAGCGTATCCGCGCCGAGATGCAGCGAGGTCCGCAGCAATGACGACCACCACGACAGGGCTCTTCTTTGTGGGCAAAGACCACCCCACGCGGCCCGCCGTCAGCGAGCACACGAACAACGACGGCGCCTTCGTCCTGAAGATGCGCGTCGTAGACAACCAAGGCCCCCGAGCAGTCGAGGTCTACGTCGTGCGCTGGACCGGCCCCGAGGCAGAAGTATGGCGCTCGAAGCATCGCAGCCTGAAGGCCGGCGACGCCCTGCGCCTGGTGCTCACGAACCCCCGCTCGATGCCAGGTGCCCACGCCCCCGAAATCCACGCCGCCATCACCTCGTGCGAGCTGCTGCCCGCACGCGCCCCCGCGCCGGCCCACGCCGCGTAACCACTCATTCCTCGGAGACTTCATGGACTTTCCCATCGTGTCGCTCGACAAGATCGAGCGCGAAGCGAAGGAGGCGGCCGAGGCCGGCCACTCGCTCAACTTCGCTTGCAGCTATCCCTTCGACGAACGCTCGGGGCAGCACTTCAAAAAGGTGTTCAATGACCGCCGCGCCGCCCTGCTCGACCGCAGCCTGCAACAGCAGTCGGAGAGCACGCGATGACGTGGATGCTGACCGCCAGTGGCGCCGAGTACCACCTCGCCGGCCCCACCGCCTACGGCGCATGCGGCCGCCCCGTGGACATCAACGACGTGGCGCATCATCTCGCTATCGTCGCCCAGTTCAACGGGGCCACATCGCGCCCCTACAGCGTGGCCGAGCACAGCCTCCTATGCTGCGACATCGCGGAGCGCGCCGGCGCCTCGGTGTTCGTGCAGATGGCAGCCTTGCTGCACGACGCGCACGAGGCTTACACAAACGACCTCATCAGCCCGGCCAAGCAGGCCGTGAACAGCTACAGCATGGCCTTCGGCGTCAGCGCATGGCACGCCTTCGAAGCCGAACATGCCAAGGGCGTGCGCGAGCACTTCAAGCTTCTGTCAGTGTTCGCCGGGCATCGCGAGTTTTTGCGCTCCATTGACCTGCAGGCACTCGCCACCGCCCGCCGCGACCTGACGCCCTACGACGCATCGCGGCATATGCCGTGGCCCGTGCTCGGCGACAACACGCTGCAGCCGGTCGCGCCGGCCGACTGGGTTCGCCTTGACGCGCCCGAGCGCGAGGCCGCAACGTGGAAGGATTGGCGCGAGCGCTTTTGCAATCGCTTTCGCAAATTGCGGGCGTTCTCTGGTGACTAGCGACGGTCACTACGGACACAGCCGTTTGACATCACCGCACACCCCTCGCAAGCAAGCGAACCCTATGAACACGCCGAATCATCGCAACGATGACATTCCCACGATCTACGCAACCAAAAATCAGGAAATTCAAATGAACGAAAAACTTCTCGTCCCTGCAGTAGAGGCGGCGAAGATGTTATCCATGGGCCGCTCGACATTCTGGAACAAAGTTAAGCTGAAGCAGCTTCCCCAACCGGTGAAGATTGCGGGAATCACTCGCTGGCGTGTTTCAGATCTACGCACGTTCGTCAACGTCGGTTCACACCGCGACACGCCAGTCTAAACACCGGCGGAATCGATGCGGACTGGAGGGAGTGGGCGCTATCAAGGTTCGAAACGCGCTGCAGAGCGATCAAGGCCCATAAGCGCGTTGCCTTCGATTCCCCGCCTTGACAGCAGCACGAGCAAAGCACCACCAAGTTCGAGTCCCACGCGGCGAAGCTCGCCACGACCTCAGCGGCCGCATGAAGTCAGGGCCGCGGCAACTATGATCATGCGAACTTTCGAGGACGCAATGGCCAAGACGCTGACGAACCCGCTCGGTGACATTCGTGCAGAAGCCGATCACGCAATGTTGTCGCGGGCCTTTTACGAGACGCCAGACTATTTATCTTTGCTCGAATCCGACGACAAAGTCGTGGTTGTTGGAAGGCGCGGCACAGGCAAGAGCGCCCTAACCTATAGGCTACAGAAGCAGTGGTCAGACCCGAAGGCCTCGGTCCTTATCCTCGTTGAACCAGAGGAACATCACACTCTGGCGTTGGCGCCGCTGATAGCCCGCACCGGGTCACGATTCCTTTCGATTCGGGGCTCCTGCCGGCTAATCTGGCGCTACGGGCTGATGCTGGAAATCGCTCAGAAACTATCGTCCAGATACAAGACAAAAGAATCAATCACTCAATCCGAAATCCTCGCAAAGCACCTCAAGGATTGGGGACGGGCTGATCTATCTTTCTTCGAAAAGATTCGTTCACTTCTAAAACGGCTAATCACTCCCGCAGTGACGCCCGACGAGGCAATTGGGATTTTGGTCGATGCATTAGAGGAAAAAGCGATTGAACGCGAACTTAAAAGCATCCTGAACAACGCAACCTACAAGGTTCACGTCCTGGTTGATCGTCTGGACGAAGGATTTGACCCCGACAATTCCAACGTTGCTTTTATCGATGGCGCTCTGAACGCCGCCATCGATGTCAGCACGGCCTTCAAAGGCGCAATAAAACCGCTCGTCTTCCTGCGCGACAATATCTTTAGAGCCGTTGCGCACTACGATCAAGATTTCACGAGGAATATCGAGGGTCAGACGCTTAGACTGCATTGGGACGCGACCAATCTGTTTTACCTCGTATGCAATCGAATAAGGTCGGCATTCGCCGATACCACCCAAAACAATAAGCGCCTATGGAGTCGCTACACGGCCCACGATCTGCAAGGCGACGACGGGTTTCGCCAGTGCCTGAAATTCACGCTATATCGACCGCGCGACATATTAATACTTTTAAATTCGGCCTTTGAAAACGCGAGCAAGCGAGATTTGTCCGCCGCGGTCACTACTATTTCACTAGAAGATCTTGAGAAGTCGGCCAAAACTATCTCGACGAACCGATTGGACGATCTTCACAAAGAATATCGCCACATATTCCCATCAATCGACTCCTCGATTTCCGTGTTTGCAAATCGCAGTCCCGAAGTGCCCCTAGCTGAAGCTTGCGAACTTCTTATGGAAGTATTGGGCAATCCTAAGTCACTCGAAAGCTCGACAGAACTCGCAATATTTTCACAACCCGAAGACCTAATTCGTGCGCTATATGGAATTGGATTTTTCGGAATGTTCGACGCCGGATCAGGATCTTACGTGTTCTCTCACGACGGTCGCAGGCCCGAAACCGAATTTCAGCCGGGACAAAAACTGCTCATTCATCCCTGTTATTGGATGGCCCTAAATCTAACACGCAGCACGCTGAACCCTGACGAAGCGACAGATATCAATGATGAGTATGAAATTAAGGTCGCATCCGTCACGCCAGAACTGAGAAATCAAAGATTAGGCCGCCTCATTACGGAGTACAGCAACATTCCCGCTGGGACTGATGGAGCTGTCGAATTCGAACAGTGGTGTCTAGACGCGCTAAAAATCTGTTTTGCTGGCCGTCTCGACAATATCGCACTTCATCCAAATAAGGACTCAGTAAATCGTCGCGACATTGTTGGGACAAATTTAGCACAGACCGGATTTTGGAACCGAATTCAGAGCGATTACTCAACGCGCCAAGTAATCTTCGAGATAAAAAATTACGAAGGACCGACTTTAGAAGACTATCGACAAACGTTGTCATATCTATCTGGTCCATACGGCAATTTAGGTTTCATCATTTCCCGAGATTGGAACGCAAACTTAGAAAAAGATAGAGACCTGACCTGGGTTAGATCAATCTATTACGAACACAAAAAGGTGATTGTGCGTCTCTCAGGGAAGTTCATTTCCGACATTTTGGGGAAACTGCGAAATCCACAGAAGCACGATGCCGGAGACAGAGCCCTGTTTTCGTTGCTTGACGACTACGAGCGCCTCTATTTCAGCCAACCATCGAGTCGCGCACGAAGCAAGGGCCGTCCGCCAGGGCGAAGGCGCTGATAGCAGATTAGAGCTGCGACACCGCAGCCGTCTCAAGCCAATTTGACCACCACTGCATCAGTTCTCTGCGTTGCACCAAGTATTCGGCACGGTTGTAAGCAGCACGAACGGCGTCTGTTTCCTTGTGCGCCAACTGCCGCTCTATCACGTCATGAGGGAAACCCGATCGCTCATTGAGCACCGTCGAAGCCAAGGCGCGAAACCCATGGGCCGTCATTCGCCCACGGTAGCCGAGCCGATACAGCGCAAAGAGAAAGGTGTTCTCAGAAAGCGGGTGCCCCGGATGAATGGGCGAATCGAGCACGAGCGCACCATCGCCGCTCATCTCGCGCAGCTTTGCAAGGATCGACTGTGCCTGTCGCGAGAGAGGCACGACATGCGGCATGCGCATCTTCATGCGCGTCTCAGGCACGACCCAAACCGCACCGCTTTCTTTCAGCTCCCCCCAAAGCATCCCTCGCAACTCGCCAACGCGGACAAAGGTGTGCGCGAGCAGTAGCAACCCGAGCCGGGTTACCGAGTCGTCATACCCATCGATGGCGCGCATCAGCGCTCCGGCCTCTTCCGGTGGAATGCTTGCCATCGGTTTCTTCGTTTTGCGCGCAACGAGCACGCGCGTGAGGCCGGCCGCACCGTGCTGCTCTATCAGTCCGATGTCCTGCGCGTGGTCGAAAACTGCCGAAATACGGCTCGCGACGCGGTGCCCCGTTTCGATCTTTCCGCCCTCCTGAGCTGCGCGGACCACCTTCACCAGCTCTGACCGCGGAACGGCGTTGATAGGAAGCTTGCCGAGAAACGGCAGCGCATAGCGCTCCAAGGTGTTCGCGACCTGAATCTGATGCTTGCCGTTCGAAAGCGTCGGCAGCTTCGCCTTCAGCCAATCGCGCATGACCGTCTCGAACGTCGGCGCCAGCTTTGGCGCTGGAACCTCTTCACGCCCCGCCGAATGGGCCTTTCTCGCCTCGGCCAGGCTCACCCCAGGGTAGAGGCCGTACGTCCTCGTCTTCTGCTTTCCGGCTTCCGCGTAATTGGCTCGCCAGCTCTTTGCACCCTTGGGCGAAACATAGAGGTAGAGGCCGTGGGCATCCGCCAATTTGTACGCCTTCTCGCGCGGCTTGGCCGCATCAACAGCTTTAACGGTGAGTGTCATGGTATCGACAAGAAAATACCATGATTGATGCCATGTTCGGAAGCCGGCTGGCGAGGATTCCTATCGGACCTTTCGAGACCGAAAAAGACGCTTCCCCCAATGAAAAAGTCCCGTCGCAGGGGCTGCGCGGGACTTTTGAAAACTGCCAGGGATCGATTCTGGCGGAGAGTGTGAGATTCGAACTCACGGACGCTTTCACGTCGGCAGTTTTCAAGACTGCTGGTTTAAACCACTCACCCAACTCTCCGGAGCCGGCGATTCTAAGCCGCCTCGCCGAACCGCATCGATGTCAGTCGTCGTCAGGCAGGAACATCGCCTGCAGATCGCTCAAGAAATCCAGCCCGCGTTCGGTCGGCCACACGCGGAACAGATCGCGCGCCACGAGCCCCTTGCGCTCGGCCTCCTCCAGGCCACGCTGGATGGACGTCATCGCCAAGCCGGTGCGTTCGCTGAACTGCGGCAACGTGAAGCCCTGCTTCAGCCTCAGCGCATTGAGCATGAACTCGAAGGGCAGGTCGGCCAGTGCCACCTCGTCGCTCTGTGACACTGCGGCGCCCGCGCGTGCGTTGTCCATGTAGAGCCTCGGCTCGCGGTAGCGAACCTGGCGCACGATGCGATGCGCAAAGCTCAGTTTGCTGTGGGCGCCGGCACCGATGCCCAGGTAGTCGCCGAACTGCCAGTAGTTGAGGTTGTGCGCGCACTGGTGCCCTTCGCGCGCATAGGCCGAGACCTCGTAGCGCGACATGCCGGCGCCGCCGGTGCGCTCGGTGATGCGATCGAGCATGGCGTAGGCGATGTCGTCCTCGGGCAGAGCGGGCGGGAACTTGGCGAACCAGGTGTTGGGTTCGATGGTCAGGTGGTAGATCGAGATGTGCGGCGGCGCGAGCGCCAGGGCCTGGGTCAGGTCGGCGTCGAGGCCTTCCATGGTCTGGCCGGGCAGCGCATACATCAGGTCGAGGTTGAAGGTGTCGAAGGTGCTCGCGGCCTCCTCGAGCGCAGCAATGGCCTGCGCGCGGTCGTGCACGCGGCCCAGCGCCTTCAGGTGCTCGTCGTTGAAGCTCTGCACGCCCACCGACAGGCGCGTGACACCGGCCGCACGATAGGCGCGGAAGCGGTTGCGTTCGAAGGTGCCGGGGTTGGCCTCGAGGGTGATTTCGCAGTCGGGCGTGAGCTTGAGGCGCGCGCGCACATCACCGAGCAGGCGATCGATGGCCTGCGGCGAGAACAGGCTGGGCGTGCCGCCGCCGATGAAGATGGTGTGCACGCTGCGGCCCCAGATGAGCGGCAGCGCGGCGTCGAGGTCGGCCACCAGCGCATCGATGTAGGCCTGCTCGGGGATGCCGTCGATGTCGGCCTCGCTGGCAGCGCGCCATTCGTGCGAATTGAAGTCGCAATAAGGGCACTTGCGCAGGCACCACGGCAGGTGGATGTACAGCGACAGCGGCGGCAGCGCCGACAGTTGCAGCGGGCCGGGCCGCATCCAGTGCAGCACGTCGTTGGCCAGCGGCGCCCCCGTGGGTTGCGCCGGCTGGATCGGGAACACGGTGGCCATGGCTACAACCAGCGATCGCGCATCAACGCCAGCATGGCCTGCGCAGCGCGGCCGCGGTGGCTGTTGGCGTTCTTCACTTCGGGCGACAGTTGGGCAAAGGTCTTGCCGAAGCTCGGCAGGTACATGACGGGGTCGAAGCCGAAGCCGTTGTCGCCAATCGGCTCGGATGCGATCTCGCCGACCACGCGGCCGACGGCGATGAGCGGCTCGGGATCGTCGTGGCTGCGCAGCGCCACCAGCGTGCTCACGAGCGCGGCGCGGCGATTGACCACGCCCTGCAGCTGCTCGAGCAGCGCCCTCACGTTGTTGGCATCGCCCTTGGCATAGCCGAACTGCGTGGCGTAGTAAGCCGTGTCGACGCCCGGGAGGCCGCCGAAAGCGTCGACGCACAGGCCGGCGTCGTCGGCCATGGCCGGCAGGCCGGTGGCGGCGCTGGCATGACGCGCCTTGGTCAGCGCGTTTTCCACGAAGGTGCGGAAGGGTTCCTCAGCCTCGCCCACACCCAGCGCCGACTGCGGCACCAGGGTGACGGCCAGCTCGGCGAACAGTTGCTGGAGCTCGGCGAGCTTGCCCGCGTTGTTGGAAGCCAGAACCAGTTTCATAGACAGTCAAAAGTGGCTGCGACGCCCGTTCGACGGGCGCCAGTAGCTGTTAGTTCGATAGCAAGGCCTGCTGCTGCAGGGTGACGAGTTCGCCGATGCCCTTCTCGGCCAAGCCGAGCAGGATGTTCATTTCGTCGCGCGTGAACGCAACTCCTTCGGCCGTGCCCTGCACTTCGACGAAATGGCCGGCGCCGGTCATGACGACGTTCATGTCGGTGTCGCAGGCGGAGTCTTCGGTGTACTCGAGGTCGAGCAGCGGCGTGCCGCCGACGATGCCCACCGAGATGGCGGCGACGTGGCCCTTGATGGGCGACGCCTTCAGGGTGCCGGCAGCCAGCAGCTTGTTGACGGCGTCCTGCGCGGCCACGAATGCGCCGGTGATGGCCGCGGTGCGCGTGCCGCCGTCGGCCTGCAGCACGTCGCAGTCGAGATGGATGGTGCGTTCGCCCAGTGCGGCCAGGTCGAACACCGCACGCATCGAGCGGCCGATGAGGCGCTGGATTTCCTGCGTGCGCCCGGTCTGCTTGCCCTTGGCGGCCTCGCGGCTGCTGCGGGTGTGGGTGGCGCGCGGCAGCATGCCGTATTCGGCGGTCACCCAGCCTTCGCCGCTGCCCTTCTTGTGCGGCGGCACCTTTTCTTCGATCGACGCGGTGCACAGCACGCGGGTCTGGCCGAACTCGATGAGCACCGAGCCCTCGGCATGGATGGTGAAGCCGCGGGTGATGCGCACCGGACGCAACTGGTCAGCGGCGCGGCCGCCGCTTCGTGTGAAAGCAGTCATTGTTGAAACCCAAGAAAGAAAAAAGGCTTGCCGCTTCTCAGCGGTCTGGTCGGGAAGCGCCACGGAACCGGCTTTGCCGGATCGTTGACGCCTTGCCCTGGAAGAGGGTTGGCGCAGCGACGCGGAATGTGCGAGGTGCGCGCAGACTGGAGGTCATCTAGCTCTTGCGTGCGGCCGAACGGCGGATGGCTTCGTTGATCTCGGCGATCGAACGCTCGATCGCATCTTCGTCGAGGTCGTCGATCTCGCTGTCGGAGGGCATGCCGGCCTGGATGGTCGAGGCGAACACGCCGTCTTCGATGGTCTCGGTGGACACGCCGCTGCGGTCGTCGGCGCTGTCGGGCATTTCCCATTCGAGCGCGATGAGCGTGACGTTGTCGCTGTGGCTACCGCCCTTTCGCAGTGCCATCTCGGCGAGGTCGGGGGCGGCATCGGACACGGGCTTGCCCGAGGAAAGCGTGTGGACGATGGTTTCCTCGTCGAGAACGCCCCAGACGCCGTCGGAGCACAGCATGATGCGGTCGCCGCGCTGAAGCGGCATGGGGGCCGACACGTCGAACAGCGGCGTGGTGGGCGAACCCAGGCAGGTGAGCAGCAGGTTGCGGTTGACGGGCGCGTCGGAAGCCGTGGGCTTGGGGCGCTCGGCATGCGAATGGTCGCGCGTGCGCACGAGCAGGCGGCCGTCGCGTACGACGTACAACCGCGAGTCGCCGCAGTGCATCCAGGTGGCGGTGGTGTTCTGCAGCACGGCCGCGACCACGGTGGTGCGCGGGGTGTCGAGCATGGCCTTGTGGCTGGCGTACCGCATGATCTGCTGGTGCGCGGCCATCGCCGATTCGGCCAGGAACGACTTCACGTCCTTCACGGTCGGGCGCGCCTCGCGCTGGTAGAGCGCAGCGATGGTCTGCAGCGCGAGCTGCGCGGCGACTTCGCCCTCCGGGTGTCCGCCCATGCCGTCCGCCAGCACGAACAGCCCCGACTCCCGCGTGTAGCAATAGCCCATGCGGTCTTCGTTCTTGACGCGACCGCCCTTGCGGCTGACCTGGAAGACGGAGAATTTCATGATGTCATGCAGGGCGCGTGGTGGGCGCAGCAGCCTTGGGCAGGCTCTTCTTGTCGAAAGAGCGGATGTTGTCGAGCGACAGGCGCACCTTCTCGCCCACCGTGAGCTTGGTGTAGCGGCGCTCGCCTTCGCGGCTGAGTTCCTTCTGCAGCGCGAAGACCGATTGCGGACGCGAGAGCGGATCGAGCGACATGCACCACTCGACCACCTCGATGAGGTTGTCGGAGTACACGCCGCGCAGCCGCGACAGCGACAGGCTGAGGCGGTCCTTCTCGATGCGCCGCGGTGCGTCGTTGGGCGGATAGCCCTGCATGCAGGCGTAGATGCAGGCGCCGATGGCGTAGATGTCGGTCCAGGGGCCCATCGACGAATCGCGCCGGTACATCTCGGGGGCGGCGAAGCCGGGCGTGTACATCGGACGGATGAAGATGCCCTCCTTGCTGAGCACTTCGCGCGCGGCACCGAAGTCGATCAGAACTGCGCGGTCGTCGTCGGTGACGAAGATGTTGGCCGGCTTGATGTCCAGGTGCAGCATCTTGTACTGGTGGACGATGCGCAGGCCGCGCAGGATTTCGTCGAACAGCGAGCGGATGGTCGATTCGCGGAACACCTTCTGCTTCTTGAGGTCGCGCGCCGTGACCACGAAATCCTGGAGGGTCGCACCTTCCAGGTAGTTCATGACCATGTAGACGGTCTCGTTCTCGCGGAAGAAATTGAGCACGCTGACCACCGAGGCATGCGAGATCTGGGCGAGCGAGCGGCCTTCCTCGAAGAAACTCTTCAGCCCGAGCCGGTAGAGCGAGAGCTTCTCGGGCGGCACCTGGGGCGCGAGCTCGCCAGGCCCTCGCGTGGCGAGCGACGAGGGGAGATATTCCTTGATGGCGACTTGCTGCCCGTTGGAGTCGATCGCGAGGTACACGACGCCGAAGCCACCCGCCGAAAGCCGGCGTATGACGCGGTATCCGCCAATGACCGTATCGGGCAGCAGGGGCGTAGGCTTGACCTTTGACATAATCCGGGAGTTTCGCCCGAAGGCGATGGTGCGGCAAGCGAACGCCGTGCCGACGCCTCGGTGCATGCAAGCAAAACCACAGTGAGGCGCAATGCCAGTTTACAGCATGACCGGCTACGCCAGCGGCCAGAACGGGTCCGCAGGCAGCCACTCCGAAGCCGAAGCACGGCCTTCCGCCGCGGGCCGACTCGGGGTCGAAATCCGCTCGGTCAACAGCCGCTTCCTCGACCTGACCTTCAAGTTGCCGGAGGAGCTGCGCCAGCATGAGACCGCGCTGCGCGAGCTGCTGACGGGCAAGCTCAAGCGAGGCAAGGTCGAGGTTCGGGCCGCGATCGAGACCACGCCCCAAGCCGGCGTCGTCGAGCCCTCCGTCAAGCTGCTGCAGCGGCTGAACGGGGTGCAGGACAGCATCAAGGCCTGGCTGCCCAGCGCCCGGGAGCTCAGCGTGGCCGATGTGCTGCGTCTGGCCGGAGGCGACAGCGCCGCCCGCGGTGACTGGGGGCCCGACCTGCTCGATGTCGCTGGCAAGGCGCTCGACGGCCTGATTTCGGCCCGGCAGCGTGAGGGCGCGCGGCTGGCCAAGATGCTCGAAGCCCATCTGGGACAACTGCGAACCCTGGTTCAGCAGGCCGGCCCGCTGGTTCCGCAGCTGGTCGAGCAGCAGCGCACCCGTTTTCTGGAACGGTGGCAGGAAGCCATGGGCTTGACTGCAGGCACCGGCGGCACCCTGCCCGAAGCCGCCCAGGACCGCGCCCTCACCGAAGCGACCGCTTTCGCGATCCGCATCGATGTGGCCGAGGAACTCACCCGACTGAATTCGCATCTGGACGAGATCGAACGACTGCTCAAGAAGGGCGGCGAGATCGGCAAGCGCCTCGACTTCCTCATCCAGGAACTGCATCGGGAGGCCAATACGCTTGGCTCGAAGTCGGCTGCTCTGGAACTCACGCGCATTGGCGTGGACATGAAGGTGCTGATCGAGCAGATGCGCGAGCAGGTGCAGAACATCGAATGACGAGCGAAAGAATGGATTACCCCGGCAACATCTTTGTGGTCGCGGCGCCCAGTGGCGCCGGTAAATCAAGCCTGGTCAAGGCGCTGATGGAGCTCGACTCTGCCGTGCAGCCTTCGGTTTCGCACACGACGCGATCGCCACGCGGGCAGGAAAAGCACGGTCGCGAGTACTTCTTTGCCTCTCCTTCAGAGTTCGAGGCCATGATCGCGGCCGACGGTTTCGTGGAATGGGCTCATGTGCACGGCCACCGCTACGGCACCTCGAAAAAGGCCGTCGAGGAGCGGATCGCCCAGGGGGCGGACGTGATCCTCGAGATCGACTTCCAGGGTGCGCTGCAGATTCGCAAGACGTTTGCCAACGCCGTGATGATCTTCATCTTGCCGCCCAGCTGGGAAGAGCTTCGATCGCGACTCGAGCGGCGCGGCGAGGACAGTGCTTCGGTGATCGAGTTGCGCCTGAAGAATGCGGCCGATGAGATGGCGCGGGCAGGAGAATTTGACTTCGTTATAATCAACGAGGTATTTGAGCGCGCGCTTTTCGATCTCAAGGCGATCGTCCACGCTCAGCGGCTCCGGTATTCCGCGCAACGCCGGGCGCGAGCCGACACATTCGCCGCACTGAACATCCCTTGATTCCCGAGTTCACCGCTCACAGATCGTCACAGACTGAAAGATTCTCATCATGGCCCGCATCACCGTCGAAGATTGTCTCGTCAACATCCCGAACCGTTTCCAGCTCGTGCTGGCTGCGACCTACCGCGCGCGCATGCTGAGCCAAGGTCACGCACCGAAGATCGAGAGCAAGAACAAGCCCGCCGTGACTGCACTGCGCGAAATCGCGGAAGGCAAGATCGGCCTGGAAATGCTCAAGAAGGTGCCGGGCTGATCTGACGCAGCCCTGCAACGAAAAAGCACCGCGAGGCGGTGCTTTTTTTATGTCCGGACACGTCCATACAGCGGTCACGCTAAAGTGGTAGACATGAGCGCGGTAGCCAAATCCCAGTCCCATGCCCCCAAAGGCGCGCCGAAACCGAGCCCGGCCGCGCTGAATGCGGCCGCCGCAAGCTTCGCCGCATTGACCGCGCGCCTCGATTACCTGAGCCCCGAAGACACCGAACTGGTGCGGCGTGCCTACCGGTTCGCCGATGAGGCCCACCTCGGCCAGTTGCGCAACAGCGGCGAGCCCTACATCACTCACCCGATTGCCGTGGCGGCGCAATGCGCCGAATGGAAGCTCGACGCGCAGGCGTTGATGGCCGCCCTGCTCCACGATGCCATCGAGGACTGCGGCGTCACCAAGCCAGAGCTCATCGAGCGCTTCGGCGCCCCGGTTGCCGAATTGGTCGACGGCCTCACTAAGCTCGACAAGCTGCAGTTCAACACCCGCGAAGAGAATCAGGCCGAGTCGTTCCGCAAGATGCTGCTGGCGATGGCGCGCGACGTTCGCGTCATCCTGGTCAAGCTGGCAGACCGCACCCACAACATGCGTACGCTGGCCGATGCGCCGCGCGAAAAGTGGGCCCGCATCTCGCGCGAGACGCTCGACATTTACGCACCCATCGCGCACAGGCTAGGGCTCAACCAGACATACCGCGAACTCCAGGAGTTGTCGTTCCGGCACCTGAAGCCGTGGCGATATGCCACGCTGTCGAAAGCCGTGGCGAAGGCGCGGGGCCGTCGGCGCGACCTGATTCAGAAGGTGCAGAAAGAAGTCGAGACTGCTTTCTCGGCCGCGGGCATGACGCTGCGCATCGCGGGTCGCGAGAAGACGCTGTATTCGATCTACCGAAAGATGGAAGAAAAGCACCTGAGCTTCGCGCAGGTGACGGACATCTACGGCTTCCGCCTGATCGTGCCGAACGTGATCGCGTGCTACACCGGGCTCGGCATCCTGCACCAGATGTACAAACCCCTGCCCGGCAAGTTCAAGGACCACATCGCCATCGCAAAGCTCAACGGCTACCAGTCGCTGCACACCACGTTGGTCGGGCCGGCCGGCGTGAGCGTGGAGTTCCAGCTGCGAACCGAGGCGATGCATGTGGTGGCCGAATCGGGGGTGGCGGCGCACTGGCTGTACAAGGCGGCCGAGCCAAACGCTGCAAGCAACGACCGACTGGGCACCAAGTGGCTTCAATCACTCCTCGACATCCAGGACGAGACTCGCGACGCCGCGGAGTTTTGGGACCACGTCAAGGTCGATCTGTTTCCGGATGCCGTTTACGTCTTCACGCCGAAGAGCCAGATCATGGCGCTGCCGCGCGGCGCCACCGTGGTCGACTTTGCCTACGCAATCCACAGCAACATCGGCGATCACACCTCGGCTGCCCGGATCAACGGCGACCAGGTGCCGCTGCGCACCGAGCTTAAGAACGGCGACGTGGTCGAAGTGATCACGGCGCCGGTGTCCACGCCCAATCCCGCCTGGCTGGGGTTCGTTCGAACCGGCCGGGCACGCTCCAAGATCCGCCACTACCTCAAGACTTTGGCCCATGCGGAATCCGAAGGACTGGGCGAAAAGCTGCTGGCGCAGGCACTGCGCGCCGAGGGTCTCGGCAAGCTTCCGGAAAACGACGAGGAACACCAGCCGCTCTGGGAGAAATTGCTGCGTTTTACCGGCAACCGCACCCGCTCCGAACTGCTGACAGACATTGGCTTGGGCAAACGCATCGCCAGCATCGTGGCGAAGCGGCTCGTGTCCATGCTGTCGGAACTTGGTGAGCGGCCCGATGCGCTGCTGTTGAGCAGGGAACGTTTCATCTCGAACGAGACCGTGTCGCAAGGCGCGGTCACCCTCGATGGCAGCGAAAACTCGTCGGTGCGCTTTGCCCTTTGCTGCCGCCCCATTCCGGGCGACCAGATCGTCGGCTACCTCGGCCACGGCGAAGGTCTGGTGGTGCACACGGAAGATTGCGGCGTCGGCCAGCGGCTGCGGCACAAGGACAGCGAGCGCTTCTTCGCGGTCGAATGGGCGGACGAACCCACACGCACCTTCGAAACCGGTGTCGTCATCACCGTGCGCAACGACAAGGGCGTGCTGGCGCGAGTCGCTGCGACGCTGGCCGATGCCGAAGCAGACATCACGCACGTGGAAATGGCCGATGAGACACCGCAGGACTCGACCGACCTGCGCTTCGTGATCGCTGTGCGCGATCGCGCCCACCTCGACGCGGTGCTGCGAGCCGCGCGACGAACCGCATCGGTGCTGACCGCCTCGCGAACGGTTCCAGCACTCTGACAGCAGCTCGTTACGGCAGTTGGGCGCCGCCAGGCGCGGGGTAGCTCACCGAAAGGATCTCGACCTCGTGCGCGCCGCCCGGCGTCACGAGCTTCACGACGTCGCCCTCGCGCGCCTTGAGCAGCGCCCGCGCGATCGGCGAGATCCAGCTGACCTGTGACTTGGCGCTCTCCGCCTCGTCGATGCCAAGGATGGTGACAGTGCGCTCGTCACCTGCCTCGTCGGCATAGAGCACCGTTGCACCGAAGAAGATCTGGTCTCGGCCATGGTGTACGGACGGGTCGGTGACCTCCGCGATCTCGAGGCGTTTGGTCAGGAAGCGAATGCGACGATCGATCTCGCGCAGCCGCTTCTTGCCATAGAGGTAGTCGCCATTCTCGGAGCGATCCCCATTCTTGGCGGCCCAGTGCACCGTTTCCACGATTTTCGGCCGCTCCTCGTCCATCAGGTGCAGCAACTCATCCCGCAAGCGCGCGTAGCCGACTGGAGTGATGTAGTTCTTGCCACCGGCAGGCAACGGAGGCAGCGCGACATCGGCGCCATCCTCGTCCCCATCGGAATCAGTTTCCTTGGTGAATGCCTTGCTCACGCAAAATCCTCCAAAAAGAAAAAAGCCCGCAACTTTCGTTGCGGGCTTTTATATGGTGGTGCGGCTGGCAGGAATTGAACCCACGACCCCTTGGTTCGTAGCCAAGTACTCTATCCAACTGAGCTACAGCCGCACAGCTTGCAATTATAGCCTGCATTTCTGCGGTCTTTCCGGCCTTCAAGATCAAACCACGAATACTCGGCAAAGAAAAAAGCCCGAAAGACGAATCCTTCGGGCTTTTTATTTTTGGTGCGGCTGGCAGGAATTGAACCCACGACCCCTTGGTTCGTAGCCAAGTACTCTATCCAACTGAGCTACAGCCGCTGAGCCCTCGATTATAGCCCGTTTTCGGATCATCTTTCGAATGACATTCAAACATTGCCTGAAGTCGGCAAAACAAGCAGTGGTAGGCCGTGATGGGCTTGAACCATCGACCAACGGATTATGAGTCCGCTGCTCTAACCAACTGAGCTAACGGCCCACGCGGCACGGATTCTAAGCGGGCCGCCGCAAGCTACTTGCGATGGCTCAGCGCGTTGCTCACCAGCCGCGATGTGATGTCGACGATCTGGATCATCCGCTCGTACGGCATCCGCGTCGGCCCGATCACGCCGAGCGTGCCGACCACTTGTCCATCCACCTCGTAATTGGCGCTGACGATCGAGAGTTCCTCGAACGGCACAACCTGGCTTTCACCGCCGATGAAGATGCGTACTCCCTCCGCCTTGCTCGACACGTCGAGCAGCCGCATGAGTTGCGCCTTCTGCTCGAAAAGTTCGAAGGCGCGACGCAGTTGACCCATGTCGCTGGAAAAGTCGCTCACCGCCAGCAGGTTCCGCTCACCCGAAATCACGACGTCGTCTTCCTGTGCCTCCGTCAGCACCTCGGAGCTGACCTGCACTGCAGCCTGCATCAGCGCGGCGATCTCGCCGCGCAGCTTTTCGATCTCGGACTGGAGCTTGTCGCGCACCTGCTCGATCGTCAGCCCTGCGTAGTTCGCGTTGATGTAGTTCGAGGCCTCGACCAGTTGCGACTGCGAATAGTCTGCCTCGGGAAAGATCACACGATTCTGCACGTCGCCATCGGGCGACACGATGATCACCAGCAGGCGTTTTTCCGACAGGCGCAGAAACTCGATCTGCTTGAACACCGACGCGCGCCGCGGCGCCATCACGACCCCCACGAACTGCGACATGTTCGACAGCAAGTGCGCGGCGTTGGCGATCACCTTCTGCGGCTGGTCGGGCGCGAGGCTCGGCGCACTCATCTGCTCCCGTTGCGCGGTCAGCATCGTGTCGACAAAGAGACGATAGCCGCGGTGCGTCGGGATGCGCCCAGCCGAGGTGTGCGGACTGGCAATCAATCCCAGCGCCTCGAGATCGGACATGACATTGCGGATCGTCGCGGGCGACAGGTCCAGCCCCGACGAACGCGACAGCGTGCGCGATCCAACGGGTTGCCCGTCGGCGATGTAGCGCTCAACAAGCGTCTTGAGGAGCAACTTGGCTCTGTCGTCCAGCATTGCAAGATTTTAGTGTTGTAATTTGTGAGATATGACCTCTCGCTTCCGCCACGTCGCCCTGATCGGCAAATACCAGGCCTCCGGCGCCCGAGCGCAGGCTGATGCGCGCGACGGCGTGATGGAAAGCATCGGTGCCTTCCTGGAATCGCAGGGCTGCGAGGTTTTCGTCGAACGCTCGACCTGCGCGGAGGCCAACGCTACCGCCCCCGCCCACCCGCGCTATGAGGCCCTCTCGGTCGAGGAAATCGGCCAACGCTGCGACCTCGGCCTGGTGGTCGGCGGCGACGGCACGATGCTCGGCATCGGCCGGCAACTCGCCAGCTACGGCATTCCGCTGATCGGCATCAACCGCGGCCGCCTCGGCTTCATCACCGACATCCCGCTCGACAACTACCAGGCCACGCTGATTCCGATGCTGGCCGGCGAGTACGAGGAAGATCACCGCAGCCTGATGCATGCGCAGGTCATGCGCGACGGCGCGCTCGTGTTCGACGCGCTCGCCATGAACGACGTGGTGGTCAATCGCGGCGCCACCTCCGGCATGGTCGAGCTGCGCGTGTCGGTGGGCCGCCACTTCGTGGCGAATCAGCGCGCCGATGGCCTGATCATCGCAACGCCAACCGGCTCGACCGCCTATGCGCTGTCCGCCGGCGGCCCCCTGCTCCATCCGGCAGTGCCGGGCTGGGTGCTGGTGCCGATCGCGCCCCACACGCTGTCGAACCGCCCTGTGCTGCTGCCGGATGCCGATGAGATCGTCATCGAACTGGTCGGTGGACGCGACGCCAGCGCCAATTTCGACATGCAGTCGCTGGCCTCGCTCGTGATCGGCGACCGCGTCCTGGTGCGCCGCTCCGATTTCCGCGTGCGCTTCCTGCATCCGCGCGGCTGGAGCTACTTCGACACGCTACGCAAGAAACTTCACTGGAACGAAGGGGGCTCCTGAATGAAGCACACCCCCAGGCTGCGCGCATTTCGCTCCGCGCCGCCAACCCCCTTGCGGGGGACAACACCAGCGGCCCGGCAAGGCCAGCTTCGCGGTGTTTCATGGCTTGCCCCCTGCGACTTCGCACAGCAGCCCCTGCCCGGAACCTGGAGGAACAACTGAGATGGCATTGCGACGCATCGCACTGCGCGACTTCGTGATCGTGCGATCACTCGAACTCGACCTGTCCGGAGGTTTCACGGTGTTGACCGGTGAAACCGGCGCGGGCAAATCCATCCTGATCGACGCGCTGCAGTTGGCGCTGGGCAACCGCGCCGACGCCGGCGCTGTGCGCGAAGGCGCCGAACGGCTCGATGTGAGCGCCGAGTTCGACGCCGATCCGGACCTGGACGCATGGCTCGACGAAGGCGGCTTCGAAGCCGGCGACGCCCTGCTGCTGCGCCGCACCGTCGACCTGCAGGGACGCAGCCGTGGCTGGATCAACGGCAGCCCGGCCACCGCCACGCAATTGCGCGAGCTTGGCGACCGCCTGCTCGACATCCATGGCCAGCACGCCTGGCAGAGCCTTACGCGCCCCGAAGCCGTGCGCGGCCTGCTCGACGCCTATGCCGGCGTACGCACGGATGCGCTCGACGCCGCCTGGCAAGGCTGGCGCCAGGCGCTTTCCGCGCTCGAGCATGCGCGCTCGGCACAGGATTCGCTGCAGCGCGAGCGGGAACGGCTGCAGTGGCAGATCTCCGAAGTCGCCAAGCTCGCGCCCGGCGCCGACGAATGGGACGAACTGTCGACCAACCATTCGCGCATCTCCAATGCGCAGGCGCTGATCGACGCAGCCCAAGGTGCCAGCCAGGCGCTGGAGGACGACGACAACGGCGCGCTTGCCGCCTTGTCGCGTGCCGCAGCGCTGCTGCAGAACTGCGAACACATCGAACCCGAGTTCCGCAATCTCGGTGAAGTGCTGGCGTCCTGCGTGGCGCAGGCCTCCGACGCGGCGCACTCGCTCCATGGCTACCTGCGCGACAGCGACACCGACCCGCGCACGCTTGCCGAACTCGACGAGCGCATGGGCTCCTGGATGTCGCTCGCGCGCCGCTACAAGCGACCACCCGCCGAGTTGCCGGCATTGCTGGCAGGCTGGCAGGCAGAACTGCAGGCGCTCGATGCGCAAAGCGATCTCGACGGCCTCGAACGCGCCGAGCAGGCTGCCCAGCAGATCTACATGAAGGAAGCGAAAGCGCTCGGCAAGGCCCGCAAGCAGGCAGCGCCACGCCTGGGGCAGGCCGTCACGGACGCCATGCAGGGGCTCGGCATGCAGGGGGGGCGCTTCGAGGTCGAACTGCAACCGCTGGCACAGCCCGGACGCGCAGGCCTCGAGGACGTGGCCTTCCTGGTCGCCGGCCATACCGGCAGCACGCCACGCGCGATCGGCAAGGTGGCATCGGGCGGCGAGCTGTCGCGCATCGCACTGGCCATCGCGGTCACCACGAGCCAGCTCGGGACTGCGCAGACGCTGATCTTCGACGAGGTCGATGCCGGCGTCGGCGGTGCGGTGGCCGAGACTGTCGGCCGCCTGATGAAACAGCTGGGACGCGACCGCCAGGTGCTTGCCGTGACCCACCTGCCGCAGGTTGCAGCCTGTGCCGATCACCACCTCGTGGTCGCCAAGCGGCAGACGGCCGCCGGCAAGGAAGGCCCGCGCACCGAAAGCGGCGTTTCGCGCCTGGACGACGACAGCCGCGCCAACGAAATCGCCCGCATGCTGGGCGGCGAGAAGGTCTCGCAGACCTCGCTCGCGCACGCGCGGGAAATGCTGGGCCACAAGGTCTCGGCCACGACGCCATGAACCTCGATCTCGTGCTCATCACGGGCATGTCGGGTTCCGGCAAGTCCGTTGCGCTGCATGCGCTCGAAGACGCGGGCTACTACTGCGTCGACAACCTGCCGCCCGAGCTGCTGACGTCGTTCATCGCGCTGCAGCACGAGCAGCAGACGCCGCGCGTGGCCGTTGCGATGGACGTGCGCAGCGGCGTGTCGCTGCCGATCGTTCCCCAGCAACTCGAAGCGCTGCGGCGCGACGGCGGCATCGCGCTGCGCTCGCTGTTCCTCGACGCCACCACCGACGCCCTGCTGCGCCGGTATTCGGAAACCCGCCGTCGCCATCCGTTGTCGCGCCAGGAAGGCCGCACCGATGTGCCCGAGCAGCACCGCGTCCTGGTGCAGGCCATCGAGCTTGAGCGCGAACTGCTGGCCGACCTGCGCGACGGTGCCGATGTGATCGACACCAGCCTGATCCGCCCGGCACAGCTGCAGAGCTACATCAAGTCGCTGATCTCCGCGCCGCAGAGCGCGTTGACGCTGGTGTTCGAATCGTTCGCCTTCAAGCGCGGCGTGCCGCTGGATGCCGACTACGTGTTCGACGTGCGCATGCTGCCCAACCCGCACTACGTACCCGCGCTGCGCCCGCTCACCGGGCGCGACGAGCCGGTGATCGCATGGTTGCGCGAGCACGACGACGTGGCGCGCATGTACGACGACATCGAGCAGTTCCTGTCGCACTGGCTCGACGCGCTGGCGCGCGACCACCGCAGCTATGTCACCGTGGCCATCGGCTGCACGGGTGGGCAGCACCGGTCGGTGTTTCTCGTCGAGCAACTGGCGCGATCGTTCGGCACCCGGTGGGGTGCGCTGAAGCGGCACCGCGAACTCGACGCGGCCTGACGAGCCCAGCCCAGCAAGAAAGATCGACGAAAACGGCCGCTCAGGCCTCGCCGCTTTCCAGCAGTTTGCGCATCGGCGCCGGCAAGCCCAGCCGGCTCCACTCCTGCGCGTCGACCCAGCGTGCGCCCTCGCCTTGCGGCTGGCCGCCTCGGAGCTGCACGGGATGCAGGTGCAGGTCCTTGTGGGTCAGCACGTGCGTGAAGGCAGACAGGTCGTGCACCCCATCTCGCGCCGCAGCGGGCAATGCGGCAAGCAGGTCGTCGCGACTGTCGAACACGGGCAGGCAATAAAGCCCCGCCCAGATGCCCTTTGCAGGCCGCTTCTCGAGCCATACGCGCCCTTGCGCATCGCGTGCCAGCAGCACCCAGAGCGACTGCGCACTCCGCTTGAGCTTGCGGGTCTTCACCGGATAGCGCTCGGGTGCGCCTTCGCGCCGCGCCACGCAACTCCTGTTGACCGGGCAGATCATGCAACTGGGCTTGCGTGGCAGGCACACCATCGCACCCAGGTCCATCAGGCCCTGCGTGTAGTGCGCAATGGCTTCGCGCTGTTCGGCAGGCGGCAGAAGCTGCGTGGCGAGATCCCACAGCGCACGCTCCTGCGCCGCGGACGACATGTCGCCCGCAAAGCCGAGCACGCGCGTCAGCACGCGCTTGACGTTGCCGTCGAGGATCGCCACGCGCTCGCCGAAGCAGAACGCGGCAACGGCGGCAGCCGTCGAACGGCCGATGCCGGGCAGCGTGGCCAGCTCGGCCGCGGTGCGAGGAAACTCGCCGCCGAAGCGCGCGACGACTTCCTGGGCACAGCGATGCATGTTGCGCGCACGGCTGTAGTAGCCCAGACCGCTCCAGAGGCCGAACACTTCGTCCTCGGTGCCGGCGGCCAGTGCCTTCACATCGGGAAAGCGCTCCAGGAAGCGCGCAAAGTAGCCGAGCACTGTCGAAACCTGCGTCTGCTGCAGCATGACCTCGGACAGCCACACGCGGTACGGATCGCGCGTGTTCTGCCAGGGCAACTGGCTGCGGCCGTGGCTGCGCTGCCAGGCCACCACCTGCGCGGCGAAATCGGGAGGCAATTGCAATGTCGCAGCCGCCGCGGAGGCGGAAGACTCAGGCCGCACGCAGCTCGCCGACAGTGGCCGTGGCAGGCGGCTTGCCCGGTTGCGCGATCAGCGAAGTGAACTCGCGCAACCGCACATGCAGTTCGGCCAGGTCGCGCTCTTGAGCAGCGAGTTCGAGCAACCGTTCGTCGAGATTGCCTGCCGCGCTCTGGATGCGCTCGATCGCCTCGATGCGCTTGGTGAAGTTGCGGCGCCGCTCCTTGAGCTGCGCGTCGATCTGCGCGCTCGCCCCCTTGCTCCAGCGCTCGACCTCGGTCATGGCGGCCTCGTTGACGAGGCGCAGCCGGCTGGCCAGCGCACGCACCAGCTTGTCGCAGAAGTCGGCCTGGGCGAGCTTCAGCAGGTTGCCCACGCCCAGGTAATGGATGTGGCTGCGTTCGATCTGGCTGAGTTCCTGCTCGAAACCCGTGAGATCGGGCTCGGCCGGTGCCTGCAGCGTGAATCCCTGCTCGGCATTCAGCTGGCGGAAGGTGGCATGCAGCATCGACTGGATCTCGGCCGTGGTCGCCTGCACTTCGCGCAGGTTGTTGCGCAGCGAATCGAAGGTCTCGGCGTACACCTTGCGCACGTTGAGCTTGACGCCCGGTCGCTTCAGCGCGGCCGACAGCTTCACCATGTCGGCCTTCAGCGCAGTGCGGCCGAGCACGGCATACACCTCGCGCAGCAGCTTGCCCTGCACCGAGCGCAGCGCGAGGATGCGCGTGTTGCTGCCCTCGAACTCGGCGTGCTCCTGGTCGATGCGCGCGCGCATGTGGCGAATAACCGAGACGTTCTTGCCGCGCAGCCCCTGCAGCTCGAGCGCCTGTTCCGACAGGTCGCGCTGGCGCACCTTCAGGATGCGCTCGGCCTCGGCGCGAAGTGCGGTCATGCCCGCATCGACCGCCAGACGCAGCATGGTCTCGCGCTTGCCGAGCACGCCTTCGGCCAGCAGGGATTCGAGCGCCGGCAGCCGGCTGGCCTGCAGCAGTTGCGCGTCATGCCGGATCTTGGCCTGCAGCCCCTTCTGGGCGGAGACCGGCAGCACCTGCGCGAGCGGCACTTCGAGCAGGCGCGCCGCGCCTTCGCGCTGGCGTTCGATCTGCTGCTCGATGTGATCGGCTGTGCTCAGCGTGTCCCACATCGTGTCGATCTTGTTGAGCACCACGAAACGCGTGTCGTTGCCTTCGTCTTCGGTGATCAGGTGCTCTCGCCAGATCGAGAGGTCGGAGCGCGTGACGCCGGTCTCGGCACCCAGGATGAAAACCACCGCATGCGCCTGCGGAATCAGGCTCACCGTGAGTTCGGGCTCGGCGCCGATCGCGTTCAGCCCGGGGGTGTCGAGGATCACCAGCCCCTGCTCGAGCAACGGGTGCGGCATGTTCAGCACCGCGTGGCGCCAGCGCGGGATCTCGACCCGACCCTCGGCGTCCTGCACCGGGTTGTCGTCGGGGGTGTCGTCGTCCCAGAAGCCCAGCGTGCGCGCTTCGTCCTTGGCCACCCAGCGCACCTCGGCCACCTTGCCCATGGCCTGTGCGAGTTGCTCGGCATTGCCCACGTCGATGGCGATCTCGGTCCAGCGCGTCGGCTTGTCGCGCCAGTGAGCGAGCGAATGCGGCTCGAGCCTTGTTTCGATCGGCAACAGGCGAAGCTTGGGTGCCAGCGCGGGGTCGTAGCCCAGCTCCGTCGGGCACATCGTGGTGCGTCCGGCGCTCGCCGGCATGATGCGCCGGCCATAACCGGCAAAGAAGATCGCGTTGATCAGCTCCGACTTGCCGCGCGAGAACTCGGCAACGAAGGCGACCATGACCTTGCTGGTACGGATCTGCGTCTCGAGCCCGCGCAGCCGCTCGGCCACCGCCTGGTCGAGCAACTCGTTCTCGGTCAGCCAGCGGGACAGCCACTGCAGCCGGCGCGCGAAATTGCTTCGCCAGGCACCGTGCTGATCGAGTTGTTGATTGAAGGAGCGGCTCAAGGGAAATATGTAAGAAAGAGCTTACAAATATAGCATCGGGAAGCGTTCAGCAACCATTTCCTGTGCATTCCATCACGATGTTGGCCAACTCGCCCATCGTTACTTCTGGCAATTCGGACAGTAATACGTGGAGCGCTGGCCCTGGCGCAGCAGCCGGATCGGCGTTGCGCAAACCCGACATGGCTCGCCAGCCCGCCCGTAGACGGTCGCCTCAAGCTGGAAATAGCCGTTCTGGCCATCCACATTCGAAAAGTCCCGCAACGTGCTTCCACCCTTCTCGACCGCCCTGGCCAATATTTCGCGCACCGCGGCATGCAGCCTGGCAGCACGCGGGCGGCTGATGCGGGCGGCCGAGAGCGTCGGCCGGATGCCTGCCTGAAACAACGCTTCCGACGCATAGATATTGCCGACACCCACCACGACGTCGCCCGCCAGCAGCACTTGCTTGACCGCAGTCTTGCGCTTTTTGAGACCCGCATGAAACGCATCGAGGTCGAACGCGTCGCCCAGCGGCTCCATGCCCAGACCGCCGAGCAGCTTGATGGCCCAGGGTGAATCCTCGTGATCGACATAAACCACCGCGCCGAACCGCCGCGGATCGTTCAGCCGCAGCGTGCCGAGGTCAGTCACCAGGTCGAAGTGGTCGTGCGGGCCGGGCGGCGGCAACGCCGCATCGAAGCGCAGGCTTCCCGACATGCCCAGGTGCAGCAACAGGATGCCTCGATCGAGATCGATCAGCAGGTACTTGCCGCGGCGGCGCACCTGCAGCACCCTTCGCCCGACCAGCGCCTCGGGCAGCACCATGAGCGCCCAGCGCAGGGGCTTGCCGATGCGCACCGCGTCGATGCGTGCACCGGCAATGCGGTCTGCAAAGCCGCGTCGGGTGACTTCGACTTCGGGTAGTTCAGGCATGAAAAAGTAAATCTCCGGCAAACGCCATCGGCGTTGAAGCCCCACGCGGCGCTCGTTCAAAAGGCTGGATTATTATGGTCAGATGAACTTTTCGCCCCGCCGACACCGCCTTGCGGCGGCCGCGTCTCTTGCCTTGATCGCCTGTGCGATTCACGCACAAACCTCCGATCCCGCAGCCCCCACCAGCCCCGCGCCAGTCATCGAACGCTCCGCGCCGCCGAAGCCGCCGGCCCGCCCGCGCGTGGTGGCCGCCGCCAAGCCGGCCAGCGAGGCCGACATCGCGCAGCCTTCCGCGCTCACGGCCGACCTGTTCTACGAAATCCTGATGGGCGAGCTGACGACGCGTTCCGGCGACCCCGGCTCAGGCTACGCGCTGGTGCTCGATGCTGCACGCCGGTTGCGCGACGGCAAGCTGTTCCAGCGCGCCGTCGAGATCGCGCTGCAATCGCGTTCCGGCGACGCTGCGCTGGCCGCCGCGCGGGCCTGGCAGGAAACCCTGCCGACGTCGCGCGATGCACGGCGCATCGAACTTCAGATCCTGATCGCCCTGAATCGCATCAGCGAGACCGTCGAACCGCTGCGCGCCGAAGTGGCGGCAACCTCGCAGGTCGAACGCCCGCTGCTGATGGCGGTGATCGCGCGCAACTATTCGCGCGCTGCGGACAAGAAGCTCGCGGCCTCGGTGGTCGAGCAAGCGCTGTCGGACGAACTCAAGAGCCCCACGATGGGTGGACTGGCCTGGGCCACCGTGGGACGGTTGCGCCTCAATGCGGGCGATGCCTCCGGTGCCCTCGAGGCGGCGCGCAAGGGCCAGGAAGTCGACCCGGCCTCCGACGCGCCCGTGGCGCTGGCGCTCGAGATGATCGACCCCGGCCAGCCGCTGGCCGAGCCGATCGTCACGCGCTACCTGAACACCAACCCTAAAGCCGCGCCCGACCTGCGCATTGCCTACGCCCGCGTGCTGGTTGAAAACCGCCGCTACGCCGACGCGACCACGCAGCTGCAGGCCGTGACCTCGTCGCGCCCCGAACTCGCGGAGCCCTGGCTGCTGCTTGGCAGCCTGCAGATGCAGGCCAAGCAGGACGCCGCCGCCGAGACCTCGATCAAGCGCTTCATCGAGCTGTCGAACAGCCCGAGCAACAAGGACACCGACGCTGCCGACCGCAAGCGCAGCGTGTCGCAGGCCTACCTGGCGCTCTCGCAGCTGGCGGAACGGCGCAAGGATTACGCGGCTGCCGAGCGCTGGCTCTCGCGCATCGACGGCGCAGACGAAATGGTTGCCGCGCAGACCCGCCGCGCGGCACTGCTGGCCCGCCAGGGCAAGCTCCCGCAGGCGCGGGAAGTAATCCGCGCTCTGCCCGAGCGCACTGCGGAAGACAAGAAGCAGAAGTTCCTGGCAGAAGTTCAGTTGCTGCGCGACGCCAAGCAATACCAGGCCGCCTACGACATGCTGGCGAAAGCCTCTGCGGAATCGCCGGACGACGCCGACCTGGTCTACGACCAGGCCATGGTGGCCGAGAAACTCAACCGCCTCGACGACATGGAGCGGCTGCTGCGGCGGCTGATTGCGCTGAAGCCCGAGAGCCAGAACGGCTACAACGCGCTCGGCTATTCGTTCGCCGATCGCAAGATCCGGCTCGACGAAGCGCGCACGCTGATCCAGAAAGCGGTGCAGCTCGCACCCGACGATCCGTTCATTGCCGACAGCCTGGGCTGGGTGGAGTTCCGGCTCGGCAACATGGACGAGGCCATCCGCATCCTCGAGGCCGCATACAAGACGCGGCCCGATCCGGAAATCGGCGCGCATTTCGGCGAGGTGCTGTGGTCGGCCGGCCAGAAGGATCGCGCCGTCACGATCTGGAAGGAAGCGCTCCTGAGCGATGCCGAAAACGAAACCCTGCAGGAAACGCTCAAGCGCCTGCGGGTGAAGCCCTGACATGACGCGGGTCGACCAGGGTCGCCGCACGCTGCTGGCAGCGGGCGGCGCGGCTGTTCTTTTGATAGCGGGCTGTGCGCAGTTCTCGGGCGGTTCGTCTGCGCCCCCCGCCCGCTCGGACAGCTGGAGCGGGCGAATGTCGCTTCGCATCGAGAGCGAACCGGTGCAGACCTTCGCGGCGCTGTTCGAGCTTCGCGGCTCGGCCGAGGCCGGTGACCTCACCTTGACCACCCCCATCGGCAGCACGCTTGCGCAACTGCACTGGGCGCCGGGCGAGGCGTTGCTGAAGGATGGCAATCACACCCGCCGCTTCGATTCGGTCGATGCATTGATCGAAGCTGCCACGGGCGCGGCCATTCCGGTGGGCGCGCTGTTCGGCTGGCTCGCGGGCCGCAGCGACCCTGTGCCCGGCTGGAAGCCCGATCTGGCGCAGCTCGGCAATGGCCGTCTGCAGGCCGTGCGCGAATCGCCGAACCCGCGCGCAGATCTGCGCATCGTGTTCGAGCGGTCATGAAGGCGCTCTACGACCTTCCCGCGCCGGCCAAGCTCAACCTCTTCCTTCACATCACCGGCCGGCGCGACGACGGCTACCACCTGCTGCAGTCGGTGTTCATGCTGATCGACTGGTGCGACACGCTGCACGTCGAACTGCGCCGCGACGGCCAGTTGAGCCGTGAGGACCTCACGACGGAATTGCCCGCGGACGACCTCGTGTTGCGCGCGGCGCGAGCACTGCAGGCGCACGCCGCTCCCGGGCAAGGTGCACACATCGGCGTGGCGAAGCATGTCCCCTCGCAGGCAGGCATGGGCGGCGGCTCTTCGGACGCCGCAACATGCCTGCTCGCGCTCAATCGCCTCTGGGGACTGAACCTGCCGCTCTCGCGGCTCGCGCACATCGGGCTGAAGCTGGGTGCCGATGTCCCTTTTTTCCTCGGTGGTCGAAATGCATGGGTCGAAGGCGTCGGAGAGCTGCTGACGCCGGTTACACTCCCTCCCGCGCACTTCGCAGTGGTCAAACCTCCCGAGGGACTCGATACCCGACTAATTTTTTCAGCAACGGATCTGCAACGCGCTACTCCTGTTGCTATAATCTCAGGCTTTGCTGCAGATAGCGAATCGCTAGAAGCGACAAACCTGAAAAGCTCGGTTTTGAGTGACTCGGTTTTCGATTTCGGCCACAACGACCTGCAGCCGGTTGCACAGCGACTTTGTCCCGGAGTCACCGAAGCCATCGAATGGCTCGGCGCGTTGGGATTGAAGGCACGAATGACCGGCTCCGGAAGTTCGGTATTCGCGAAGTTGCCGCAAGCGCCGCATGAAGCGGAACTGCCGGAAGCCCCCGATGGCTGGCAGGTTCGTCATTGCAGCAACCTGGAAACTCATCCGCTGTGCGGTTGGGCAACCTGAAGATAATCGGATCGTTCATGCGGTTCGATGCGACATATATCGGTTGGTGGCGAAAGCCGTCGACCCGTGTAGGGGAGTCGCCAAGCTGGTTAAGGCACTGGATTTTGATTCCAGCATGCAAAGGTTCGAATCCTTTCTCCCCTGCCAAATCTTCAGAGACTGCGGCCCAACGGCCGCAGTTCTTCATTTGCAGCCCACCCGCTGCAATAATCGGCGGCCCACCGGTCGCTATGCATCACAAACCTTTTGGCGGCTTCCTAAGCCAACTTGCACTGCCGGGACGCGCTCATGCAGGCTAATCACCCTGACTTCATGGTTTTCACCGGCAATGCCAATCCCGGCCTTGCTGCAGAAATCGCGCAGAACCTCGGCACCTCGCTGGGCGCCGCCCGCGTCGGCCGCTTCTCCGACGGCGAAGTCACCGTCGAGATCAACCAGAACGTGCGTGCGCGTGACGTGTTCGTTGTTCAGTCGACCTGCGCGCCGACCAACGAAAACCTGATGGAACTGCTGATCATGGTCGACGCGCTCAAGCGCGCTTCGGCCGAACGCATCAGCGCCGTGATCCCCTATTTCGGCTATGCCCGCCAGGACCGCCGTCCACGTTCGAGCCGCGTGCCGATCTCGGCGAAGGTCGTGGCCAACCTGCTGGAAACCGTCGGCGTCGAGCGCGTGCTCACGATGGACCTGCACGCCGACCAGATTCAGGGCTTCTTCGACATTCCGGTCGACAACATCTACGCCTCGCCCGTGCTGCTCGGCGACCTGCGCGCCAAGAACTACGAAGACCTGATCGTGGTCTCGCCCGACGTGGGCGGCGTGGTCCGTGCCCGCGCGCTGGCCAAGCAACTGAATTGCGATCTCGCCATCATCGACAAGCGCCGCCCGAAGGCCAACGTCAGCGAAGTCATGAACGTGATCGGCGAGATCGACGGCCGCAACTGCGTGATCATGGACGACATGATCGACACCGCCGGCACCCTGGTCAAGGCTGCCGAGGTGCTGAAGGAACGCGGCGCCAAGAGCGTCTACGCCTATTGCACGCACCCGATCTTCTCGGGACCGGCCATCGAGCGCATCACCAAGGGCACGGCACTCGACGAAGTCGTCGTGACCAACACCATTCCCCTTTCCGACGGCGCGAATGCCTGCGGAAAGATCCGCCAGCTCTCCGTGGCACCGCTGATCGCCGAAACGATCCAGCGCATTGCCAAGGGCGAGTCGGTGATGAGTTTGTTCTCGGACCAAGACAACCTGTTCTGACCCGAGGCGAAGAGCGGGCTTCCTCTTACTGAGGAAGCCTTTTTGAACCGGAGTCGCACTGGTCGCGGTGGACTCTCACAGGAGCTAGATATGAAATTCGTCGCTTTTGAGCGCGCAAAGCAGGGCACGGGTGCGAGCCGCCGTCTCCGCATCTCGGGCAAGACCCCTGGCATCGTCTACGGTGGCGACACCCAGCCGCAACTGATCGAAATCGATCACAACGCACTGTGGCACGCCCTGAAGAAGGAAGCCTTCCATTCGACCGTGCTCGAAATGGAACTGGCCGGCGCTGTCAGCAAGGTTCTGCTGCGTGACGTGCAATACCACCCGTTCCGCCAGCTGGTGCAACACATCGACTTCCAACGTGTCGATGCCAAGACCCGCATGACCATGAAGGTGCCGCTGCACTTCAAGGGCGAGGAAGAGTCCGATGCCGTCAAGCTCGAACACAACCTGGTCAACCACGTCACGACCGAACTGGAAGTGAACTGCCTGCCCTCCGAACTGCCTGAGTTCATCGAAGTGGACCTGTCGGGCCTGAAGAAGAACGGCACCGTCACGCTGAAGGACATCAAGCTGCCGCGCGGCGTGAAGTGGGTCAGCCACGGCAAGGTGAACCCGGTGCTGGCTTCGGCCGTCGCTCCGGCTGCCGAAGAAGTCGAAGCGCCCGCCGAAGGCGCAGCTGCTGCCGATGCAGCGGCAGCTCCGGCCGGCAAGGGTGGCAAGGCTCCGGCCGCCAAGACCCCCGCTGCCAAGACTGCCAAGAAGTAATCAACTTCCTGCGTCCGTCGACACCAAGGCCCGCCCCGTGCGGGCCTTTTGCTTTTGGCGGACGGGATAATCCACAACCATGATCAAGCTGTTCGTCGGCCTCGGAAACCCGGGCCCAGAGTACGAAGCCACGCGCCACAACGCGGGCTTCTGGTGGATCGATGCCCTCGCGCGCGACTGGAAACTCAACCTCGTTCCCGAGCGCAGCTATCACGGCCTCGCGGCGCGCGCGAGCATCGGCGGCCAGAGCATCTGGCTGCTGGAGCCGCAGACCTTCATGAACCTGTCGGGCAAGTCGGTCGGCGCCCTTGCCCGCTTCTTCAAGATCGCGCCGGAGGAGATCCTCGTGGTGCACGACGAGCTCGACGTGGTCCCGGGCCAGGCCAAGCTCAAGTTCGGCGGCAGCCACGCCGGCCACAACGGACTGCGCGACATCCATGCGCAGCTCGGCACTGGCGACTACTGGCGCCTGCGCCTCGGCATCGGGCACCCCGGCGTGAAGTCGGAGGTCGTCAACTGGGTGCTGAAGAAGCCGCTCAAGGAGCAACGTGAAGCGATCGAAGACGCCGTCGTCCGCACGCTCCATGCCGTGCCCGCGCTGATCGCGGGCGAGATGGAAAAAGCGACGCTGCTGATTCACACGAGCAAACCGCCCCGGCCCAAGCCGCCGCGGCGGGAGCCCGGCGACGGGGGCACGCCTGCCGCCACCTAGCCGGCCACCGGAGTGCAGGGAGGGAGAGAACTAAAAATGAAGAGAGAACGTAGAAGAAGCAAAGCAACGAAGGCCAGCATCACCTCCGTTGCTTTGTTTTTTGTAGCGACAGGCGCTTTTTCCACTGGCGCTTCAGCGCAGGAAGGCTCGCAGACATGGCGCTGCGGCAACACCTATTCCGACCGGCCATGCGAGGGCGGCAAGACGGTGAAGGTGGAAGACCACCGCAGCGACGAGGACCGCCGCTCGGCCGATGCCGGCACCCGAAGCGCCAGATCGAACGCCGACCAACTGGAGCGCAGCCGCCTGTCTCTGGAGAAGGCGGCCTACGAGCGCGACAGCCGAGCCGCCCGAGAAGCCCGGAGTGCCGCGCAAGCCGAACGGCGTCTCGCTGTGGCCGAGCAAAGGGAGCGCGATCGCGCCGCAAAGGTCGCACGCAAGCCGCGCAAGTCGAGCATGAGCTTCAGCGGCGCGCCGCGCGACAACACGGCCGGCGATGCGCCACAACGCGAGAAGAAGAAACGCAAGTCGGATGAATGAGTCCGACGAGGGCCAGACGCCCGAAGGCCTCGGCTAGGCGGAGGTCACCTTGATCGCCGTGAGGCGCTGGTACTTCTGCATCAGCGTCTCGCGGCTTTCCACATGCTCCGGATTCACGGGGATGCAGGCCACCGGACAAATCTGCACGCACTGCGGCTCGTCGAAATGACCGACGCATTCGGTGCACTTGTGCGGGTCGATCTCGTAATAGGCCTCGCCCATGTAGATCGCATCGTTCGGGCACTCGGGCTCGCAGACATCGCAGTTGACGCATTCGTCGGTGATCATGAGGGCCATGCCACCGATTATCGCGGGGCACGACGGCCGGGTGGCGCCTGAATGACAAAGGCCACATTCCCGGCACACTTGTTGCACGAGTCAGTTATGCTGCGCCCCGCCCCATGAGTCTGTTCCTAATAAAGCGCCTTGCCACGCTGATCGGCACCTTGATCGGCGCCTCGGTCATCGTCTTCCTCGTCCTGGAGATCCTGCCCGGCAATGCCGCGCAGATGCTCATGGGCCCCGACGCCTCGCCCGAGGCCGTGGCGGCGCTGGCCACCAAGCTCGGCCTCGACCTGCCCGCCTGGACGCGCTACTGGCACTGGATCGGCGGCCTGCTCACCGGCAACCTCGGCGACAGCTACGCCTACAGCTCCCCGGTGCTCGACCTGATCCTGGAGCGCCTCGCGCTCACCGTACCCCTGGCCATGATGGCGATGGCGCTCACCGTCGTCATCGCGCTGCTGGTCGGCGTGACGGCCGCGGCGCGCCACAACAAGCTCGGCGACGTCGGGCTGATGGGCATGGCCCAGGTCGGCATCGCCATTCCGAACTTCTGGTTCGCGATCCTTCTGATCCTGGTGTTCTCGGTGCAGCTGCAGTGGTTCTCCGCCGGCGGCTTCGAGGGCTGGGGCGACGGCGTCTTCGCGGGCATCAAGTCGCTGCTGCTGCCGGCCCTGTCGCTGGCCGTGGTGCAGGCCGCGATCCTCGCGCGCATCACGCGCTCGGCGGTGCTCGAGGTGATGCGCGAGGACTTCGTTCGCACCGCGCGCGCCAAGGGCGTGTCGCAGCGCATGGTGCTGTGGACCCACGTGCTGCGCAACGCGATGATCCCGGTCATCACGGTCATGGGCATGCAGTTCTCCGAGCTGCTGGCCGGCACCATCGTGGTGGAGAACGTGTTCTACCTGCCGGGGCTGGGCCGCCTCATCTTCCAGGCCATCAGCAACCGCGACCTGATCGTGGTGCGCAACTGCGTGATGCTGCTGGCGGCCATGGTGGTCATCGTGAACTTCGTGGTCGACGTGCTGTATGCCGTGATCGACCCGCGCATCAAGGCCAGCGACATATGAGCACCGTGACCGCCCCGAGCGCGGCCGCGCTCAAGGTGCCGGGCTTCTGGCGCCGCGCACTGCACCACCGCAGCTTCGTGCTGGGCGGCGTGCTGACGCTGCTCCTGCTGCTGGCCGCCGGCATCTCGCTGGTGTGGACGCCGTGGTCGCCCTACGACATGGACATGGCCAACAAGCTCAAGCCGCCGACCGGCTCGCACTGGCTGGGCACCGACACCTATGGCCGCGACGTGGCGTCGCTGCTGCTCGTGGGCGCGCGCGCATCGATCTTGGTGGGCGTGATCGCCGTGGGCATCGGCCTCGTGGTGGGCACCGCGCTGGGCCTGCTGGCCGCCGCCAGGCGCGGCTGGGTCGAGGAAGCCATCATGCGGCTCACCGACTTCTCGCTGGCGTTCCCCGCGATCCTCAGCGCGATCATGATGACCGCCGTGTTCGGCGCCGGCATCGTCAACGCGATCATCGCCATCGGCATCTACAACATCCCGACCTTCGCACGCATCACGCGCGCGTCGGCGAATGCGATCTGGTCGCGCGAGTACGTGACCGCCGCGCGCGCCTGCGGCAAGGGTTCGTTCGCCATCACCATGCAGCACGTGCTGCCGAACATCTCGGCGGTGCTGATCGTGCAGATCACCATCCGCTTCGCCATCGCCATCCTGGCCGAGGCCGCCCTCTCCTACCTTGGCCTAGGCACGCAGCCGCCGCAACCCTCGTGGGGCCGCATGCTCAGCGAGGCGCAGACGATGATGTTCCAGTCGCCGCTGCTCGCGGTGTTCCCCGGCATGGCCATCGCCTTCGCGGTGCTCGGGCTGAACCTGCTGGGCGACGGCCTGCGCGACCTGCTCGATCCACGGCTGGCGCGCGCCAGGTGAAGCGAGGTACGTAAGCAAGATGCCACTCCTCCAGGTCAAGGACCTCCACATCCAGCTGCAGACGCAACGCGGCCCCGCCGAAGCGGTGCGCGGCATCGACTTCACGCTCGAGCGCGGCGAAACGCTGGGCATCGTCGGCGAATCGGGCTGCGGCAAGTCGATCACCGTGATGTCGCTGATGGGTCTGCTGCCCTCGACCGCGAAGGTCACCGGCAGCATCATGTTCGACGGCACCGAGCTGGTGGGCCGCGACGAGAAGTCGATGTGCCAGATCCGCGGAAACCGCATCGGCATGATCTTCCAGGAGCCGATGACGGCGCTGAACCCGGTGCATACCATCGCGCGCCAGGTGGGCGAGCCGCTGCGGCTGCACCGCGGCTTGTCGAAGGCCGACGCGCGCAAGGAAGTGCTCGCGCTGCTCGAGCGCGTGGGCATTCCCGACGCGGCCTCGCGGCTCGACGCGTATCCGCACCAGTTCTCCGGCGGCCAGCGCCAACGCATCGGCATCGCGATGGCGCTCGCCTGCGGTCCCGACCTGCTGATCGCCGACGAACCCACCACCGCGCTCGACGTCACGATCCAGAAGCAGATCCTCGAGCTCATCCAGAGCCTCGTCGCCGAGCGCGGCATGGCGCTGATCCTGATCTCGCACGACCTCGGCGTGATCGCGCAGACGGTCTCGAAGATGCTCGTGATGTATGGCGGCAGCGTGGTCGAGAGCGGCCCGACAGAGGCGGTGTTCGCGCGCCGCGCGCACCCCTACACCCAGGGCCTGTTCGCCGCGCGCCCCGCCATCGGCGCACCGCGCGGGCTGCGCTTGGCCACCATCAAGGGCAGCGTGCCCGAACTGGTCGACCTGCCGCCCGGTTGCCCGTTCGCAGGCCGCTGCAGCTACACCGTCGACGCCTGCAGGACCACGAAGCCGCCGGCCACGATGCTGCCGCACGACCATGCGGTGCGCTGCATCAGGCTCGATGAGATCGCAGCGCAAGAGGCTGTCGCACCATGAGCGCTTCGGACACAGCCGCCCCGCTGCTGCAGGTCACCGACCTGGTGCGGCACTACGCATTGCCGCGAGAGAAACTCTTCGGCCCGCCGCCGACGGTGAAGGCCCTCAACGGCGTGAGCTTCGAGGTACAGGCCGGCCAGAGCGTGGGCATCGTCGGCGAATCGGGCTCGGGCAAGTCGACCATCGCGCGTCTCGTGATGGCGCTCGACACGCCCACCTCGGGCACTGTCTCGCTCGAGGGCCGCGACCTGCATGCGCTATCGAAGTCCGAGCTGCGCACCGCGCGGCGCGACTTCCAGATGGTGTTCCAGGACCCCTACGGCTCGCTCGACCCGCGCCAGACCGTCGCGCGCATCGTGGCCGAGCCGCTGGAGGCACTGGCCGAGACCAGCCGAGCCGAGCAACGCGAGCGCGCGTCCGAGGCGCTCGCCGCCGTCGGCCTGCGCACCACCGACATGGACAAGTATCCGCACGAGTTCTCGGGCGGCCAGCGCCAGCGCATCGCCATCGCGCGCGCGCTCATCACGCGCCCCAAGCTCATCGTGGCCGACGAGCCGGTGAGCGCACTCGACGTGTCGGTGCAGGCGCAGGTGCTCAACCTCATGCAGGACCTGCAGCAGCAGTTCGGCGTGAGCTACCTGCTCATCAGCCACGACCTCGCGGTGGTCAACCACCTGTGCGACGAAGTCTGCGTGGTGTGGAAGGGAAAAATCGTCGAGCAGGGCCGGCCTGCCGAGCTGTTCCAGCATGCACAGCACCCGTACACGCGAACGCTCCTCGAAGCGGTGCCGCGCACACCCACCGGCGGCACGCTGCTGCCGGCCTGACACCGCGGCGTCGCGCCGCTATGCGACGATGCTTAGGATGAGTCGGTCATAAGCATCTGGTTGCGCGCGCCGCCGGTGTCGCGGATGATGCCTGCCCCTTGTTCGGAGGACATCGCTTCATGCTCAAACGACGCACCCTGCTCGCCACCGGCGCTGCAGCCCTCACACCGCTGGCACTGCCCACGCTTGCGCTCGCACAGCGCAAGAAGGACGCGCTGGTCATCGGCCTCACGCTGGAACCCACGGGCCTCGACCCCACGGCCAAGGCCGGCGCCGAGATCGCAGAGGTGGTGCTCTACACCGTCTTCGAGACACTCACCAAGATCAATTCCGATGGCAGCGTCACGCCGCTGCTGGCCGAAGCCTGGGACATCTCGCCCGACCTGAAGACCTACACCTTCAGGCTCAAGCGCGGCGTGAAGTTCCAGAACGGCGAGCCGTTCAACGCACAGAGCGTGAAGTTCTCCTTCGAGCGCGCGGCCGCTGCCAACAGCACCAACAAGGACAAGCGCACCTTCACCAACATCACCACGCAGGTGGTCGACGAACACACGGTGGTGCTGATCAACAAGGAGATCGAGCCCGACCTGCTGTTCCTGCTGGGCCAGGCCTCGGCCATCCTGGTCGAACCCAAGACCGTGGAGACCAACGCCACGAAGCCGGTCGGCACCGGCCCCTACAGGCTCGACAACTGGGCCAAGGGCTCGGGCATCGTCCTGGCCAAGTGGGACGGCTACCGAAGCGCCGATGCGGTGCAGATCCGCAAGGCGAGCTTCCGCTTCATCTCCGAGCCGGCCGCGCAGACCGCGGCGCTGCTGTCGAACGACGTCGACCTGTTCCCGCATGCGTCGGTGTCGCGCAGCCTGTCGCAGTTCCAGAACGACAAGCGCTTCCAGATCGTCTTCAACGCCTCGCGCGGCAAGACCATCCTGGCCATCAACAACAAGCGCAAGCCGCTGGACGACGTGCGCGTGCGCCGCGCCATCGCCGCGGCCATCGACCGCAAGGCCGTGATCGACGCCGCCGCAGACGGCCGCGGCATTCCCATCGGCAGCCACTACGCGCCCGGCGCGCCCGGCTACGTGGACACCACCGGCATCAACCCGTTCGACGTCGAGAAGGCGAAGAAGCTGCTGGCCGAGGCCGGCGTGAAGACGCCGCTCGAACTCGACCTGGTGCTGCCCCCGCCACCCTACGCGCGACAGGGCGGCGAGCTCATCGCCGCGCAGCTGGCCAAGATCGGCATCGTCGCGAAGATCCAGAACGTCGAATGGGCGCAATGGATCAGCGGCACCTACGGCAACAAGAACTACGACCTCTCGCTGATCCTGCACGTCGAGCCGTTCGACCTCGTGAACTACACCAAGCCCGAGTACTACTGGGGCTACCAGTCCGCGAAGTTCAACGAGGTGTTCGACAAGGCGCGCAACGCCGCACGCCCCGCCGACCGGCTGCGCTACCTGGGCGACGCGCAGCGGCTGCTGGCGGAGGACTCGGCCAACGTGTTCCTGTTCCAGCCGCAGTTCATCACGGTGGCGGCGCGCAACCTGCGCGGTCTGTGGAAGGACGCGCCGATCTTCGTGAACGACATCGCGGCTCTTTCCTGGGCCTGAAGCGCGCGCCGCAGGGCGCGCGCCTACGGGAAGCCCCCGAGGAAAAACCGGCGCGCGGGCCGCACGGCGGCGGGTGCGCTGCGAGAGAATGACCGGCTGCGCACGTGGCATCTTTCGTGCTGCGTGTCGTGTCTTTCGTGGCGTGGCGCCTTCCTTCGGGGCACGGCGCGCGCCGAAGCAGTCTTTCGAACCTGGCCTGTTTTTCCGGAGATCACACGTATGTTGAACCGCCGCACCCTCCTCACCACCGCTGGCGCCACCGTTGCGCTGGCCACCCCGCTCGCCGGCATGGCGCAGGGCAGGAAGGACGCCATCGTGATCGGCATGGCGCTCGAACCGCCGGGCCTGGACCCGACCTCGGGCGCCGCCGCCGCCATCGCCGAGGTGGTGCAGTACAACATCCTCGAGACGCTCACCAAGATCAACGCCGACGGCAGCGTCACGCCGCTGCTGGCCGAGAGCTGGGAAGTCTCGCCCGACCTGAAGACCTACACCTTCAAGCTCAAGCGCGGCGTGAAGTACCAGAACGGCGAGCCGTTCAACGCCGCTGCCGTCAAGTTCTCGTTCGACCGCGCCGGCGGCGAGAAGAGCACCAACAAGGACAAGCGCACCTTCGCCAACCTGAGCACGCAGGTGGTGGACGACTACACGGTGGTCGTGATCAACAAGGAGATCGATCCCGACCTGCCCTTCGTGCTGGGCCAGGCCACGGCCGTGATCGTCGAGCCCAAGAGCGCCGAGGGCAACGCCACCAAGCCGGTGGGCACCGGCCCCTACAAGCTCGACAACTGGGCCAAGGGCTCGTCGCTCACGCTGAGCAAGTGGGACGGGTTCCGCAGCCCGGCCACGGCCAAGATCAACAAGGTCACCTTCCGCTTCATCTCCGACACGGCCGCGCAGGCCGCGGCCATGCTGTCGGGCGACGTCGACGTGTTCCCGCGCATCGGCACGCGCGTGGTGCCGCAGTTCAAGATGAACCCGCAGTTCCAGACCATCCTGGCCGGTTCGCGCGCCAAGACCATCCTGTCGATCAACAACCGCAAGAAGCCGCTGGACGACGTGCGCGTGCGCCGCGCCATCCTCGCGGCCATCGACCGCAAGGCCGTGATCGAAGGCGCGGCCGACGGGTTCGGCGTTCCCATCGGCAGCCACTACGTGCCGGGCGCGGCGGGCTATGTCGACACCACCGGCATCAACCCGTTCGACGTCGAAAAGGCCAAGAAGCTGCTGGCCGAGGCCGGCGTGAAGACGCCGCTCGAACTCAAGATGACGCTGCCTCCGCCGCCTTACGCGCGCCAGGGCGGCGAGGTGATCGTGGCCGAGCTCGCCAAGATCGGCATCGTGGTGAAGGTGCAGAACGTCGAGTGGGCGCAATGGCTCAGCGGCACCTACGGCAACAAGGACTACGACCTGTCGATCGTGTCGCACGTCGAGCCCTTCGACCTCGGCAACTACGCCAAGTCGGACTACTACTGGGGCTACCAGTCGAAGGCCTTCGACGCGCTGTTCGACAAGATCAAGACCACGGCCAATGCCACGGAGCGCAACAAGCTGCTCGGCGACGCGCAGAAGATGCTGGCCACCGATGCGGCCAACGGCTTCCTGTACCAGCCGCAGTTCCCGACCGTCGCCAAGAAGAACGTCAAGGGCATCTGGAAGGAAAACCCGATCTTCGTGAACGACCTCTCCGCCCTGTCGTGGGGGTGATCGAGCCCGCCCGCAGGCTTCGCACGCTCCGTGTCGCTACGCCTTCCGCCTACCGGAAGCAACACCTGTGGTCCGGCGGAGCCGGTTCCACGGTGTTTCGCGAACGGGCCTTCGGGTCTCGTGCGTCGTGCGACGACTTGAGTGAGTGACCCGATGTCCGATGCCGCCATGCTTATCGGGCTTTCCGCGCAGGAACTCGCCGCCGCGTACCGCGACCGCAAGCTCTCGCCGGTGGAGGTCACGCAGGCGGTGATCGCGCAGGTGGAGCGCTGGGAGCCTCATCTGCAGGCCACCTGGCTCTTCAGGCCCGAGGCTGCACTCGAGCAGGCGCGGGCATCGGAAGCGCGCTGGCAGCGCGGCGATGCGCTCGGCCCGCTCGACGGCGTGCCGGCGACCATCAAGGAGAACATCGCGACGCGCGGCGATCCGATGCCTGCGGGCACCGCCGCCGTCGACTTGAAACCCGCCCCTACCGATGCGCCGCCCGCGGCGCGCCTGAAGGAAGCCGGCGTGGTGATCGTGAGCAAGACCACCATGCCCGACTACGGCATGCTGTCGTCGGGTCTCTCCAGCTTTCACACGCTGGCGCGCAATCCGTGGGACCTGAGGCTGACCCCTGGCGGTTCCAGCGCAGGCGCCGGCGCGGCGGCAGCGGCGGGCTACGGCCCGCTGCACCTGGGCACGGACATCGGCGGCTCGCTGCGCCTGCCCGCGAGCTGGTGCGGCGTGTTCACGCTGAAGCCGAGCCTCGGGCGCATCCCGATCGATCCGCCCTACATGGGCCGCGCCGCCGGCCCGATGACGCGCACCGTGGGTGACGCGGCACTGCTGATGCAGGCCCTGTCGAAGCCCGACGCGCGCGACAGCATGAGCCTGCCGCCGCAGGACATCGAATGGGCCGGCTTCGACGTCTCGCCCGATCATCTGCGCGGGCTTCGCATCGGCCTGCTGCTCGACGCCGGCTGCGGCTTGGCGGTCGAACCCGGGATCCAGGCGGCAGTGGAAGAAGCAGCGCGCCTGCTCGAAAAAGCCGGCGCGGTGATCGAGCCGATGCAGCCTTTCATGTCGCAGGCCATGCTCGACGGCATGGACCACTTCTGGCGCACGCGCTCGCTGGTGGACATGAAGGGCCTGCGCGCCGACCAGCGCGCCAAGGTACTGCCGTACATCCGCGCATGGGCGGAGAGCGCGGCGGAGTTCAGCGGCGAGCAGGTGTTCCGCAGCTTCAGCCAGTTCCACACCACGCGCGTGACCACCGTGGCCGCCTGCGCGCGGTATGACTACGTGATCTCGCCCGTGTCGCCGAACATGCCAGCCGCCGCGGAGGCGCCCTCGCCGACCAACGATCCGCTGCGCCCGCTGGAGCACATCGGGTTCACCGTGCCGTTCAACATGTCCGAGCAGCCCGCCGCTTCGGTGAACTGCGGGTACTCGGCGTCGGGCTTGCCGATCGGTCTGCAGATTGCAGGCCAGCGTTTCGACGACCTCGGCGTGCTGCGCGTGGCGCGGGCCTTCGAGCTGATCTGGGAGCCGCAACGGCCCTGGCCCGTGCCACCCGGGCGCTAGAACCCGGGTTGACCGGGCGCGACCGCACTGCCCCGTCCGTGCACACGCCTCGGTGCACGGCATCGGGTCAGGTCGCCGCGTAGCGCCCCGGCTTGTGGTTGATCCAGAGAAAGAGCCCCATCACCACCGCCGCCATCACCGACCACCCCACGCGCTGGGGCGGAATCACGAACAGCGCCAGCAGCACCACCGTGCAGTCGATCCCGATCTGCACCTTGCCCGCCGGCCAGCCGCGCCTGTCCTGCAGGTAGAGCGTCAGCACGGTCGCGCCGCCCAGACTGGCGCGGTGGCGCGCAAGAAACAGGCAGCCCGTGCCTAGCATCAGGCCGCCGAGCACGGCCGCGAAAGCCGGGTGCAGCAGGCCGATCGAGAGGTAGCGCGGGGCCCAGTCTGTCATCAACGACAGCAGCGCGATCGCGCAGAAGGTCTTGAGGGTGAATGCGCGCCCCATACGGTGCCAGGCGAATCCGTAGAACGGCAGGTTGACCAGGAAGAACAGCTTGCCGAAGCTCGCACCCGTGGCGTAGTGCAGCAGGAAGGCGATGCCCGCCGTGCCCCCCGTGAGCAGGCCCGCCTGGCCGAACAGCATCATGGCAACGGCCACGAAAAGCGTGCCCGAGAAGATCGCCTGCGCGTCGTCGAGGTGCGAATGGCGCAGCAGGCTCGGCGGGGTCGTGGGAGGTGGCGCGTTCATGGCGCATGGTCTTACGCAAATCCCGCGCCACCCTGCCGGCGCGCGCGCTTGTCAGACGAGGTGCGTGGCCAGCATTTCGCGCGCCCGCGCGACGAACGCGGTCTCGCCGCGGCGCCCCGGCATGAACTGGAACGCCACCCGCGGCAAGGCCGGCAAGCCGTGCGGCGCAGCGAGCCGCGCCACGCCGTCGCTGATGGCCGACTCGTTGAGGCAGGCCACGCCGAGCCCGGCGGCCAACGCCGATTGCAGCCCCGCCACGCCCGACGCCACGTGCGCCAGCACATAAGGCACGCGCCGCCGCCGCAGCAGCGCCACCGTGAACTGGTGCAGCGAACACGTCTCGGGCAGCACGAGCAGGCGCACCGGCTCCCCGCGCACGACGCGCATGCCGCTCGCGCCGAGCCAGGCCAGCGACTCGCGGCGGATCACCGCGCCCGGCCGGGCATCGGCAGCTGACACGCCGGCGACGTTCATCGCCAACCCCACGTCGAACTCGCCCTGCGCATAGGCCGCGCGCATCGCATCGCTCTTCAGGATGCTCACGTGCAGCCGCACCTGCGGATAACTCTCGCCAAGCCGCGCCAGCAGTTGCGTGAGATCGCCGGGCCGGAAGTAGTCGGTGACCGCCAGGCGCAGCTCGCCTTCGAGCGTTTCTCCGTGCAGGTCGCGGAACGCCTCGTCGCTCAGCGCCAGGATGCGCCGCGCATAGCCCAGCAGCCGCAGGCCCGCCTCGGTGGGCGCAACGCCTGCCTTGCTGCGCGTGAGCAGCGACTGACCGGCGCGCTCCTCGAGCTTGCGGACCTGCTCGCTCACCGAAGACTGCGACAGGAACACGCGTGGCGCGGCGGCCGTGAGGCTGCCTGCGTCGACCACCGCAGCCAGCGTGCGAAGTTGCTCCAGATCGAAACCCTGCATGGCTCATCCATCCGTTAATCCGATGGAATCCATCATATCTTCCCGCTTTTCCGATGATGAAGTGATTCCCACAATCACCCCATCGACCACTCATTCATGCAGGAGCCAGCCATGCCACACATCGTAGTCCACCTCTCCGGCCAACCCGACGCCGCCCTCACCCGCAAGACTGTCGACACGGTCGCCGAGCTCACGCAGAGCGTGCTCGGAAAGCAGCTGCCGGTCATCGCCGTCACCGTGCAGTACATCGCCGCCGACGCCTGGTTCATCGGCGGGCAGTCGCTCGCGGCGCTCGGCAAGTCTGCGTTCCACCTCGACATCAGCATCACCGACGAGACCAACACCAAGGCCGAGAAGGCGCGCTACCTGCGCGAGGTTCACGCGGCCATGGCCAGGCTGCGGCCCGACCTGCACGAGGTGTCGTACATCCACGTCATCGATGCACGCGGCGCGGCCTATGGCTATGGCGGCAAGACCCAGGAGTACCGGCATCAGCAGGCCGGTGTGTAGATTTGGCTCGCCCCCAGGATGCGCGCACTTCGTGTCGCTCCTCCTTCCCCCTACCGGGGGCAACACCGGAGGCCCGGCAGAGCCGGTTCCTCGGTGTTCACGGCTCGCCCCCAGGATGCGCGCACTTCGTGTCGCTCCTCCTTCCCCCTACCGGGGGCAACACCGGAGGCCCGGCAGAGCCGGTTCCTCGGTGTTTCTGGCTCGGCCCTGCAGAGCGGGGGCTCGGTGTCCCTGGCTTCGACGGGGAATCGCATGCATTGCGAAGCGGGGATCAGCCAGTGAAAGGCCGGGAGGCCCTGAATTCTCCGGGGCGTGGCACGATGCCGCCATGCGCCACGGAACATCGCTCGCCGACAGCCTCGGCAATTCCCTCACCCTCGACGATCCTGCCAGCCTGCCGCTGGTCGACGACTTCGTCATGGGCTTCATCTCGACCGAGGCCCGCGCGGTCAACCTGCTGGCCGTGGCGGCGACCGATGCGAGCCCCATCGTGCAGGCCTACTGCGCCACGCTGCACCTGTTTGCGGAATCGCGCGAGGCGGTGGCCAACGCGCGGCCGTTCCTCGAAAAGACCCGCGCCGGCGCATCACGCTGCACACCGCGCGAGCAGCGCTACATCGCGGCCATCGAGGCATGGGCCGACGGCGACATCGCGGCCGCCATCGAGCTGCACGCCGAACAGGCGCGAGAGCATCCGCGCGACCTGGTGTCGGTCAAGCTCGGCCAGTACCACTGCTTCAACACGGGCGACTGCCCCGGCATGCTCAGGCTGGCACTGGCAGCGCTGCCTCATGCGGCCGACGTGCCCTACGTGCACGGCATGGCCGCCTTCGGCTACGAGCAGTGCCACCTGATGCGCGAGGCCGAGGCCAGCGCGCGCTGCGCGATCGCCATGTGCCGCAAGGAGCCGTGGGCGCACCACGCGCTTGCGCACGTGATGCTCACCGAAGGGCGGCTCGCCGAAGGGCTGGCGTTCATGGAAAGCGTCAGCGACACCTGGACCGGACTCAACTCGTTCATGGTCACGCACAACTGGTGGCACGTGGCGCTGTTCCTGATCGACCTGGGCCGCGATGCCGAAGCACTCGCGGTGTACGACGAGCATGCGTGGGGCGTGGTGAAGGACTACTCGCAGGACCAGATCGGCGCGGTGTCGCTGCTCGCGCGCCTCGAGCTTGCCGGCATCGACGTGGGCCGCCGCTGGGACGACGTGGCGCAGTACCTGCTGCAGCGCCAGGCCGACCACGTGCTTCCCTTTCTCGACCTGCAGTACCTCTACGGCCTGGCGCGCGCCGGCCGGCCCGAGGCCGACGTCCTGCTGCGCAACATCGAGGCCTTTGCGCCGGGAGCGCCCGCATCGACGCGCGCCGCATGGCAGCGCGTGTGCGTGCCCGCCGCGCACGGTCTGGTGGCGCATGCGCGCGGCGATCTCGCGGCGGCCGTCGAAGGGCTGGGCACGGTGCTGCCGCGGATGATCGAGATCGGCGGCAGCCATGCGCAGCGCGACCTGTTCGAGCAGGTGTATCTCGACGCGCTCGTGTGCATCGGCACCGAGGCTTCGCTGACGGGCGCGCAAGGCATCCTGCAGCAGCAGCTCAACGGCCAGCCGGAGTCGCTGCGCCTGCGACGGCAGGCCGCAGCGGTCTATGCGCGGCTCGGCCTCGGCCAGCTTGCCGGAGGCACCGCGACACGCGGCTGAGGCTGGCTGCCCGGCAGTGCGGTCCATGCCTCCAGGTCATGGGACATGGCGCAAAAGGAATTGGCGATGGTCCGGAAGCGGCTCCTAAACTGGCCGCTCCCTCCGACACGACGCCTACACGGGCCTTCCTTCCCATGCACAAGTCCCTCGTCTCGCTGGCCGTTCTTGCGGCCCTCGCGCCCTTCTCCTGCGCCCTGCACGCCGCCGGCGACGCACCTGTGGTGCTCGACCTGCTGCTGCGCGGCGGCACCGTCTACACGGGCGATTCGGACACCCCCGAAGTCGGCGACGTGGGCATCGCAGGCGACCGCATCGTGTTCGCGGGCAGGACGGCGCCGGCGCAGTTCAGTGCGAGGCGCGTGATCGATGCCGCCGGCATGGTGGTCGCACCCGGCTTCATCGACGCGCACACGCACGCCGATGCCGACGTGCACTCGAACGATCCGAAGAAGCGGCTGAACATTCCGTTCATCACGCAGGGCGTGACCACTGCGGTGATCGGCAACGACGGCTTCGGCGGCTTCGACATCGCAGCGCAGGCGCAGAAGCTGCGCGCCGCGCCGGTGGGCACCAACGTGGCCATGTACGTGGGCTTCGGCCCGGTGCGGATGAGCGAGCTGGGCGAGGCCAACCGCGCACCGTCCGCCGAACAGCTCGGTGCGATGAAGCGGCGCGTGAGCCAGGGCATGTGCGAAGGCGCACTGGGCCTGTCGACCGGGCTCTTCTACACGCCGCAGAACTTCTCGAAGACCGAGGAGGTGATCGAGCTGGCGAAGGTGGCCGCGCGCCACGGC